>NZ_JACJED010000006.1:0-150581 GCF_014163885.1 Pseudoalteromonas sp. SR43-2 | reverse complement strand
AATCTTTAAAATTGAACGTGCCTTAGCACACAGTTTTGTGTGCCGACTTAGCTCAGCTGGTAGAGCAACTGACTTGTAATCAGTAGGTCAACCGTTCGACTCGGTTAGTCGGCACCATTTATTTACTAAACTAGTTTAGTAAAAAGTTAACTTAGAAAATTTAGTTAACTAGCACAGTTTATGTGCCTCGATAGCTCAGTCGGTAGAGCAGAGGATTGAAAATCCTCGTGTCCGTGGTTCGATTCCGCGTCGAGGCACCATTTATTGAAAAGCCTTGCTTATGCAAGGTTTTTTTATTTTAAGTGCTTTATAAAAGTTCTCAATCTTTAAAATTGAACGTGCCTTAGCACACAGTTTTGTGTGCCGACTTAGCTCAGCTGGTAGAGCAACTGACTTGTAATCAGTAGGTCAACCGTTCGACTCGGTTAGTCGGCACCATTTATTTAGGTAACTTAAAGCAACTGACTTGTAATCAGTGGTCTGTATAAGTTACCCGCTCGACTTTGTTAGTCGGCACCATTTATTTAGGTAACTTAAAGCAACTGACTTGTAATCAGTGGTCTGTATAAGTTACCCGCTCGACTTTGTTAGTCGGCACCATTTATTTAAAAGCCTCGCTTATAGCGAGGCTTTTTTGTTTTCAACTTGAGAATTAAAAATACCCATAGTTAAGAGCAAAGCAACTGACTTGCAATCAGTAGTCTGTATAAGTTACCCGCTCGACTCGGTTAGTCGGTACATTTATTTAAAGCCTCGCTTATAGCGGGGCTTTTTTGTTTTTGTATATTTAATCTCTTAAACACATTACAAAAAGTTAATTTTAGTATTAAAAATTGCTGATCATTTGCTCATTTTTACCGTATAACTGGCTATTATGTTAGTTCATCGCTAGCTATGTAATGTTATGTAAAGTAGGTTGAGCAAAATTTGCCAAAGTGCTTGAATTAACCTCATAAATAGCAGTAATTTAGGTTTAATTATGATTTGGCAATGCAAGCCAACCCTACTGGCAATTAGTGTGATGCTGCTCAGCGGCTGTGCGAGTGATTTGAACTCGTCGCAGCGCATGCAAGCGCCTAATAATATGCCTCAGCAATGGCAGCAAGAAGCATCAAGCTCAGTGTTAAAAGTACAAGAGCAATGGCTTACACAATTACAAAATCCTACGCTTAATAAATTTGTACAACAAGCACTTAAAAATAACCAACAGCTTTTGCAAACGAGTTATGATGTTGAAATTCAAAAGCAGCAACTTATAGTCTCGGGCGCTGCACTTTGGCCAAGCCTCGATTTATCAACACGTACAAGCCGTAGTAAAGACAACCGCCCTGTAAGTTACGACAACGCAAGCTCAGCTAGTTTAAACTTAACTTACGAGGTTGATTTATGGGGTAAGCTCTCTGACGCCAAGCGCGAAGCTAATCTTAACTATTTAGCTCAGCAGGCACGGTTTGAGCAAGCTAAACAGCAACTTGTTGCTGATGTGGTAACAGGTTGGTTTGATGTGGTTACGGCGCAGCAATTACTGGATTTATTTAAACGTCGCGAAGCCAACTCACAACAAAATCTCGATATTATTGAAGCTGGCTATCGCCAAGGCATAAACGAAGCGCTCGATGTGTATTTAGCGCGTAATGAGCTTAATAATGAACGCTCTCGCATTGCCACTCAAACAGCGAGTTTATCGGCGTCAGCACGTTCACTTGAGCGTTTACTTGGTGAATACCCAAAAGGCGCTATTACTGCTAGTAGTGACTTACCTGTTATTAATACCGATATTCCTCTAGGATTACCTTCTGAACTTATTACGCGAAAACCTACTCTACGTGCAAGTTGGTATGAGCTTTTAGCAGCCGATGCATCATTGGCATATGCGCACAAACAACGCTTTCCAAGTTTAGATTTAACTGCTTCATTAAGCGATAGCACCGACAGAGTAAGCGACTTGTTTTCTCCATCAAGCCTTGCATGGTCTTTATTAGGTAGTATTTCAGCGCCACTTTTTGAAGGAGGGCGCTTAAAAGCCAACGAAGAGATAGCGCGTCTTAATACTCAAAAGCAAGAGCAGCTTTATTTACAAACGCTTTATGACGCATTTGGTGATGTTGAAAATGCAATTTCGCAGCAGCAGTCTCTCAAAGCTCAATATACAAGCACATTAGAGGCACAAGAAAACGCACTTGCTGCAGAGCAATTGTCGTTTGAGCAGTATCAAAGTGGCTTGGTGACTTATACAACTGTGCTTGATGCCCAAGATCGCTCTTTCGATGCGCAAAGCTCCTTAATCGATATTAAAAACCAATTAATAGCCAATAGAATTAACTTACACATTGCCCTTGGTGGTGATTTTGCAAAGCCCTCAAGTGAACTAAAGAGCAATAACGATGAAAACTAAAACAGCAAAAATTATTATTCCAGCGGTGGTTATTGTTGCCACAATTTTAATTGTTATGTTTATTAAGGGGAATCCACCAGAGGCTAAACGCTTTGGGGCACCTCCTAAGGCATCAATAAGTGTGGCTGCGCTTGAGCTAAAACCACAAAATTATCAAGTTATGATAGACAGCTACGGTACGGTAAAACCACGTACACAAAGTTTGTTAGTGGCTCAGGCATCTGGACAAATAATTGAAGTAAGTGATGACTTTAGAGAAGGCGGTTTTTTTGAAAAAGGCGATGTACTTTTAAAACTAGATGACAGAGATCATCAGGCTGAAGTTAAATCTGCTCAAGCCAATTTATTAACCGCAGAGCAAGGTTTACTAGAAGAAAAAGCGCGTGGGCAACAAGCTATTACCGATTGGAAACGCCTTGGCGGCTCAAATCAGGCAAGCAGCTTAGTACTACGTGAGCCACAACTAGCAGCCGCTGAAGCTGAGGTTTTATCGGCTCAGGCTGCACTTGAAAAAGCGATGCTTGATTTAGAGCGCACTAAAGTAACGGCACCATATGCGGGACGTATACTTAGCCGCAGTGTTGATTTAGGGCAAGTTGTTACTAACAACACACAGTTAGCTACCATTTACGCAATCGATAGCGTTGAGATTCGCTTACCAATTAAAAATAAAGATCTCCCATTTGTAAATTTACCAGAGCAGTATCGCGATGGTGCTAAAAACCAAGCGGGTTCAATTGTTAAATTTACTTCTGACTTAGTAGGTGAGCAAACGTGGCAAGGGCAATTAGCACGCACAGAAGGTGCTATAGATGAAGGCGCACAGCAGCTTTATGTAGTTGCTAAAATTAATGACCCGTATAAAGCAACAGCAAATAACCAGTACCCAATAAAAATTGGGCAGTATATAAAAGCGCAAATTACCGGCAGAACAGTATCTAACGCACTTATAATTCCTAACAGTACAATTTATCAAGGAACGTACGTTTACATTGTTGAAGATGGCGTACTTAAGCGCAAAGACATCACACTAGCTTGGCAAAATGCGACTCAGGCGATGATAAAAACCGGTTTAAACGCAAATGATAAGCTTGTTATTACTCCACTTGGTCAAGTAAGTTCAGGAACTCAAGTAAGTATTTTAGGTGAACAAAGCGCAGATCAACCTAAAAGCCGTGGAGCGAATGGGCAAGGTAAAGGAAAGCGCCCGACTCCAGAGCAGCTTGAACAAAAAGCAAAAGAGCTTGGTATTAGTGTTGAAGAGTTAAAAAAACGCCGTCCAGCAAAGCAAGGAGATAAGCCATGATAGCTTGGTTTGCCAAAAACCATGTTGCTGCTAACTTATTGCTAGTAACACTGCTGCTGTCGGGGCTTTTTAGTTTATCGACTAAAATACCGCTTGAAGTATTCCCTTCATTCGAAACCGACATGATAAGCGTGAACGTAAGTTTGCGCGGTTCAACACCAGAGGATGTAGAGCAAGGTGTAACAATTCGTATAGAAGAAGCCGTACAAGATTTAGAAGGTATTAAGCAAATATTTAGCCGCTCTTCTGAAGGCTCAGGCTCTGTAACAATTGAAGTTGAAACGGGCTACGACCCGCGTGAGCTTTTAGCTGATATTAAAAGTCGTGTAGATGCAATTAATACCTTTCCAGCCGATGCTGAAAAGCCAATAGTCGCGCTTGCGGAGCGAATTCGCGAAGTTATCGCGGTTACCGTATCAAGTGATTACGGCGAAAAAGAAACCCGTGAATACGCAGAAACAGTACGCGATCAAATTCTACGCTTACCAAATGTGACGCAGGTAGAGCTAAGTGGTGTTCGTGATTACGAAATTGCCATTGAAGTAAGCCAAGACGTTCTTCGTCAGTACGATTTAAGCCTTGCACAAATATCGAGTGCGATTGCTAATTCAAGCTCTGATATTTCTGCTGGTAACTTAAAAACTGAAGGTGGGGACGTACTTATAAGCTCTAAAGGGCAAGCATATCGTAAAGATGAATTTGCCAATATTGTTGTTAAAAACCAAGCTGACGGCACGATTATTCGTTTAGGCGATATTGCAATAATTAAAGACGATTTTGAAGAAACCCCAGTACGTACTCGCTTTAATGGTAAGCAGGCTGCATTTATCGACGTATATCGAATTGGTCCACAAAGTGCGATTACTGTTGCTGACGAAGTAAAAAATTACATAAAAGAGCAACAAAGCTCCCTTCCACAAGGGTTTGAACTAAGTTACTGGGATGATGATTCGGAGCTGGTTAAAAGTCGAATTGCCACACTAACGACCAATGCCCTACAAGGCGGTATTTTAGTACTTGCTTTACTTACTTTGTTTTTACGCCCTGCAATTGCATTTTGGGTATTTATTGGTATTCCGGTTTCATTTATGGGCGCGTTTATAGCGATGCCTATATTTGGCGTAACCCTTAATATTATGAGTTTATTTGGCTTTATATTAGTACTGGGAATTGTTGTTGATGACGCCATAGTTACTGGCGAAAATGTCTATACCCATTTAAAAACAGCTAAGTCGGGCGAGCAAGCTGCAATTTTAGGTACTCAAGAAGTCGCAACACCAGTAACATTTGGTGTATTAACTACCGTTGCCGCCTTTTTACCTTTGGCCTTTATTGAAGGGGCGCGCGGTGCTTTGTTTGCACAAATACCGGTAGTGGTTATTCCGGTATTATTGTTTTCATTGATTGAATCTAAATTTGTACTACCCGCACATTTAAAATATATAAAACTACGCCACGAAAAAGGCGAACCTTCAAAGTTTGATGTTATTCAACAGCGTTTTGCAGATGGATTTGAAAACGCGATTTTAAAATATTACCAACCAACTTTAAATTTAGCACTGCGCCATAAATTGGCTTCGGTAAGTTTGTTTGTTGGTGTGTTTATAATAATTTTAACCATGATCACTAGCGGTTGGACTAAGTTTGTGTTTTTCCCGCGTATACCAAGCGAAACAGTCCGCGTTAACTTAACACTACCAACAGGTACGCCGTTTGAAGTCACTAATAAATACGTAATTGATATGTCGCAAAAGGCGCAGCAATTACAAGAAAAATACCGCGACCCAGATACAGGTGAAAGCGTTATTTTAAATATATTAGCCACAACAGGTGGGCGCGGTGGTGTATCTAATTCAGGTTCAGTACGATTTGAAATAACACCGGCTGAAAAGCGTGAATCAGACATAGGATCAAGAGAGCTTGCCAGCGAATGGCGTGATTTAATTGGTGTCATTCCAGGCGCTGAAAGCTTAACGTTTAGAGCTGAAATTGGCCGAAGTTCTGACCCAATTGATGTTCAGCTTAGCGGGACTTCGTTGACTATTTTACAAGACGTGGCTGATCACATTAAAACCCGTTTATCGACCTACCCAACGGTATTTGATATTGCAGATAGCATGTCTGATGGTAAAGAAGAGTTACAAATAGAGCTTACGCAGCAGGGCTTAGCGCTGGGCTTAAATAGAGTTAATGTTGCAGGTCAAGTGCGTAACTCGTTCTTTGGCTCGCAAGTCCAACGTATTCAGCGCGGGCGTGATGATGTACGTGTAATGGTTCGCTTACCTATAGACGAGCGCCGCTCAGTTGCCGATTTACAAAATATACTCATCAATACACCTACTGGTGGTTCGGTGCCGTTATCGCATGTTGCAACCCTTACCGCAGGGCAAAGCCCGTCAACTATTAACCGAATAGACCGCTACCGTACTTTAAATGTAACAGCGGATATCGAAAAAAATAACACCAACATGACCATACTTCAGGCTGACCTAACGGAGTATTTAGATGAGTTAATGCAGCAATATCCTGGAGTAGATTACAAACTAGAAGGTGAAGCTAAAGAGCAGCGAGAGTCGTTTGGCTCATTGGCTTGGGCACTTGTGTTTGTATTTTTCATAATTTATGCGCTATTAGCAATACCGCTTAAATCTTACTTACAGCCAATTATAGTAATGAGTGTAATTCCATTTGGCATGATAGGTGCTGTAGTCGGGCATTGGATTATGGGTATGGATTTAACCATTATGAGCTTGCTTGGTATGCTCGCCTTAACTGGGGTGGTAGTAAATGACTCCCTTGTACTAGTTGATTTTATCAATAAAAAGCGCAGTGAAGGCGGCAAATTACTAGATGCAGTTAAACTTGCAGGTGCATCGCGTTTTCGCCCTGTAATGCTAACAAGTTTAACGACCTTTATTGGCTTAATGCCGTTATTATTTGAAAAAGCGACTCAAGCGCAGTTTTTAATACCTATGGCGGTAAGTTTAGGGTTTGGGATTATTTTTGCGACCTTTATTACTTTATTGTTAGTGCCAATAAACTACATGATGATGGAGCGCTTTCAAGGTTGGTTTAAGTAAATAAGCGTAAGCATTTAAAATTTAGCTGTAAGTAAGAAATTGCTTGCAGCTTTTTTTTGCCAAAAATTATAAAAATAATGTACGAAGGTATAGCAAAAAAATGAATAAGTAATAAGAGGGAGTATAAAAATAAGAAGGTGTTCCCCAAGATACGGTACCCGGTTTCAGTCCTGAAACCAGAAGGTTTCAGGGCGGAAATCTGCGGTTTACCGTAGGCTTCTCGGTACATGCCGAGCTTGCACAATAGTAGACGAACAGAAATCCTGGTATAAAATTTATCGGCTCAGGGACTTAACCAAGCTCCGGTACCCCAGGGAACAATTTAAGTATATAAGACATAATCCAATCCTTAAACCCCAAACGTAAAAAATTAAACCGTTCGCTTAGTTTTCCCGCACCTTTAACTCGTCATTTACTTTATCGCATGGTTTTTGAGCTTGATCATACAATTAATTGGAGTTGCTTTTTATCGAGTGGTAGCATTGCCTTAACTTGCAAAGCGAAGATTCGATTATGAACGATTTACCCGATTACGAAAAAGCTCAACTGCTTTTAGAAAAAAACGAAATATTTGTATCACCTGCCGAAGCGCATGGTGTAATTAGTGGTTTACTTGCGTGTGGTTTAACCATTGACGACAAAGAATACTTAGGCCTTTTGAGCGATGTGTTTAACGATGGTGAATCATTTAGTAACGATTTAAAGCAATTTTTTGGCACTATTTATAAGCAAGTAGTTGCGAGCTTTAATGATGACGAATTTCAGTTTGATTTATTTTTACCAAACGATGACGAAACACTCATCGATCAGGCTAATGGCCTCGTATCATGGGTAGCAGGGTTTATGCTTGGTTTTGGCTTAAAGCAAAAAGATTACGGTAAGTTATCAAGCGATGTTAAAGAAGTTATTACTGACTTTAGCGAAATCACTCGCCTAGATACCACTTTTGAAGAAACCGAAGAAGACAGCCAAGCGCTGCACGAAGTGATTGAATATGTGCGCGTATCAGCACTACTTTGTTTTGCAGAGCTTGGTAAAGAGCAAAACACGCAAAGTACTAAAAAAACACTTCATTAGTTTAAAAAGTTAAACGGGTTGGTTAATAATGGTTGAAGTACAAAAGTCAGAATTTAAAGCACGCCGTGAGCGTTTACTTGCGCAAATGGATAAAAATAGCGTTGCTATTATTCCCGCTGCGAGCGAAGTGACGCGTAGCCGCGATACCGAATATGCATTTAGACAAGATAGCGACTTTTTCTATTTAACAGGCTTTAACGAACCCGACGCTGTACTTGTACTATGTAACAACAGCGATGCACCCAGTACTTTATTTTGCCTAGATAAAGACAAGCTTGCAGAAATTTGGCATGGCCGCAGAGTTGGCTTTGATAAAGCTAAAAGTGACTACTTGTTTGATGAAGCTTACCCACTAAGTGAATTAAACGATAAGCTACTCGATATACTAAATGAAAAAGATGCGATTTATTTTGCACAAGGTGCTTATCCTTCATTTGATACCAAAGTGTTTACGTTACTAGGCACACTTAGAAGTGGTGCGCGAAAAGGCCTCAAAGCACCGAGTACTTTAAAAGAAATACGCGGCCTTATTCATGAAATGCGTTTGTTTAAATCGCCAAGCGAAGTAAATGTTATGCGAGAAGGCTGTGAAATTAGTGCGCGAGGGCACATGCGCGCTATGCGTTTTTCACATGCAGGAGCTACTGAATTTCAGCTAGAGGCAGAGCTGCATCATCATTATGCCATGAATGGTGCGCCGCACCCGGCGTACGGCACAATTGTTGGTAGTGGCGATAACGCCAATATTTTACATTACACGCAAAATAGCGACGTATTAAAAAATGGCGACCTGGTACTTATAGACTCCGGTTGCGAGCTACAAGGTTACGCCGCCGATATTACACGTACCTTCCCTGTAAATGGGCAATTTAGCGAAGAGCAAGCCGCGCTTTACAATATTGTACTTAAAGCGCAAGAAGTTGCCTTTGATGAAGTAAAACCAGGTGGTTACATGTCGCATGCTAATAAACTAGCAATGGAAGTAATGACTCAAGGTTTACTTGATTTAGGTATTTTAACCGGCGACTTTGATGAGCTAATGGCAAAAGGTGCATGTAAAGAATATTACATGCATGGGCTTGGGCATTGGCTTGGTTTAGATGTACATGATGTTGGCGATTACAAAGTAAATAACGTTGAGCGTGCATTTGAGCCGGGTATGGTACTCACCATTGAGCCTGGGCTTTATATCAGCGAAGACTCAAGCGCACCGCAAAAATACAAAGGCATTGGTATTCGTATCGAAGATAACTTGCTAGTTACCGAAACCGGCCATGAAAACTTGACCCTAAGCGTACCTAAAAAAATTAGCGATATAGAAGCACTTATGCAAAGTGCTAAAAACGTATAAAGCTCGGAGAGTAAAGTGGCTAAGCAGTTTGATGTAGTTATTATTGGCGGTGGTTTAGCGGGAGCAAGCTGCGCATTAAGTGTGGCTAAAACTAATCCCGGGTTAAATATTGCCGTTGTAGAAGCTAATCAAGTTACCGGCGACTACCACCCAAGCTTTGACGACAGAAGCATTGCACTTGCTCAGCAATCGGTAGAGTATTTACAAAGCCTCAATTTATTTGAACAAAATGCCCCTTACACCGCCGCAATCAAAAAAGTGAGCGTGTCTGATAGAGGCCACTTTGGCAAAGCGCACATTAATTGCGACGAATTTGCTAAACCTTCACTTGGTTACGTAGTAGAAGTTAACCCTTTTGGCCGAGCGCTCCACCTGCGTTTAACGCAGTCAAATATTACGCTTTTGTGCCCCGATAGCGTAATTGCCATTGAGCAAACACTGCATAGCAATACACTCACACTGCAAAGCGGCGAGCAATTAAACGCAGCGCTATTGGTTATTGCTGATGGTGCACAATCACCCACACGTAATTTACTCGGGCTTGGTTTTAATACCCAGCCATATGAACAAGGCGCAATTATTGCTAATGTAGAAGTGGCTGGTGGGCATAATAATCATGCCTTTGAGCGTTTTACACAAAGCGGGCCTATGGCGTTATTACCCATGAGCAATAACCGTTATTCGTTGGTGTGGTGTATGAGCCAAGATCAGGTTGAACAGCACATGGTACTTAATGAACAAGACTTTATAAGTGCACTGCAAAGCGCGTTTGGTTATCGCGGTGGGCAATTTACTAAAGTAGGCATGCGCACAAGTTACCCGCTCGTTTACGGGCAAGTCGAGTCTTTGACTGCGCACCGTACAGTGGTTATTGGTAATGCTGCACATGCTATTCATCCTATTGCAGGGCAAGGTTTTAATTTAGGCCTTCGCGACGTGCAAGTACTTAGTAATTTAATAGCAAACAGCCAACACGGTTTAGGCAGCTATGCGTTTACACGTGAATATTCAAAAAAGCGCAGTGATGATATAAAAACCGTAATGAGCTTAACCGATGCACTTGTTAGGCTTTTTTCAAACTCATCGCGAGTGCTCGCATTGGGGCGCAGTATTGGGTTGTTCTCGATGGATTTATTTCCCGCATTAAAAGCGCCATTAGCCAAACAGTTAATGGGGCAAGTTAAACAAGGTAGGCGTTTATGAAGCAAGCACAGGTTTGTATTGTCGGTGGTGGCTGCGTAGGGCTAACACTAGCACTTGGATTGGCAAAAGCCGATATAAGCGTCTTTGTACTCGACGGCGCACCAACACAAGCGTTGCCAACTGACGAATATGGTTTGCGCGTAAGTGCGCTAAGCATTGCAAGTCAAACCTTGCTTGAGCAATTAAACGTATGGCCCGAAATTATCGCACAGCGAGCGTGCGCTTATACGCATATGGATGTACGTGATGCCGACAGCTTTGGCAAAATAGCGTTTGATAACAAACAACTTGAGCTTGATCATTTAGGCCACATTGTTGAAAACGACATTATCCGCTACGCGCTTATAAAAGAGCTAGAGCAACAATCAAGCGCCACGCTAATGTTCGATACGCAGTATCAGCAAATACATCAAAGCGAATCAGATGTATTTATAACGCTTAAAAGCGGCGAGCCAATTATTGCAAAACTGCTGGTGGCCGCTGATGGGGCAAACTCGGCTATACGTAAACAATTTAATATGGCGCTTAGCTTTAAAGATTACGATCACCATGCGCTAGTTGCGACTGTTAAAACTAAAGAGCCGCACGCAAATACCGCACGCCAAGTGTTTTTACCAACCGGGCCGCTGGCATTTTTACCTCTGAACGATGCAAATACCCATTCAATAGTATGGTCTACTAGCCCAAACCACTGCGATGAGCTCCTTGCAATGGACGATTGTGCCTTTAATAAAGCCGTAATGGCAGCCATAGATGGCCAATGCGGGCTATGTGAAGTGCAAAGTGCGCGCGCAGCTTTCCCACTTAAAATGCGCTACGCCCAGCAATGGGTTTCAGGCAAAGTAGTGCTCATTGGCGATGCTGCACATACAATCCATCCACTTGCAGGGCTTGGTATGAACTTAGGCCTAAAAGATGCGGCTTATTTAATTGATCTACTCACAAGTGATAGTAAGGAGTTTGCAAGCACGCGCACACTTCGCGATTACGAACGTACCCGTAAGCTCGACGCACAAAAACACATAGCCATGATGCAAGGGTTAAAAGAGTTATTTGAAGGTGCAAATCCGGTTAAAAAACTTATTCGCGGAGTAGGGTTGTCACTCGTTGATAATTTAGGCCCAATAAAACACCTATTCGCCAAAGAAGCGATAGGCAAATAAGTTGGTTGGGAAGAGCGAAGCGAAACCCAACGGATAAAGTAAAGTGATGAGCTTGATTAAAAAACCGATGTTTAATTTAAACATCGGTTTTTGTTTTATGGTTGTTTTAAATATATTAAAAGCTTCGCTTTTCACGCGAGCAAGCTCAGCGTCTACGTGTAAAGTTTAACACTGAGCTTAATTTTACCTGTAGGCGTTTAGCTTGCTGACGCGACGAGCCTAGCTCGTAATTACTATCGTTAGCTAAAAAGTGCTTTGCGTTAAATCAGTTACAAATTCTTTTGTGCTTCATTCACCATATCCTTGAGCGCATCAACTAACATTGGATCTCGCGAGTTTTGCTTAGCAAGTTCTAATGCGTGTTTCATACTGGTGACGGCCTCTTTGAACTGCTTATTTGCAGTATAGCCTTGCGATAAACGCATGTGAGAATAGGCTGCATTTGGGTAATGGGTAGTAAAGTGTTTAAGCGTGGTAACAGCTTTAGCTGTGTTACCAAATTTTTGCTGGCTATGAGCAAATTCTACATATACATCTTGTGGAATTTTAAGCTCAAACCCATATTTATCACTCAGTGCTTGGTAGTAACCTGTAATAAGCGATACATCAGCAAATCTTCCGTGCTCGTCAGTAACGCTAAAAATTAGGTCGCCAAATAAGTGAATTAGGCTATCGCTAAGGGCTGGTAGTATGGTGCCCATATGACTAAAAGTAGGGTAATGCTTATATTCCCATTTTAGCTGTGTGGGCATTTGTTGCTCTAAATTTACTAAAATATTTAATACACCTGTATAAAAGCGTGACCCTTCACTTGCTACACTAATAAATAACGATTGACCGCCTTTAGGATTTTTAGTGTATTTTATAATATTATTTTTTAATTCTTCATCACTCCACCAACTGTTTGGGCTTATAGCTATATAGTTATTAAATAACTCAGGCTGATTAACTAAAGTATAAAGCGCTAAAGTACCTGCATTAGAGTGGCCAATTAAGGTGTTGTAGCCGTTAGTTGAGTAGTTAGAATTTATGTATGGCATAAGTTCGTCAGACACAAACTTCAAAAACTCGTCAGTTTGCCCCGCTTCAGGCCATTTATTTTGAACAAAGGTTTGAAACTCTGTTTTAGGCTCACCTTCTACTTTTGGTAAATAATCGCGAACACGGTTAGTTGTATCAATACCAACAAGCATTGCATTAGGTATTTGCTCGTAATCAACTAAGGATTTTATAACCCCAGACGCCGTATGAAAGTGCTCAATACCATCAAGTAAATAAATAACATAAAGCGGCTGATCGTCTTTTACAGTGTCAGGTATGAAAATTTTAATGGGTCTGTCTTCGTTAAGTATTTTTGATTGCAGAATGACTTTTTTACCAACGGTTATGTCAGTTGTATTGGTTTTTGCCTGGCTTAAAAATGGTGTACTAAAAGTAAGTATTAATACAAGCGATAGTAAGAGCTTCATAAATATCCTTATTTAATAATGTATTGCTTAATAATTGCACGGCTTTAAGTTTGAGTAAATACTTATATTTTGAGGCAGGTGTTAGACTTAAGTAATTCAAAGCTACGCTTTTTACGCGCGCAAGCTTGGCCTATATGATAAATATTAAACTGCGAGTTTAGCTTTTCCTTTAGGCCTACGACTTGCTAACGGGATGAGCGAAGCTCGTAATAATTGCCTTTAAACTCTTATCTATAAAAGCTTAAAAAACCTGCTTGCTTAATTATCCGTCTAAGCGTAAAATGCGCGCTCATTTCGGCTTTTAAACTATTAATTCCTTGCCTTAAACCGACCGGCCGAAACGGTAGAAGGCTCTATTAACCGTAAGGAATATCCATGCGTCATTACGAAATCGTATTCATGGTTCACCCTGATCAGAGTGAGCAAGTAACTGGTATGATCGAACGTTATACTGGTTCTATCACTGAAGCTGGTGGTACTATCCACCGTCTTGAAGACTGGGGCCGCCGTCAACTGGCTTACCCAATCAACAAGCTTCATAAAGCTCATTATGTTCTTATGAACGTTGAAGCACCTACTGAAGTAATCAGCGAGCTAGAAACTACTTTCCGCTACAACGATGCAGTGCTTCGTAACTTAGTTATGCGTACTAAAAATGCTGTAACTGAAGCGTCTCCTCTTGCAAGAGAAGAGAAGAAAGAAGCACCAGCTGCTTAATTGTTTTGAGTCCTAGCATGGCATGTAGTCAGCAGTTATTATAATGGTTAGCCCATATATGAATCAGCTGGTTATATCTGGGGTAGTTTGTAAAACTCCCAAGTTTAGCCAAAGCCCTGCTGGCATCCCGCATTGTATTTTTGTTGTAGAACATAAATCAATGCAAACCGAAGCAGACCTTAACCGTAATAGTTATGTGAGGCTTCAGGTAGTTGCCAGTGGAAAGCAAATGCAACAACAGACTCAACATTTGCACGTTGGGCAGGCATTGCAAGTGAGTGGTTTTTTAAATCGCCACGAAGGTCGTAACGGCCTTAGCCAATTGGTTTTGCATGCTCAGCATATAGAAAGAATTATTTGAGGAATTAATCTCATGGCACGTTATTTCAGACGTCGTAAGTTCTGCCGCTTTAAAGCGGAAGGCGTACAACAAATCGATTACAAAGATCTAGCTACTCTTAGAAACTATGTTACAGAAAGTGGCAAAATCGTACCTAGCCGTATCACAGGTACTAGCGCTAAATACCAGCGCCAGCTAGCAACTGCTATTAAGCGTGCTCGCTACTTAGCCCTTCTTCCATACACTGACTTACATAAGTAAGCAGCGGATTAACAGTTTTTAAAAGGTGTAGAAACATGCAAGTTATTCTACTAGATAAGATCGCTAACCTAGGTAGCCTAGGTGAACAGGTTGTAGTTAAATCTGGTTTCGCACGTAACTTCCTTTTCCCGCAAGGTAAGGCAGTTCCTGCGACTAAAGCTAACATTGAAACGTTTGACGCTCGTCGTGCAGAACTTGAAGCGAAAATCGCTGAACAGTTAGTTGCTGCACAAGCACGCGCTGAAAAACTAGAAGCATTAGCAGAAGTTACATTAGTATCTAAAGCTGGTGACGAAGGTAAGTTATTCGGTTCAATCGGTACTCGTGACATCGCTGACGCTATCTCAGCTGTTGGTGTTGAAGTTGCTAAGTCAGAAGTTCGTTTGCCTCTAGGTACTATCCGTGAGACTGGTGAATTTGACGTATCAATTTCAGTTCACTCAGACGTAACGGCTACTATCAAAGTAATCGTAATCGCTGAAGCTTAATTTTTAATTAAGCTAAAAAAGCCGTGCTATTAGCACGGCTTTTTTGTGCCTATAATTTGGCTAACTTCATTAGTTGAGGGCACAATTTAATACAACCTCGCATAAGCCCCTTTTTATTCAATTATTTTTTCATTCCTTTTAAACCTTTTCGAACTGTCATTACGTCTAACTTATCAATACACTTAAATAGCAACTCAACAATAATAATTAAAAGGCGGCATCACGGATGTTACACGTTAAACCCGAACCAACGCCTTTGTGCGAAGCTGCACTCATTGAGCGTGTTAAATCGGGTGATCAAGGCGCATACACAACGCTTTATGAGTTACATATAAAACGAGTATACGGTTTATGTTTACGCTTATTAGCAGACCAAGCACACGCCGAAGACGCCGCCCAAGAGGTATTTGTACAGGTATGGCATAAAATAGCATTGTTTGATGGGCGTTCGCAGTTTTCTACTTGGCTATATAGTGTTGCCAGTAATGTAGCGATAAGTTACCTGCGCAAGCAAAAAAACTGGTTACAAAAAGTAGTAAGTATTGAACACAGCGGTATGGATGAGCAATCAGCTAACGACTGCAAAGGCTTAAATGGCCTCGATAAGTTAATAGTAAGGCTTCCTGAGCGCGCACGTATGGTATTTGTATTATTTGCTATTGAAGGTTACAGGCACGAGGAAATCGCGGAGCAATTAGGTATGGCTGTTGGCTCAAGTAAGTCACAATATCATCGTGCTAGGCAGTTATTACAAGAGTGGTATGAAAATGAGTAAACCAAACTTTAACGACTACTTAAACAAGTCATTAAACACGCTTGATAAAGAAATTACGCCACAAAAAGATTTATGGGCGGGGATTGAGCGAGCAATTGTTAATAATAAGCAGAACCCAAACAGCACTATTATTTGGCCAAAACTAACGGCAATAGCAGCGTGTACTGTGGCTGCTTTAATTGCTGTTAATATATTTGTTATAGCACCTGAACCACAGCCCGTAGTGGCTATAAGTGATTACTTTTCGGCTCAAAAAAATAGTTTGTTAGTTGAATACGAAAATAAAGAAGCATTAACCACTAACTGGCAAACGCAACTACAAGAACTTGAAGAAGCTGAGCAAGCAATAAAGCAAGCTCTTGAAAACGAACCACAAAACCAAGCGCTACTGGCAATGTTAGCGCAAATATATCAACAACAACTTGATTTAATTAACAAGGTGCACGCGCCACGTTGGCAGCACATTTAGGAGTACGATATGAAAGCGATTTTATTAGGACTGAGCTTATTTCCACTGGTGGCATTTGCGGGTGAAAAAATAGATAAGCAAATAGACGTACCAAGTGGCGGCACTATTTTTATTGAAAACCAACGCGGTGATATACATATTACAGGCTGGGATAAAAACGAATTTAAAGTATCTGGCGAGCTTGATGATAAAGCACAGGGTTATGAGCTTAAAACAAGTGGTGATAAAACACAGTTTATTGTAAAAATGCCCCGTAAATCAAATTGGGGCAATAGTGGTGACGGCTCAAACCTAACTATATTTATGCCTAAAAGCAGTAGTTTAGAGTTTGCTGGCGTTAATGTATCGGTGACTGCGAAGGAGCTTAAAAACGGCGCAGAAGTTGATGTGGTTAACGGCGAAATTACGGTAGATCATATTACTGGCAACATTAAGCTCACCACTGTAAATGGTGATGTGAACGCTGAGAACTTAAACGGGAATATTCAGTTTGAAACCGTAAATGGTGAAATTAACGATAGGCAATCAAGTGGTGAGCTGCGTTTTAGCGCTGTTAATGGTGATATTAAATCAACTTCAAGCGCTAATGATGTACGCCTTGAAAACGTAAATGGCGATATAGAATTTACGCTATCGGCTATTAAAAACCTACGTATTAATACGGTCAATGGCGAAGCAGAAGTACAGATTAACGAGCTTTTAAAAGGCGGTGATGTACGTTTTGAATCAGTAAGTGGTGATGCCGACTTTTATTTCCCACAAAGTGTATCAGCAAAGTTTGAAATTAAAGCCCATGCTAATGGTAAAATCATTAACAAAGTCAGTAGTGACAAAGTCAGTAAAGCTAAATATGGCCCAGCCAGTGATTTAGAATTTAGCATTAATGGCGGTAATGCTAATGTTGAAATGGATACCATTAGTGGACGAATAGAGCTTCGTACCAAATAACACTCATTCCCCATCACGATTACAAAAAGCAGGAAAGATTTCCTGCTTTTCTATTTGCACAGCCCCTGCAAGTCGATAGAATAGAGCCATTCAATTTTACTACTGTGAAGTTATGGCCAAACCAGATAAGCAAGTCGATACTCTTAAAGTTCCTCCCCATTCAATAGAAGCTGAACAATCTGTTTTAGGTGGCTTAATGCTTGATAACCAAGCTTTTGACCGCGTAGCTGAGCTTGTTGTATCACAGGATTTTTATACCCGCACGCACAAGTTAATTTTTGAGGCGATGACGGCACTTGCTGAGATTGGCGATCCGATAGATTTAATCACTATTTCTGAAAGTTTAGAAAAAAATAATAAACTTGCAGGCATTGGTGGTTTTGCTTACTTAGCCGAAATTGCTAAAAATACGCCAAGTGCAGCCAACATTGATGCCTACGCAAACATTGTACGTGAGCGTGCTGTTGTACGTGAAATGATTGGCGTGGCAAATGAAATAGCCGAAGCGGGTTTTAATACCGAAGGGCGTACTAGTCACGACTTACTCGACTTTGCCGAAAGCAAAGTATTTAAAATTGCCGAGCAACGTACAAAAAGTACGGAAGGCCCGCAAAGTATTCATAACATACTCGAAAAAACCGTTGATAAAATAGAAGAGCTTTATCAATCGCCACAAGATGGTGTAACGGGTGTAAGTACAGGTTATGCCGATCTTGATAAAATGACGACGGGCCTGCAACCGTCTGACTTAATTATTGTTGCTGCGCGTCCTTCAATGGGTAAAACCACCTTTGCGATGAACCTTGCAGAACATGCCGCAATGACTCAAGACAAACCCGTGCTAATTTACTCGCTAGAGATGCCTTCAGAACAAATTATGATGAGGATGTTAGCGTCTCTTGGCCGTATTAACCAAACTAAGGTACGTACAGGTCAGTTGGATGATGACGATTGGGCGCGACTTTCATCAACAATGGGCTTGTTGATGGAAAAAGGCAAAATGTATGTGGATGATGCCTCGGGCTTAACACCTACCGATGTTCGCTCTCGTGCGCGTCGTATTGCGCGTGACCACGGCGGCATTAGTATGATCATGGTCGATTACTTGCAGCTAATGCGTGTACCTAGCCTTGCTGATAACCGAACGCTTGAAATTGCTGAAATTTCGCGTTCACTTAAATCACTAGCAAAAGAACTAAAATGTCCGGTTGTTGCGCTTTCGCAGCTAAACCGTACGCTAGAGCAACGTGCCGATAAACGCCCAATTAACTCAGATTTACGTGAGTCAGGGTCGATAGAGCAGGATGCCGATTTAATCATGTTTATTTACCGTGACGAAGTTTACAACGAAGACAGTACTGATAAAGGTATTGCTGAAATTATCATAGGTAAACAACGTAACGGCCCAATTGGTAAAGTGCGTTTAACGTTCCAAGGTCAATTTTCTCGCTTTGATAATTACGCGGGACCAGCGGTTGATGACGATTACTAATGCGCTTAGCCACTGCTGAAATTAACTTAACGGCACTTGCGCATAACTTAGCGCAAGTTAAGGGCTTTGCACCTAACAGCAAGGTGATGGCGGTGCTAAAAGCAAATGCTTACGGGCATGGATTAGTAACGATTGCGCAGCATTTAAATAATGCTGACGCATTTGCTGTGGCACGTATAGATGAAGGGCTTGCCCTTCGAGCTGGGGGCTTAACAAAGCCAATTGTTTTACTAGAAGGCTTTTTTAACAAAGCCGACTTACCGATTCTGCTCGCCAACAATTTTCAAACTATTATTCACGATGAGTACCAATTAGCGGCGCTTGAAAAAGCAAAGCTAGATGCACCAATAACATGCTGGTTAAAAGTAAATACAGGTATGCATCGATTAGGTATTGCGCCAGAGCAGTTTGAAGCGTTTTATAACCGCTTACAAAAAACACCTAACGCTAAAAATACCGTTAATTTAATGACCCACTTTTCGTGTGCTGATGATGTTGATAATGCCAAAACGGTTCAGCAAATTACGTTGTTTGATAATTTAGTGAATGGCATTGACCAAGCGCATTGTTTATCAAATTCTGCTGGTATTATTGCCTGGCCAAGCGGTCATGGCGATTGGGTACGTCCTGGGCTTATGCTCTATGGTGTATCGCCAATGGCAAATAGTATTGGGCAGCAACACAAATTAAAACCAGTTATGCGCTTAACTACGCGCGTAATTGCAGTACGAAATGTGCCTGCTAATGAGGCTGTTGGGTATGGTGGTCGTTGGAAAAGCGATAAACCAACCAAGTTAGCTGTTGTAGCTATGGGTTATGGCGATGGTTATCCTCGACATGCTAAAGAGGGGACACCGGTAATAATTGGTGAGCAGCGTTATGGTATTGTAGGTAGCGTAGCTATGGACATGATCAGCGTTGATATAGGTGCTAATGAGCATAATATTAAAGTTGGCGACAGAGTCACTATGTGGGGCCCTGAGCTACCAGTTGAAGAAATAGCACTGTGCGCTGATACTATTCCTTACGAGCTATTATGTAATATTACACCACGCGTAAGTTATGAGTATCAGCCATAGTTAGTTTTTAGCGTATACCAATTGGGTATAATTACTCTTTTATAAAGTAAATGTCGCTAAAGCCCATACGGGCAAACTCTTGGTCGCGAAAGTTACGAACAGAAGCAGACCCTTTTGAGGTCATTTCTATTTGGCGTACCATGTTTAAGTAATTTGTTAAATCAATACCCTCGGCAGCAGCAATAGCTTGATACATGTCGTGGTATTTATCTTTTGCGAAGTTAATTTCGCGCGGTTGGTTTTTAAATGTATACGTTATTCTGCGTGCCATAATAAGCTCAGTTAAATTGAGTGTTAGTATAATTTTACACTGTATTGAACTGGCATTGAATGATTTGTTTAAATCAAATAATTAAAAAGTAGAGTTTAAAATGAAATTATCAGTAGAGATCAGCAAATATCCACTTCACCAAGATTACATTCCGTTTATTAAAGGCTTTATTGACCGCTTAAACGAATACGAAAATTTAAAAGTGATTACTAATACGCTATCAACGCAAATTTTTGGTGATTATGATTTAGTAATGCAGGTGTTAAATACCGAAATTAAGCGCTCATATGAAGAATTTGGTAAAGCTATTTTTGTATGTAAGTTTCTCTCTGGCGACTTATCGCCTGAATAATTTATAACAAATGGCGCAACTAAACGGTGATTGCATAGTATGGACTTTTTAACACAAACCTTAAGCGGTTTTACAGCAATGTCGCATTGGGAATACATTGCGGTAGGATTGTCGATGGCGTACTTATTATTGGCAATAAAGGAAAGCTTATGGTGTTGGCCGGCGGCATTTTTTAGCACGCTCATTTATACAATAATGTACTGGAATGGTGCATTACTCATGGAGTCATTACTTAATTTTTATTATATGTATATGGCTGTATATGGGTGGGTTGTATGGCGAAAAGGCAAAGCTGAAAATCTAAATATTACGTCTTGGTCGATAAACCGTCATGCTGTTTTAATTAGTTTAACAACCGTAGCTGCAATAACTATTGGTTACGTTATGCAAAACTATACGCATGCCGATTTTGCTTATCTTGATAGTTTTACAACGTGTTTTGCCGTAGTAACTACTTACTTAGTTGCTAAAAAAGTCCTTGAAAATTGGCTGTACTGGATTGTAATAGATGCAGCTTCCATGTATTTATATTATGAAAAAGGCTATTACCCAACGCTTGCGCTATTTATATTTTATACCATTATGGCAGCGTGGGGCTTTAAAACTTGGTACGAAGAGTACGAACAAAGCCAAGCTAAGCCTTTAGCACAGCTTTAATTAATGATTGAGCATACTCAGTTAGTAAAAATGTGTAGGGCGTTTATAGAGCCTACGAGCGTTATTTCAAGCGAGCGACTACTTAATGGTTTTAGTAACGATAATTTTTTAATACGTACCAAACAACAAGGATATTTATTAAAGTGTTATAAAAGCCATTGGCCAGCCATAGGACTTGAAGCACAGCGTTTTTTAAGTGAGCTTAATATATGTCCTGCGCCTGTTTGGCTCGATACAAAGAATAGCCGTGCGGTATTTAATTATATTGAAGGCAATACAGCGCAATCGGATATAACGCTTAGCTTTGTTAATAAACTTGCTCAAGTGCACAATTACAAAGTGTCTACTGCGCCAATGGATATAGCTAAAGAGCTGCATTTTTATCAAAGCACCGGCATATATACGCAATATAAACCTCAAATAGAGCAGGCACTCAAAGTAGTTGCAGCCATGCAATTTGATGAAGGCTTTTGTCATAATGATTTGGTAAAAGATAACATTATTGTAAATGCTTCGGGCATGTATTTAATTGATTTTGAGTACGCGCAAACTAACGATGTATATTTTGATTTAGCAGCCCTTGCAGTGAGCTTTAATCTTATTGAGAGCAGTGAAAGTGCATTGTTAAACAACTATAAAAATAGCGTTGATAAAACAAGTACGTTTTACCCATCAATAGATAAGCTAAATTACTATAAGCTGTTTTTTTTGGTGTTATGTATTGCTTGGTATGAGGAGCGCAGCATAACTAGTAAATCTATAATGTTACGTGCGCAGCTAAATAAACTTGTTACTAATACTTTTTTATAAAAGTTACAAACCACCAAAGCGTTCAGCTAATTCTTTATATTTTGCAACTTCTGCGGCATCAAATTGTGGCTCGCCGTTTTCGTCTTCTGACTTAGCTATTAGTAAACTCTCGCGAGCAAGACGCTTTACACGCTCAACTTTTACACCTAAAAATTCAGCGGTTTGCTCTGTAGACATTAAACTCATAATTATTTCCCTCGTATTAAATCAATTCGTATCACAATAACCATAGTAATAATGTTGCTAAAGCGTTACTACTTTTTACCGAATATGAATAAATAGCGTGTTTTTAAGCCTTTGTGAAGTGTTTTATTTAAAAGAGTTTAATTAATAAGCATATAAGCTGATCTTACTGGTATTTATTTAAAGATCTCTTTATCATTGCGGGTGCTAAAGCACTGATATCGCGAGTTGGTGTGGCGGCAACAAATGTGCTCTCGTGGTGAAATGGATATCACGTGGCCCTCCGGAGGCTGAGTTGTAGGTTCGATCCCTACCGAGAGCGCCATTTGCTTTTATATGTATTAATTATCCTCTCTATATTACCTAGCTTCTCATTAATTACTCTTGTATTTAAAAATGCATTTACTGCAAAAACTTTGAAAGTTAATTTTAAAAACAGCTTTCTAGTTATTTATACAATGCAAAATTAGCATCCAAAAATCATGTTGTAATTATTTGCATATAAGATTTAGTGATAAATGAGGAAGAGCGATTCAATGTTAAATAGTCAATTAGAGATACTAGCTCAAGGGCACGCTTATCTTGAAGGTGTAACTAAAGAGGACTATTCCCAAGTCATAACTCCTAACTTTATCAGCTCGGCAGGTGCTCATATGCGACATATTATCGATCATTATCAATCTTTAATGACCGGCTTTAGCACGCAAAAAGTAGATTATGATTGCCGCTTAAGAGGAGGGGATATTGAAAGCTCTCCAACTGCTGCAATAAAAAAAATTGCCGAGATAGCATCGTGGATTGAACAGCTAAGTCCAGATGATTTTAATAAACCGTTATCACTTTCAAGCGAAGTTTCGATTAAAAGCAAAAATGTACAAACAGTAACAACATCACTTGCGCGAGAGCTTATTTTTGTAGGCAGTCACGCTGTGCACCATTACGCGATGATTTCACAAATTTCTTTTGCTCAAAAGTCGCAGCTCGATAAAAGCTTTGGCTTAGCACCTAGTACAGCTACTTTTTTAAGAGAAAATAGCCAGCCAGCACAACCAAAATCGATGCAAAATTAAAATGTGCACGTTGAGCTACTTTTTAACTGATGATGGCTACGAGTTATTTTTTAATCGTGATGAGCAAAAAACACGACAAACGGCAGTCGCTCCAAGTAAGCACCAGGGCAATGCAATTTTTCCCATTGATCCGCAAGGAGGAGGTACTTGGCTTGGCGTATCGCATTTTGGGCAAACACTCGCATTATTAAACGATTACCAAAGTGTATTCGATATAACAGCCGTAAAGCATAGTAGAGGTCTGTTAATCCCTCATTTACTGAGCAATAAAGCCCCTGCATTGTCCCAATTACAAAACATGGATTTATCAGGCTACGCGCCTTTTAAGTTGTGTATTTTTCCGGATGGGCTATCGATAAATAACAATAACGTGGTTTTTGTTAGGTGGGATGCAAAGCAGTTAAGCCACTGCCAAGTTGAACCACTTGCTACGTCATCAGGTGTTGAGCTTGAAACGGTGACACAAAAGCGTAAACATCAATTTAAGCAACTTATTGATTTAAGACATCCTGAAAGCGAGCAATTTTTAGCGTTTCACTATAGTAAAGCCGAACAAGGGCAATATGGCGTAAACATGCTAAGAGAAGATGCAATGACAGTCAGTATTAGTCATATTAAAGTTGGTAACACTATACGCTTTAATTATTTTGATAAGCAGTCTCAGCTCATTAGCAGCATTAGTTGTTTAAAAGTGGCTGCAGCTTAACTAAATATTCTTATAGCTGTTACATAATTAAAAAAAGTCGACGCAATTAATCACGTCGACTTTTTTTGCTCAATTTTTACGTGCTATATTAATACAGCAGGTAAAAATTATGAGTGATTTATATAATCATCCTTTTTATCACCAAGGTAGAGCTTAAGTAGCTTTTCAGGTGCACTTGGTAGGTGCACACTTAAAAGTAATCCCGGAGTGTGATTAAAGTTGCTATCAATGCCCATGCAATGAAATTGAGCGCCTAGCTTATGGTATTGCTTTAATAAAATTGGTATGTCTTTTTTATCTTCTTCTATTCCCATAACCAATGCTGATACATGGCCTATGTTTAACGCGTGGTCATTAATAAAGTCTTCAAATTCTGGGTGAAGCTTATTATTAAAAGGCGTATTGGCGCTAACACCTTGTTTATTATTAACCATTGTATGGTCAATAATTGCAACAGAACGAGGGTCATAAAGTTTACTTAATGAAACCGTGCCATATAAAGTCCTATAGCGTGGATTTTGCGCCATAAATACACCAATCCCTTTAAATAGCAGTAATAAACCATGGTAACTGCCCTGATGTTTTTGAACTATAAACGATCGACCCATTTCTAAGCACGGCTGTTGCTGATTAATAAAAGAAGGTTCAAAGTTAAACATTTGCGATAAATAAAGGGCGCTCACGTCGCTATTTTTTTGTAATAAATCGGTTTGTCCAATTCTATAAGCACCAATAATTTCTTCATTTTTATGATCAAAAATAAACAAATGCATGTAAGTCGCATCAAACTTATCAGTGTCGCATGGCTCGCCACTTCCTTCGTTTAATGTACGAAAGGTTATTTCTCTGAGGCGTGTTATTTCAGTAACGCAATTAGGTATTTGCTCTTGGTAGCCGTAATAAACTGAGTAACCTTTAAAGTCGACTAAATGCTGCTCGCTTGGCAAGTTTGCAAGCTCATTTTTCATTTTTGTTTTATCAACTTCCTGCATAATGGCTTTGAGCTGTGTTGATTGGTTATCCTCTTGCCAAGGCGTTACAAAGCGCTCATCGTTTAAGTAACATTGCAAGCGTGTAAGTGCGTTTATGTCGTCAGTTTTTTCAAACTTATTTAATAATTTGGGTGTAAGTAAATTACCAGCGCTTAAGCTAATAGAGCTTTTTTGAATTTTAAGTAATTCGCGTATTAGCATTAATAATCTAAATCGGTAGTAAACACGCCCCAAGTTATAAAAGGTTGAGCTATTCTGACCGCTAATAAATACAGGCAATAAAGGAGCTTGTGTTTTTAAAGCTAGTTGAGCGGCTAAGCGATTCCATTGTCCGTCAGTTACACGTTGTTTTTCTGATTGAAAAAATGACACTCTTCCCGCAGGAAAAACCACAAGTAAGCCATCATTTTTAACATGACTAAAACACTGTTTTATTGCGCCGGTATTAATGGCTGCTTTTGGTTTTAATGGGTTAGCAAAAATAAAATAGTCTTTAATTTCTTTAAATATTTTTAAACCCACGTTAGCCATTACTTTTGTATCGCTACGATAATGGGTGAGTAAATTTGCAATAATTACGCCCTCAATCATGCCATAAGGATGATTACATACCACTATGCAAGGACCATGCTTTGGTATTTTGTTAATAACACCTTGTGCACCAAGCACATTAATACCTAATACATTTAACAGCTTTTCACTAAACTCTTGTTTATCTAAACCCGATAAATTATTAGAGAGGTATATATCACGTAGCTTATTGATGCCCAATAGGCTATCGAGCAGCGGAGCGGCTATTTTTAGTATATGACTCAAAGGAGAAACGGTGCTTATTGCCGCTACACTTAAGTTTGATACGGGGTGGTTTAATTTTGTCATATACGTTGATGCTCTTAAATTTTTATAGCTGTTGTGTATATTTAGACCGAGGAAAAACCACATTATGTTCAAATTAGGTTAATTAAGTTTGTTTAAAAGCGTAAAAATAATACTCAAATAGTCTTTTAAGTACTAAATAGTTGTAGGTTATTAAGAAATAGAAGAGGGTTTTAATTATCCATAAAATAAGGTTACCCATTACAGCTAATAAGAGTGATACAGTAAGTAATCCTTTGTAGTTATATATCACTACTTGCAACTCAAAAACTAGACTTTTAAGCTTAATTAATGCTATTTAAGGTACATCTACTTTAAATGTAAAAAATCTCACCTTTATGCTAATTACTTTGCCTGTGTCTGAGCTCACCCCTGGTATGTACGTTGATAGCGTTACTAAGCAACACGAGGGGATCAATAGCATAAAAATTAAGACCAGTGGCTTGGTGCGCGACAAATCTATTATTAAGCGTTTAGTGTCTGAAGGGGTGCTCGAGCTGCTTATAGATTTTACTAAAGGTGATGCGCCAGTTCCTAGCAAATATAAGCCCCAAAGCGCACCTAAAACATCTAATAGCCAAAAAAAAGTAGAAAAAACACCTATAGCTATTTCTATCGAACAGGAATTTGCTAAAGCGACTGTAAATTACGATCAGCATGGCCGAAAGTTACAATCATTATATGGCGATTTAACATCTGGCTTGAGTGTTAATATAAAAGTGCTTGATGAAATTGCCAGCGAGATAGTCAGCTCAGTCTTTCGTAATGCTAACGCTATGACTATTCTTACTCGTATAAAAGACAAACATAGCTATAACTGGCGGCATATGATCAACTGCGCCATTTTTACTGCTGTATTTGCTAAATACTTAGGGTATGAAAAAGCTGTTGTACAAGAGCTTGCAATGGGGGCGTTACTTCATGACTTAGGCCAAGCTAAATTACCGCAGGGGATATTTTCCAAGCCAACTAAACTAAGTAATAACGAGCTAGCAGCAATTAAAAAGCATGTTGCGCAAGGTTTAGGTTTAGTTAAAGGCGAGAAGGGTATAACTCCCCTTATGCTCGATATGATAGTAAATCATCATGAGCGTTTAGATGGCTCTGGTTATCCGCGAGGCCTGCAGGCTGAAAAGTTAAGTCGCCCGGCGCGTATAATGGCAATTGTAGATGTGTACGATGCTATGACAGCCGATAGAATGCACCAAGAGGGTGATGAGCCTATTAATGCATTACGCTACTTATTAGCCAATAAACACTTGTTTGATGGTGAACTAGTACAACGCTTTATAAAATGCTTGGGGGTCCATCCGGTAGGAACTATTGTAAAATTAACGAATGAACGTTTAGCCTTAGTGCTTGAGGGGAACGTATTAAATCCTATTAAACCTAAAATTAAGCTATTTTATAATGCTAAGCATAATCATCATGTTACACCTAAAGACATAGATTTAAGTGAGCACACCCAAGAGCTTAAAATACTAGCGAGTGTTAAGCCTCTTGATTATCAGATTAATTTGTCTCGCCTGCTAAAAGAGCATTTGTTGAACTAGTTTTACTGCATTGCCTTTTTTTAGTTTGTTTTGCAGAAATAAACGCACCCAAAAAACAACTTCCCATCAGTGTTAGCCATAGCAAAGTACCTAACTCTACGTGCAATGCAAAACAACAAAGCGCTAAAGAAATCAACGCATTTAACATTGCCCCTAGCCAATAATGGTTTACGGGGTTATCGCATTGTCCTGCTTGAGTGCATGCACAGTAGTTTGCTTTGTAAAAGCAAAATACACTCGCCCCACAAAATATTAGCCCTGTAATAATAAATAAAATGATCACAGTTTTACTTCCTTTGCGATTTTATAGTGAGTGTAATTTGCTATATATTTGAAGTCAATCTAAATGATAATTAATTACAATTAGAGCTTTAACTCTAATAACACATTTCTCATCCGATGAGTTTTAAATAGTTGTTAAAATGTCGTTAAATAACATGTTTTTTGCTGTTTTTTGACGCATTCATAGAGTTTTTTACAAAAAATTAAGGTAGTGTAGCAAAGTTTCAAATCCTAATAACAACACACATAGTACCCAGACAGTCAGTTTGGTTAAGGACTCAACAATGAAATTTTCTAAAACTCTTATTGCAGCTTCGCTTGCATTTGTTTCAGCTGATAGCTTTGCAGCTGCGTTTCAATTATCAGAGCAAAATGCATCGGGTTTAGGCCGTGCATACGCTGGTGAAGCATCTATCGCAGACGACGCGTCTGTAGTTGCACGTAACCCAGCACTAATGACTTTATTTAAAGATAAACAACTAAGTGTTGCTGCTATTGGTGTAATTCCAGATGTAAGCTTAGAAGGTGAAGGCGCGCCAACTGGTATTGATCAATCTTCATTAGATGACGATAGCATTGCACCAAGTGCAGTGGTACCAGCAGCTTACTTTACTATGCCTTATAACGATAAAGTATCACTTGGTTTTGGTGCATTTTCTAACTTTGGTTTATCAACAGACTTTGACGATGACTACTCAGCAGGACAGATTGCTGGTAAAACAGAAATCTTCACCGTTAACTTAAATGCAAGCGTTGCTTATAAAGTTACTGAAAAGTTTAGCTATGGTATTGGCTTAAATGTAATTTACGCTGATGCAACTATTGTGCGTCACCTAGGAACAACTCCGCTGCCTATTCCAGATCAAACTGAAGTTGTAAATCTTGAAGGTGATGATACAGGCTATGCTTTGAACATTGGTTTAATGTATCAATTAGATGAAAACAGTCGTTTTGGTTTTAATTATCGTACAGAAACAGATATTACATTTGAAGGTACTTACTCTAACCAGTTACCTATGACAGACTTTACGCCACAAGGTTTGTCTGGAACTGAGCTTCCAGGATCTGTTGATATTACACTTCCTGCAATAGCTGAATTTTCAGGTTCACATCAGTTAGATGAAAAACTTGGTCTTCATTACAGTATTTTATGGACAGGTTGGAGTAGCTTTGATTCATTAGAAGCACAAGTTACAGCTCCAACTGGCGATAAGTTTAGCGCATTTAATAAAGATGAAAGCTTCTCTGATTCATACCGTTTCGCTGTTGGTTCAGATTACCAATATAACGAAGATTTATTACTTCGTGCTGGTGTAGCATTTGATCAGTCTCCAGTATCACAAGATCACCTGTCGATCTCTATCCCAGATACAGATCGTTTTTGGTTCTCATTCGGTGGTAACTACACAATTGATCAAAGCTCTAACGTTGATCTTGGTGTAAGTATTATCCGTGGTAAAACTCAGAACTTTGAAGAAGATGGATTTGAGTTTGAGTCACAAGGTAATGCAGTACTTATTGGCGCTCAGTACAACTACAAGTTTTAATGTAGAAGTGTCTTGTGGTTAATCACAGGGCACAAAAAAGCCGCTCACTTTAATTAAAGTGAGCGGCTTTTTTAATGCCTATTAAATAGTGTTAATAGGCATTTTATGAAAGCTTATAAGCTTTCTATTTTAGTTTTTTGCTCAAGTAGCTTAGTTTTAGCATCGCTAAACTCAGCCAGTTTTGCATTTTCTTTAGCAAGTACAGCTTCAGGTGCGTTGTTTACAAACTTTTCGTTAGCGAGTTTGTTTTGCACTTGTGCTAGGCCTTTTTCTGCTTTTTCGAGTTGCTTATTAATACGTGAAAGCTCGGCTTCTACATCAATTAAGCCCGCCATTGGGATCATGATCTCAAGGTTGCCAACATAAGAAGTCGCACATGCAGGTGCCCCGTCTTTGTTTTCAAGCATTGTAAACTCTTCAATTTTTGCAAGTGATGCTAAAAATGATTTGTTTTCTTCAATGCGGCGCACGTCGTCGCTTGATGCATTAGCAAGTAATACGCTAAGCGGTTTACTTGGGCTAATATCCATTTCACCACGAATATTACGAATAGCTAAAATGAATTGTTTAACCCACTCTAAGTCGTCCATCGCTTTAGCATCAACGCTTGCTTCATTATATACAGGGAACGGCTGAACCATAATGCTGGTGTTTGTTGTTTCAAGGCCTGCAAGAGGTGCAACACGTTGCCAAATCGTTTCAGTGATGTACGGCATCATTGGGTGCATTAAACGTAGTAAGCTTTCAAGTACTGTAATAAGTGTATTACGTGTACCACGTTGCTGCGCTTCATTACCTTTAAATAATACCGGCTTAGTTAGCTCTAAGTACCAATCACAGAACTGGTTCCAAGTGAATTCGTAAAGCGTGTTAGCAGCTAAGTCAAAGCGGTAGTTATCTAAATGCTCTGTATACGTTTTAACTGTTGACTCAAATTGACCTAAAATCCAGCGGTCAGCTAATGAAAGCTCTTTTTGTGCATCGTTTGTAAAACCACAGTCTTGCTCTTCTGTATTCATTAATACGTAACGGCTTGCGTTCCATAATTTGTTACAGAAGTTACGGTAACCTTCAAGGCGGTTCATGTCCCAGTTAATATCACGACCGGTAGATGCCATTGCAGCAAGTGTAAAGCGAAGGGCGTCGGTGCCGTGTGCCTCAATACCGCCTGCAAATACTTTACGCGTATCTTTTTCGATTTTAGCGGCAAGTTTTGGCTGCATCATGTTACCAGTACGTTTTTGTACTAGGTCTTCAAGTTCAATGCCGTCAATCATGTCTAGTGGGTCAAGTACGTTACCTTTTGACTTAGACATTTTATCGCCATTATCGTCACGTATTAAACCCGTTACATACACGGTTTTAAACGGAACTTGTGGTTTGCCATTTTCGTCTCTTACAAAGTGCAGCGTCATCATAATCATGCGCGCAACCCAGAAGAAAATAATATCAAAACCAGTTACCAGCACGTCAGACGGGTGGAAGGTTTTTAAATCATCGGTATTTTCAGGCCAACCTTGTGTAGAGAAAGTCCAAAGCGCTGATGAGAACCACGTATCAAGTACATCTTCGTCTTGGCTTAGCGTTACGTTATCTGCAATGTTGTTTTCACGGCGAACTTCGGCTTCGTCGCGACCAACAAATACATTGCCTTCACTGTCGTACCAAGCTGGGATACGGTGACCCCACCAAAGCTGGCGTGAAATACACCAATCTTGTACGTCGTTCATCCACGAGAAGTACATGTTTTCGTATTGCTTAGGTACAAATTGAATATCGCCGTTTTTAACAGCGTCTTTTGCAGGTTCAGCAAGTGGTGCAACACGTACATACCATTGGTCGGTAAGTAGTGGCTCAATTACCACACCAGAGCGATCGCCGTAAGGAACCGTTAAACCATGGTCTTCAATTTTTTCAAGCAAACCTAGTTCTTCAAATTCTGCCACAATTGCTTTACGCGCTGCAAAACGATCAAGTCCATGTAGGCGCTCAGGTATTGGTGCATCAAACTCAAGCTCTTTACCGTCAAAGGTGTATGTTTCACCTTGGGTAAGAATAGCGGCGTCTTTATCGAAAATGTTGATCATCGGCATTTGATGACGCTTGCCCACTTCGTTATCGTTAAAATCGTGCGCTGGGGTTATTTTTACACAGCCCGTGCCTTTATCTTTATCGGCATGTTCGTCAGCAACAATTTTAATACGACGATTAACGATGGGTAATAAAATCTCTTTACCGATTAAATCTGTGTAGCGCTCATCATCAGGATTTACTGCAACACCTGAGTCACCCAACATGGTTTCAGGACGTGTTGTTGCTACTACTATGTAGTCTTTTCCGTCTTGTGTTGTAACGCCATCAGCCAGTGGGTAACGTAAGTTCCACATGTGGCCTTGCTTGTCTTTGTTTTCAACTTCAAGATCAGAAATAGCCGTGTGTAATTTTGGATCCCAGTTCACTAGGCGCTTGCCTCGGTAAATTAGGTTTTCTTTATGAAGGCGTACAAACACTTCTTTAACAGCTTCAGATAAACCATCATCCATGGTAAAGCGTTCACGATCCCAATCAACCGATGCGCCAAGGCGACGAAGTTGCTTAGTGATAGTGCCGCCAGATTCTTTTTTCCATTCCCAGATTTTATTAATAAAATCTTCGCGGCCTAAATCGTGGCGTGTTTTACCTTCTTCGGCATGCAGTTTACGCTCAACCAACATTTGCGTTGCAATACCTGCGTGGTCAGTACCTACTTGCCATAATGTGTTGTTACCTTGCATACGTTTAAAACGCGTTAGGGTATCCATTATTGTATCTTGGAAGGCGTGGCCCATGTGTAAGCTACCAGTGACATTTGGCGGCGGGATCATAATTGAATATGGTACGCCTTGGCCAGATGGCTTAAAGTAGCCTTTTTGTTCCCAGTCTTGATATAGCGACTGTTCAATATCTTGCGGATTGTAGGTTTTATCCATTACACAGAACCTTAAATAAGTACTTAAATTAGTTGGTTAGTTTGCCTGATTGGCTAGCTATTAATATCTTGCGTGGTGAGATTGGCACCGAGTTGGCGTAGCTTTTTAAAACGCTCGCGGGCTGCTTGCTTAGCAGCTGGTTCTACGGGTACAAAATCAAAAACTTGGTTAAACCGACGAATGTAATCCGGTAACTGAGTAGCCAAGTTAATTAAAACTTTACGATTGCCAACAGGTGGCGTAATACCAATTTCTACAGGTGCGCCGCCTTTAGGGCCTTCACCTTGTAAATTATGTGGCACAAAACTATCTGGATCGAATGCCCAAATTATTTCATCAATGGCACAGGCTGCTTCGTTATCGTTAACACAAATAAACACACGCTGCCCATTTCGATACTGATCGGCTGCAATTTGAGCTGCCAATGCAAAATGATCGTCAGCCTTCGCTTTAGACTCATCTTGTTGCTTTAGAACGAAAAATTTAGCGTTCATGTTCATTGTATCGGGGTTTCCCATGACATTGAATGTATACCAAATTGATATACACAAATTAAGAGGCAGATTTTGCCATATAACGGGGTTTGCTTCAATTAATACACAAATAAATAAGGCGCCAAATGGCGCCTTATAAATAGCTAAATAGATTATTAATCGTGCGTAGCTTCGCTTACACCCGCTCGGTTTAATAAATACTGAGTAAGCATAGGAACGGGACGGCCCGTTGCGCCTTTTTTAGCGCCACTGCGCCACGCTGTACCGGCAACATCTAAATGTGCCCAATTATACTTTTTAGTAAATTTAGATAAGAAACATGCCGCAGTAATAGTACCCGCAGAGCGTCCACCTAAGTTCGTAAAGTCAGCAAATGGGCTTTCTAGTTGATCTTGATAGTCATCCCATAACGGTAACTGCCATGCACGGTCGCCACTTTGCTCAGACGCCTTTAATAAATCGTGCGCAAGTGGGTTATGGTTTGATAGTAAACCAGTAGCATGCGCGCCAAGGGCTACAATACACGCGCCAGTTAGCGTTGCTACGTCAATAACCGTATCTGGATTAAAGCGTTCAACATATGTTAGTGCGTCACATAATACTAAGCGGCCTTCAGCGTCGGTGTTTAACACTTCAACTGTTTGCCCTGACATTGTTGTTAAAATATCACCTGGGCGATACGCATTTGAGCCAGGCATGTTTTCACAACCCGCTAAAACACCAATAACGTTAATCGGCAATTGCATTTGTGCAAGTGCACGCATTGCGCCAATAACGCCTGCTGCTCCGCCCATGTCGTATTTCATTTCGTCCATGCCTTCGCCTGGTTTTAATGAAATCCCGCCTGAATCAAACGTTAGACCTTTACCAACAAGTACAATAGGGGCTTGGTCATCAGCGGCGCCTTTGTAGTTAATAATCGACATAATCGATTCGTTATCACTACCTCGGCCAACAGCTAGGTAAGAATTCATACCAAGTTCTGCCATTTGCTTTTCACCAATAAGATCAACAGTGATGTTGTCAAAATCAGTTGCCAGCTCTTGTGCTTGTTCACCTAAGTACACAGGATTACAAATATTTGGTGGCATATTAGCTACGTCTTTACATAGCTTACTACCTGCTGCAATGGCTAAACCATGCTCAATAGCGCTTTCGCCAATAGTTAGTTCGCGTCGTGTTGGTACGTTAAACACCATTTTACGAAGTGGACGACGAGGGTCTACTTTTTTACTTTTCAGTTGGTTAAACGTATATAAGCAGTCTTGCGTTGTCTCAACTGCCTGACGTACTTTCCAGTAGGTGTCTCGACCTTTAACGTGTTGCTCTGTTAAAAAGCAGACTGCTTCCATAGAGCCCGTTTCGTTTAAGGTATTTATAGTTTTAGAAATGATTTGTTTATATTGCTTATCATCAAGCTCACGCTCTTTACCACAACCAACAAGCAATATGCGCTCGCTTAATACATTAGGTACATGATGCAATAATAAAACTTGGCCTGGCTTACCTTCTAAATCGCCACGGCGAAGTAAATTAGAGATATAACCATCACTAATTTTATCGAGTTGTTCACCAATGGGGGATAACCTACGTGGCTCGTAAACGCCAACCACAATACATGCGCTGCGCTGTTTTTCTGGGCTACCACTTTTTACGTTAAATTCCATTGTTACTCCTGGTTTTGAGTCGTTTAAGTTACTAAGTTGGGGCTAAAAAAGTATTTTCTAGTCTTATCTACGTAACTTATGTAAGGATAATTCTTATTTTAGCTGATTTTGCTAGACTCTTACTGTGTAATTGAACTTTATATGCTTAAGGGCTACTAATGCAACATTATATCGTGCACTTAGGTAGGATAATTAATTTTGATGGCTTATAATAATAGCCTATTTGCCGGTATTAATTGGGTAAAATAGCTATTTAACTATTCAATTCTCACTATCGTAGTGAAATTCCATGTTTAACAGGGGCGAGCATTGCTAATTTTCCGTTATTTGACCGCTGAGGTTTTAAAATCGCAGGTCGCCGTATTTTTAACTTTGATGACAATATTTTTGTCACAAAAGTTAGTTGGTATTTTAGGTGATGCCTCTGAGGGCAGCATTCCTGCTAAATTAGTGCTATCGATGATTGCACTAAAACTTCCACAACTAGCCTCGCTAATACTTCCGCTGAGTATATTTTTAGGCATTATTTTAGCCTACAGCCGTATTTACGCCGATAGCGAAATGACCGTACTTAAAGCCTGTGGCGTAAGTGAATGGTATGTTGTGCGCGTAACACTTATATCAAGTGTAGGGCTTGCTATATTAGCCGCAGCACTGACTATGTATATAGCGCCGTGGGCAAGCGAGCAAGAGTATCAATTAAAAGAGCAAGCCAAAGCCGATGCGGGGTTATCTGCACTCAGAGCTGGGCGGTTCCAAGAAACCGGTAACGAAAAAGCCGTGGTGTTTATTCATAATATTGAAAAGGGTGGCAAAGAGCTCAATAAGGTATTTGTTGCACAGTTACCCGATAGCGAAAAAGGCAACTTAGCGCGCTTGGTATATGCAGAGCAAGGTGTTGTGGTTGAAGCCGTAAATGGTGAGCAACAGCTCGTACTAACAGACGGTAAACGTTACGAAACAGATGGCGCAACGCCTGCACTTAACTTAACAGAATTTGATGGTTACAGCGTACAAATACGAGAACAAGAAATAGAGCATCAACGCCGTAAATTAGAGGCTGTGCCTACTAATCAATTACTCGCCATTAATACTCCAGAATCTATTGCTCAATGGCAGTGGCGACTCGCTATTCCGTTATCAATTCCGTTACTTACCTTACTGGCAGTACCGCTAAGTGTGGTTAATCCTCGCCAAGGTAAATTTGCAAAACTAGTGCCTGCTATAAGCTTGTACTTAGGCTATTTTATTTTACTAAATGCCGCTAAATTTGCAGTTGAAGATGGAAAAATTCCGCCTTCAATTGGCTTGTGGTGGATTCACCTAAGTGCCTTGTTTATAGGTGGATTATTAATTATAAAAGGGCGACCGCTGGGCGCTTGGCTTAAAGCCGTTGTAACTAAGCGGGAGTTAGGCTCATGATGAAAACGCTTGATTGGTATTTAGGCCGCAGTATTTTACAAACTACCGGCTTTGCATTGTTAGTACTTGTTGGTATTAGCACCTTAATTAAGTTTATCGACCAGCTAAAGTCGGTAGGGCGTGGCAGTTACGATTTAATGACCGCAATGCTTTACACGCTTTACACAATACCTGGCGATTTAGTGGTGTTTTTTCCGATGGCTGCGCTAATTGGTGGCCTAACGGGTTTGGGGGCACTTGCCTCAAACAGTGAGCTGGTAGTGATGCAAGCGGCTGGTATGTCGCGCTTACAAATAATTGGCTCTGTGATGAAAACGGCCATATTTATGGCTGTATGCATGATGGCACTTGGCGAATGGGGTGCACCTGAAGCGCAATTACACGCTAAAGAAATGCGTAACCAAGCAATACATGGCGGCGATGTATTTAACACACAAAAAGGTGTATGGGCTAAAGACGGCAGCAATTTTATTAATATTGAAGATGTTGACGAAAACGGCAGGCTCAATGGGGTACACATGTACCACTTTGACAAATCGTTAGAGCTTACCCAAATCACTAAAGCAAAAGATGCACTGAGCCGAAAAGAAGGCTGGCTACTTCGTGATGTAAATAAGGTTATTATTACGAGCGAAAAAACCACAACAGAGCAACTACCAGAAGAGTTTTACCCTTCACAATTGACCGCTGAAAAGTTAGGGGTTGTTTCGGTAAAACCAGAGTCACTTTCATTTACTGGGCTTTGGTCGTATTTAACTTACTTAGAGCAAAACGAACAAGACACCAGTACCTACGAGCTTGCTCTGTGGCGTAAGCTTATGCAGCCTGTATCTGTAGCGGTAATGCTGCTGGTGGCGCTCTCGTTTATATTTGGCCCACTGCGTACCGTTACTATGGGCGCACGTATTATTATGGGTGTTGTAACGGGGATTGTGTTTCACTTAACTAATGAAATATTTGGCCCTGTAGTTATGGTTTACCAAATACCCGCTATTATAGGGGCGGTATTACCCAGTATTATATTTATAGGCTTTGCGACATATTTGATGAATAAACGGGTATAGAGTACCCATTCAAAGCATTAAAAAGGGTGACCAGTGGTCACCCTTTTTGCTTTTTAATTTCCAGTTTTGGAAAGCTGGTATTAATCAAGCTCACTATAAATACGTCTGTTTTCTTCTTTAGTAAGTGCAATAACTTCTGTTTTAGAGATGTAATCTTGCAGTGCTTTTTTGTTTTTAAAATCGACTAACACCACCAAATTACCTAAACCGAGTAAAGCGCTAACGCTGCGGATAATTGATTGCGGCCAGCTAATTAAATTACCTTCAAGAGTTTGTACTTTTAAACGCCATGCACGCATGCCAATGGTTTGCCCGCTTTTAGTCCAAAAGTAACCAAAAAATACTAAGCTAACAATAATTAAAAGAGCGGTACGAATACCCGAAAGAAGATTTGAATTTTGAATAAATGCAGATACATCCTCTGCGCCATTTAAACTAATTACATCGAGAGAAATAAGCCCCTGTACTGCAAATAAATACAGCACTACAGTTAACATCGCAAACGCAATAATGGCTAACGTATCGTAGACCAACGACGCAAAACGGCGCCAAAAACCAGCACGTGGAAACTCACCCGACATAAATACACTCTCACTATTAATATGCGAGCTAGTTTAACAAAAAAGCTTACAAATACTAAGACATGTTAATGTTTAGAGAGAATTGATTTTATTGCTGTAAATTACTACCTACGGAGGGGAATGAAAAAGACCCTACTATTTACAGTAAGGCCTTTTAATTTATAGCGAGTTTAACCTAGCTTAATGGCAAGGTATTTTATGTCGTCACCACTTATTTGCGGTAAAAAATAAATATCGCCGTATTTAAAATACTGCTGTGAGTTAATTATTACGGCCTGTGCTGCCTGAGGCAGTGAGTCGTAAGTTTGGCCCAAGCTATAATCATTCACATTACCCACTTTTATTGCCTGATTAAGGCGAGTTGATGGCTCATCAACAACCGTATAACCATTATTATCTGCAATGTAGTACACATTTTGATAAGTGTAGTAAGTCGTATTATGGTGTTTAAAATGCCTGTAATTTCTTGGTAGCGTATTTATACGCAGGCCTCTAGGTGGTTTAACAACATGGTAGCCTCTTTTAGCTTTACGGTAATAAAGGCCGTCGTTAAACGTAAACGAAATACCATTAAATCTGATTGATGCGCTATTGCGTGGTAAATGGTTTATAAATCGATTTTGTCTGTAAGCGACTGAATTGTGATGGCTTGTTAAGTAGTTATATTTTCGCTGGTTGTAGCGGTGTAGTTCACGCTTTTCCTGTTTGTACTTAGCAAGTTTACGTTTTTCTTGCTTACGGTCTTCTCGTTTTTCTTTTTTATGCTCAATACGCTGCTTTTTTTCATGGCGGCGTTCATCGCGTTTATATTCAACACGTTTGTCGTGATCGCGTTTAAAGCTTTTATCATTCTCTCGCTCGTTTTGTGCTCCAAGCGCAGAGCCTGATACTGCGCCAATGGCGAGCAGGGCAGGTAGTAAAAAAGTAAGTTTCATAGTATTGCCTCGTTTATGTTTTTACATAACTGGGTTCAATACTAGCGGCTCAAACTGAATGTTAACTGACATACAACAGCAAACGGAGTTATGCTTACAGCTTTTTACATTTTACTGACGGTTCTTGACGTAATCTCTAGTTTTTGACGATTTTAGGAATATTTTGATACACCAAAATGATTAGTGGTATCACAAAAAATAGCTATTAAATTAGTAATTAAGCCTTCCTTGGCTTTGCTGGTTAATTACTTTTGATAAAAAGGATAATCGCTATAACCTACTTCAGTACCGCCATACATAGTGGCTGCATCAGCTTCGTTAAACGTCCAATTATTTGCTATACGCTCTGGTAAATCAGGGTTAGCTATAAATGGGCGACCAAATGCAAATAAGTCACCGTAACCTTCACCTAAAATACGCACTGCTTTTTCTACTGTGTATTTACCTGCATAAATAATGCGCCCTGAAAATTCAGCTCGGACTGCTTTATAAAATTCTTGTGGTAAATCGGGAGCGTGATCCCAATCAGCTTCCGCAATCGATAAGTAAGCAATACCTGCTTGCTCAAGCACTTTAACGGCCTGGATATAAGTGTGATGAGGGTTTGATTCAACAAGTCCTAAATACACTCGTGTTTCATCTGTGCTTTCAAATAAAGGAGCAAAGCGAACACCTAAACGATCAGAGCCTACAACGTCACTTACCGCTTCAACTATCTCTTTTAAAAAGCGCAGGCGATTACTAAGCGTTCCACCGTATTGATCGTCACGGTTATTAGTATGCTCAGAAATAAACTGATTAACTAAATAGCCGTTAGCACAATGAAGCTCCACACCATCAAAGCCAGCTTCTAGAGCATTGCGTGCAGCTTGAGCATACATGTTTACCAGTTCGCCAACTTCAGTTGTTGTTAGCGCACGAGGCTCACTTGGGTCAGCCAATGCGCCTTCACCAGGTGCGGTTTCAATAAATACTTTTACATTGTCAGCTGCAATGTCTGAAGGACCAACCGGTTTACCTGAATTTGGTTGTAGTGTGGCGTGCGATACGCGCCCTACATGCCAAAGCTGAGCAAAAATAACACCGCCTTTAGCGTGTACCGCGTGTGTTACTTTTTTCCAGCCTTCAATTTGTGCTTGCGAGTGAATACCTGGGGTCCAAGCGTAGCCTTGTCCACGAGGTTCTATTTGTGTGCCTTCGGTAACCATAAAACCAGCCGATGCCCGCTGCGCATAATACTCAGCCATTAATTCATTAGGAATATTGCCAGGCTGAGTGCTGCGAGAGCGAGTAAGAGGTGGCATCACAATACGGTTTTTAAGTGTAAAAGGGCCAAGCTCAATTGATGAGAATAAAGGGGCGGTATTAACTAATTCTGATTTCATTTTAAATTCTCTTATAAAGCAAACAAAGGCTTAAATAGTGGTTAAGCAACATTGGCAGCATAGAGATTTAAGGATACAATTTGAAACAACACTTTTTTGTGCAGCATACAATTATGAATGGTATTAGTCGGCTCGATATAAAACAGTTAAGAGTACTCAGTAGCTTATTAGAACTGCAAAATCTTTCGCAAGTAGCCAAAAAAATGGGGTTAACGCAACAAGCCATTAGTGAGCAACTACGAAAGCTACGAGATTTATTTGACGATCGCTTGTTTATACGCCAAGGCAATAACATGGTTGCTACTCCTAAAGCGCAAGGACTCAAGGCGCCTGTTAATCATATTTTAAAGCAATTAGAGTCGTTACTAGAGCCCGAGCAGTTTAGCCCGCAAACTTATAAAGGTGTGTTTACCATAAGCGCAACCGACTACGCCACGCAGGCTTTATTGCCGCAATTATTTAATATTACCCGCCGCGAAGCACCGGGTTTAAAGTTGATTGTGCGCGACTTTGCATCAGATAACGTTAATCAACTTATAACGGCAGGCGAGCTTGATTTGCTGATAAGCTTTCCAGAATTTATACCCGACAACCTTTCTTATATCACTTTGTTTGAAGAACAGCATTTGTGTATTACCGGTATAGGTAACACTACTTACACTGAACCTTTGAGTTTGGCGCAATTTGCAAAGCATTCACAGCTAGTGGTGTCGCCATCGCGTGCTAATTTGCGTGGTTCGCACGATCAGTGGTTTGAAAGCCAAGGGCTAAAACGTAATATTGTAATGTCGGTACCAAGTTTTTCTGCGGTGCCCGACATTTTACATACAACCGATATGCTCGCGTTTTACCCATCAAGATTATTACCTAACAGCAAAGTTAAACAGCTAAAAATAGAAGCTCTGCCCCCTACATTTAAAGTAATAGCCGCATGGCATCCGCGTACTAATAACAGCCCTATTCATAAATGGTTGATAGAGCAATTACAAAACTTATAAAATCCGTAAAAATGCAACAAGATCTAAACGCTCTTGCTTGGTGAGTTTTAATGGTTTTAACAGTTTCGTCGTTTTAGGAAAGTGTGGATCGTTTAATTGGCTTTTCCTAGGCTTAGGTCTTGCTCCACCATGGTTGTACATGTTTACTATGCCTAGTAGGTCATCAAAAAGCCCATTGTGCATCCAAGGAAATGTTTCAGTTAAACCAAGTAGAGAAGGGGTTCTAAATAACCCTATATCACTTGGATTATTTGTAAAATTAAACCGCCCTTTATCTTCAAAACTACGGCCGTAGTAATGAAGGCCAGTGCCATGAAATTGGTTGTCACTTAATAGTGCGCCATTGTGGCAAGTCATACATTTTGCTTTGGTTCTAAATAAATGTAATCCGTTTAATTCATTATCGGATAAACGTCTAAGCGCTTTTTTTGGATTACTCTGAACCTCATTAATAAATGATTTAAAGCGAGTATTAGGTGCAATGAGTGTTCGCTCAAATGCAACGAGGGCTTCTGCCATTTGTGCCATAGAGAGCGTATTTGAATTAAAAGCACTTTTATTAAATGCCGTATAGCTTTTATCTTTATTGACCCGCATTAAAGCTTTTTGTGGATCTAAGTCCATTTCAATTGGGTTGCTAATGGGCATAAGTGCTTGTTGCTCAGCTGTTTTAGCGCGACCATCCCAAAAAAAACTTTGCCACTGATCTATACCAAAAATTGCAGGGGTATTGCGTGTGCCTATTTTCCCATCAATACCCACTGCGGTTGTGCGGCCATCATGAAAGCCTTTGTCGTGCTCATGGCAGGTTGCGCAGCTAACGGTATTATTACGCGAGAGCTGCACATCATGAAAGAGCTTGTCACCTAAAGCAACATGCTCAGGTTTTGGCGAGGCTACAGGCAAAAGCGACATGGGCTCAACGCTTCTGCCATCACTGGTTTGAATAGCAGGCCAGTGTGCTTGGCCTTTGCTATACAGTGAGCGTAAATCGTGACTACTTGTTGGTGTGGCGTTTAAGCTAAATGAGCACAGAAAAAAAATGCTTAATAACCTAGTCATAGTTATAGCTAACTCCTAGCCAAAACATACGCCCAGGCTCAATACCAGATGCGCCTTCGTTTACTGTGTAAGTACGTGCATTCAACAAGTTAGAAATATCTGCTCTTATTTCAACTGACTGGGTTTTTGTTAGGTTGTGGCTATAGCGCAGGCTAAGGCCTAGCATGGTTCTGGCACGAATTTCTTGTTCTTCGTATATATCAACAAGTGTTGATTCTGCAGGACAATTCGCACAGCTCTGTTCAAGGCCTATGCTTTCGCTTGCGCCGGTGCTCACTGCGCTGGTGTAGCTATCACTGAAGGTTACGTTAAGCCCTGTGCTTAATGAATTGCTCCAATCAACATTCCAACCTAGCGCACCGGTAATCGGAGTGCCAAAGTTTGTACGAATTTGATCAAGTTGTCCAAGCGTTACAAGCTCGCCGCTGCCACTTGCATTTACGTAGTAAACGAGTTCGTCAAGGGGGGTATTTTCAGCAGTGGCATTGTAGTCGTCGTTAGAGACTTTGTTTTCAGCGTATGAGGCGTTAGCCCATAATGAATGGCTACCAAACTGCGCGCTCCACGAAATAGAATAGCGCTCTGAGCTACCATCACCTTCGTTGGTCATACGAATATATTTATATCCATCGCTAGCAGCTTCTTCATCGGTAACCTGAGAAAATTGCTGCTGCTTTTTACGTTTGACATATTTAAGCGATACATTACCTGCTTTTTCAAATGAATGTGCAATACCTAATGCGAGTTCGTCATCGTACGGGGTGTTTACATCATCAAAGCGGTATTTAAACGCCCCAGTATAGTTAGAAGGCAACCACCCTTGAAGGTAACCGTTTTCAATTGGGCGGTATTCTCGGTACGAAAAACGCTGCTGTTCTTTTACTTTATAACCGATAATAGCAGAGTCGTAATAGCGGTTAACGCCTGCGCTAATAATAGTGCGGTTGTCGTTAAATACGTCGTAACCCAGCGATATACGTGGCGCAATATTATGATTAGCTAAAAAGTCATCATATTCGTATCGCATACCTAAATTTAGGTTTAATTGCCCTAATGTGATGTGGTCGGTTGCATAAAAAGACGCGCGATTTAACGCCACATTTATATACTCTGCAGGGGTGACTAAACGGCCATTAAAATACTGTGCAGTTGCGGTTACATTATTTGTGTAGGCTGTAATATGCGCTTGATTATTAAAATCAATTTCGCCCCCTAGCTGCGCTGCAAGTTCGTCAATAGATATAGTGGTTTGAAGTGCTTGGCAATCAAGCGTATAACCACTGCAATTAAGAGGTGTGCTAGCGCTAGACCATATAATAGGGGAGTCGTAGCTGTAGCTATTTTGTATGCGCTCGCGTTCTACTTCTTGGCGAATAAGTTCAATACCGGCTTTAATGCGGTGCTCAGTGCCTGCAAACTTCAGCGTTTTAAAATCAAGGGTGTTTTTCCAGCTGGTGGTGTATTGGGTATTATCTAGGGCGCCATATCCCCCTTGGCGAGAGTAACGTGTTTGTGCATCGCCTTGGTCGGCGTATTGCCCCCAATCTTTCCCTTTTGCTTGTAGCCAGCTATAAAAGTGAGCTGGGCCTTCTCGGCTGCTGTCACTCATACTAAAATTAAGATTACTGTGCCACGATGCAAAGTCAAAATGCTCGGTTAATGCCGCAACGGCGCCAATAGCACCGCCTTCTAAATGAAAGTTACTGTCTTTGGCATCCGTTATAAAGTTATCAACTTCGTAGGGGGAGTACATTAGTGTTAAATCTAGTGCATCTACCCAGCCATTTCGGTAGCCATACTTCACAATCGCATTTATGTTTGTTCTGCTTTGGGTTTTTACTTCCCCTAGCGATAAATCGCTGATGTCGCTGGTTAAGTAATTAACGCTCATCATTAATCCATGGCGCTCATTAATTTGTTTATTAGCACGCAGGTTATAGCTAATTTTTTCGTATTTAGGCTCTTCAAGCGTACTTTGGTCAACATTTTGCTGTGAACTGTCTTGATCAGCCTCAATAAAATGATAACTCCCCCAGCTACTTTGATTCCCCCGCACGCCAAAACTAAAGCTGTTGTTTGCAAATACGCTTTTGGTTTTACTATCAACAATACCACCCGAAAAACCACCAAATTCAGCCGGTATGTTATGGTCGTAAACTGTGATTGATTCAACTATATCGGAGTTCACGTTCATACTTTGTACGCCACCCGACACATCGTCTGATGAAGAGCTTAATCGGCTGCTGCTTGCTGGGTCTATGCGGTTATTGTAATTTAACCCATCTAACGAAAACCCTGTTTGCCAAGGCTGCGCCCCTGAGATTGATATTTCTGGCGCGCTGATCTCAGCTAAGCTACCAATAGAGTACGCTTCGTTACTTAGCTGCACGCCAGGGAGCAATGCAATTAGCTCATTTATATCGCCATTGCCTTTAGGTGTGGCGTTTATAAAATCACGGTTTAAATAAGAACGCCCAATAACTTCGGGTACTTCTATGCCTATGTACTGGCCCTTTACTTCAATATGCTCAAGTGCTTCACAGCGCTCTTTTTGTTCATTTTTAAGTTCGTTACATGGCTGTGGCTTTGGTTCGGTCTGCTGTTGCTGCTCTGCGGCGTATACACCCTGAGAAAGCAAAAGCAGACACGCGAGGGTAGTCGGTGTCTGCATTTATTACGGCTCTTATTTAAATACCTAGTGGGGTAGTGTCTTCGCTATCAATGACGCCATCGTTATCAGCATCTTGGTCGGCAATTAATCCTGCTAAGGCTATGTCTTCATCGCTGGTGTTAGGTAAAAAGAAGTTAGGTAGGCCGTCGTGGTCGGTATCTACGCTTGCTATCGCTATGCCTCTAAAGTCATCGCGAGAGGCGACTAAGTTGGTCATGCCTATGTAAAGCTCAAGCTGGTCGGCCTCGCCATTAACCCCGTTACTAATTAAGCTTTGTGCTTTGCTAATATCGTTAATTAGCGTAAAACTGTTTACTAAATCTTCCATGTTGTCGGCAATAATTGTATCGGCAAAGTTTAAAATAAGTGCCTCAAGCGTATTTAAAAGCGTGCTAGCTTGTGTTTTTGCATTGCTATAGTTTGCTGAAAAATCGCTAATATTCGCCGCGTTAGTGCCCATACTTGAAAGCATAGAATAACGTTCAAATTCACCTGTTTGAGCTTCTTCTAAGCCAATTACTTCGGCTTTAACAGCGGCTAAAATAGTTTCTAGCTGATCGCTTGTTAATGCATTTAGCTCAGGGGTTATTTCAGTAATAGCATCATTTAAAGTGGTACTTGCCAGTGATGTTTGGTTTGCATTAACTAAGTAACCTAAGGTTTCTAAGCGGGCTTCAAACCTGTCTTCGGTATCTTCATCTAGGGCAATGTAGCTAAGTAGTTGATTGTGTACACCAGCTACTTGCTCCGCTAAGCCGCCTTTAATAAGCGATACTATTACTTGATTATGAGCTGTAATTGATGAGGTATTACTTAGCGTACGTATATCGCCTGCATTGAGCGTATTAAGCATGGTTAAGCATTTATTAGCGGCATTTGCTGTATCACCACCGACTTGCGCAGTTAAATCAACTAACAATTTACAGCCCTTGGAACCGGTTAAAAGCGTGCTTGATGATTCTTTGCTTATGTAGTCATCCGAGGCTATAAAGTCGCCAGCATAGGTAAATACTTGCTGTGCTAGATCGTTTCTGCCGGCTTCACTTAAAATTAGGCCTGTACCAGGGACGTTATCAAGCGATGTTAGCGCTCTAAAAAATTCGTTGTAATCACCATTTTCAGTGAAAAAGCTGCGAGCTTGTGCTGCGGCACTCGTTATATCTTCACCAGCAAGTAGGCGGTTAGCTATATTAAAACCATACACTTGTTCTTGCGCGTTATTTATATCGGTTTCGCTGTCTGACAGCGTTATTGCAGGGTTTTCGTCGCTTTGGTATAAGCCTTCAATTAAGCCCGCTAAAAATTGAATAGGGTAGGTGTAGTTATCTAAAGTAGCGGCGCTATATGGCGATGCAGAATAGGCATAATTACTATCAAAACCAGTAGAGCCATACATAGCAAGTACTTGGTTGGTATAGTCTTTTGCCGCTTCAAATTCGCCAGCTCTATAAAGGTATTGCGCAGACCATGCCCCGTGCAACGTTTTGTATTGCTCGTATGGTTGGCCTTCGTATTCGCCGCTACGTACCAGCCTGTAACCCGCTTTTACCGCAAGTTGCGCGTAGTTATTGGCAAGTAATTTAGCTTGCGTTAAATCACTTTCATCTAGGCTTTGCGCATAGCTTTGTAGGGCATCATCTATTGATAAGCGTACGCCATTTAAAAAGTAGCCATAGCTTGATGTGTATTCGTCTTCGCGTACTTGCTCAGCGTATAACGAAATTGTGTTTAACAAATTACTTGCTTGTGAGACTTGATTAGCGCCTAGATAGCTTTTTACTAAAGAGTAAAGCGCTGATGCGTCTGATGAGGCAATATTATCGAAGCCTTTATCAGCTAAGTATTGGTTGTAGGCCGCCACCGCTTGGTCGCGGTAATCGTTTGCTTGTTCTGTTTGGCCTATTTCATCAAGTGCTTGCGCTACATCTTTTAGTGCCGAAGAACGTGCTGTTTGCTCGTTTATAAGCGCTAGGTAGTCGTTAGCTGTATCTAAAAATCCTGCACGCGCATAGGCGGCAGCTTGTGTTGCGTATATATCGTAACGAGACAGTTCATCAGCAATATTGGCGCTTAGCTCATCAGCTTGTTTTAAGTGAGATAGGCTAGAGCTGTAGTAATAATTAAGTTTATCTTCGTTAGTTACATAAGAAGGGCTTAGTGAAATAATTGCAGTTAACGGCTCGCTAATTAGGCCATCGGTGTAACTAATTTCAAATTGCTCATCAATGCTGCTTAGCGTTTGTGCTTCATAGGTAAATTCACCCGTGGTGCTATTTATGCTCATTACGCCATTACTCGGTGGTGTAATTAAGCTAATAGTTACGGTGTCACCATCTAAATCTTGCGTAGTAATAATCCCTTGCGTGGTGGTTGAAGAGGTAACAAACACATTAGTGGTTAGTAGCTGTGGTGCATCATTAACATTTTCTACGCTAAAACGTACCACAACATTTGCGGTTAAGCTGCCATCGCTTGCGCTAATAGTCGCGCTATCTTCGCCATAGTAATTACTAAAAGGCGTATACGTAAACTCACCATTTGCTTCAACTGCTATGATGCCATTGCTTGGTGCATTGGCAAGCGTATAGCTAAGTGCCTCGTCGTCGGTGGCTGTTACTTGAGCAGTAAATGAAGTGTCTTCGTTTACAGTAAAGCTTAAATTAGGTTGTGCAAACTGCGGGGCTGTGTTGCCAGAGCCACCACCACAGCCAGTTAAAGCAAGGGCGCATAATATTGGGGTAAACTTAATTAGCTTGTTCATTATTGTTAATATAAAAGTTAATGATGTTGCGAATGATAACTGATATCAATTAGATTTAAAAGTTTAATCTGTATTTGTATTATAAATAGTGAGTATTCAATTGAAGTTGAAAATGTCCCTAAAAAGCGAAACCCTGCGCTTAACAGGGTTTATATTGCAAATAAGAGAGTGTTACTAAATGGAGGGGAACCAATTAATTATTTAAGATCGTTAATAATAAGAAGGGGGAAGTTTTTAGCTGAGCGAGGTTGCCAATTATTATAGCTAATATTGCTAATTCCAAAATAGTTAAGCACTTTAGGTGAATACGTCCAGCCACGGGCATGTTGCTTTATAGCTGCGCTGCGTAAATTGGGTTTTAACCCTACAGTGAGTAAATCATGATTTACGTTTAATTTTTTGTATAGGGCTTTTTCGCGCAGGCTTGCTTTATTAATTACCTCATCGTAATGAGCACGTAATTCTTCCCACTTTTGGCTTTTTTGCGGCTCTTCTAAATGCTTTACCATGGCATCAATATCACTGTCTAACCATTTTGCTGAGGCTGCATCTCCATGCCAACCGATAATTGCATTAGGTTCTATTGTAGTAGGGTGCCCAGCAAGCAACACATAATTAGCACACGATGAAAAACAAAACTGCTTTATATTTACGGTTAATTTATGCGCCAAAATTAGCTCGGCTAAATCCATTCCTAAAGCTATGTTTCCGCCGCCGCTGGTAATAGTAAAGGTATTAATTGTGGGATTGTTTTTTAACAGCTCAGCTGCTGTATTGTTATTTTGTTTGTTGATTTGACCACTATAAATAAGCGTTTTATCGCTTAAAGTGACTTTAGCCTGTAATAAAGCTGGGAATATTAAAAAAAGAGTAAAAATTAATTTTTGCATGTGGGTTTTGAATGAGTATTTTTGCCAAAGGCTACGTAATTTGGCTAAGCGAGGCAAATACTAATTTGTCTAAAGTAAGTTAACTCCTTTTAACCCCTTCTTAACCCTCGACCTAATAAGCTATGTGTAATAGTACGAATTAGGCATAGTTCAATGGTTTATTTTAAAAAGCACTCAACCGGTTTTTTACTTGCACTTAGTTGCACACTTGCTGCATGTAGTAGTCAGCCAAGCTATCAAGGTAATAGTACTGAGCAGTCGCTAAAACAACATACAAACTGGCAGTACACGCAAAGTAACGCACAGCAAGTAAATTACGTTACCGATTTGGTGGATATTGAAGGGCTTGATTCGCTTATTGAGCAAGCTGTTACTAATAACCCATCGTTTAATCAAGTGCATGTTGCATTAAAATTAGCTTATGCGCAGCGTGATGTAACTGCTGCAAGTCAGTGGTTTAGTGTAGATGCAGGATTTGACGCGCAGCGCAGTGAAACCGAAGGCACGCAATATAGCTCATCAGTAGGTATAAGCTGGGAAGCCGATATATGGAAAAAAATTGCTGACAACGTAGCCGCGCAAGATATGACTATTGCCAGTAACCAAGCTACTTATCAAGGCGCTAAAGACACATTAGTAGCGAGTGTTATTCGTACTTATTTAAATATTATTTTGCAGCAAAATTTGCTCGATATAGAGAAGCAACGTTTAGTTGTTTTACAAAATAATGAGCAAAGTATTGTAGAGCGCTACCAATATGGGTTAGGTGATTTAGAAGCGCTTGATACCGCCCGTACTAGCACGGCATCTACTCGCGCAACCATTGCCGATTACAAAGAACAAATAGCAAAAGCAAAGCGTGCTTTAATGCTAATTGTAGGCACTGATAAACTTCAAAACCTGCCAAGTACATTAACTCTACCAAGCGTTATTGAGCCATTAAGTACATTACCAGAGCAAGATTTAGCGCGCCGACCTGACTTACAAAGTGCCTATTACAACATTCAGGCAAAGCATTACTTGGTTGATGTATCGTACAAAGAGCTACTACCGAGTATTTCGCTTTCGACATCACTGAGTGATTTTGCAAGCACGCCAAGCCAAGCATTATTAACCAGCCCAGTGTGGAGTTTATTAGGCAGTTTAAGTGCCCCTTTATTTGAAGGTGGAGCACTGCGTGCGCAAGTTGATATTGCAAAATTAAATGCCGAGCAAGCGTTTTGGCAGTACCAAGATACGCTGCTAAGTGCGGTAAACGAAGTTGAAAATGCACTCGGGCAGGAGCAATCATTAACCGAGCAGCAACTGCAAATTAGCAATGCACTTGCTAGCGCTAAACGCAGCTTTAGTAACTATCAAAGTAAGTATCAACAAGGTTTGGTTGATATTTTAGATTTGCTAACAGTGCAACAAAAAGTATACGACCTGCAAGCCCAGCTTAGCCAAATAAACTACACCCTTTTAACTAACCGCATAGATTTAGGCCTCGCTTTGGGCCTTGGAGTATCGTCATGAAAATTTCGCCAACACCGGTTGTTGTAACGCTTGTTGCTATTGTTTGTATAGGGCTTGCTATTATGTATAACGGTCAAAAAATGGTTGAAAAAGCAAATAGTCCACAACCTGCCGCTATTAAAGCTATTGCCCCAAATGTATCGGTGATTAATGCAGCTCCGAGCACTTATCAGGCTTATGTTAGCGGCCACGGTGAAGCTAAAGCGCATTGGTCACTTAGCTTAAAAGCACAAGTTAAAGGCGAAGTAACCAGTATGAGCGAGCAATTTGCGACCGGTAACTTAATAACTAAAGGGCAGGTGTTTGCACAAATTGATGACACCGAATACTTACAAGCTCTAGCTAGCGCAAAAGCAACATTGGCTGATGCAAAACTAGCACTGCAAGAAGAACAAGATTTAGGTAATCAAGCAAAACGAGAATGGGATCGCTCAGGCGTTACGCAAGCGCCAAGCTCGCCGCTTGTATTTAGAACGCTGCAGTTAGAAGCCGCGCAAGCTACGCTCGAGAAAGCACAATATGCACTTAAAACCGCACAGCGTGATGTAAATAACACCCAGTTAAGTGCACCATTTGACGCTGTTATTTTATCGCGCGATATAGATTTAGGTACTTATGTGAGTATTGGCGATACGCTTGCCACGCTAAACAGCACTAACAAAGTAGAAATAACGGTACCGCTTTCATTAAGTCAGTGGCAAAACCTAGCAAATAATAAATCAGGCGATGTTATTTTAACTGAAGTAACCACTAATACTAAATGGAACGGTTATATTTCACGTTTTGAGCAACACCTTGATGACAGTTCGCGTCAACGCAGCGTAATTGTTGCCTTAGATAAACCGTTTGAGCAAACAACGCCGTTACTGCCAGGCACATTTTTAGCGGTAGAAATTGCCGGTAAGCAGTTAAGTAACGTAATAAAACTGCCTGCTTCGGCGGTATCTCAAGATGGCTTAATTTGGTACGTAAATGATCAAAATAGCTTAGTAAGCACACACGCTAATAAAGTATTTGAGCGTGGGGATTACGTATATATTACGCCAGTAGATGGTGCTAAAAATCTAAAAGTGGTGGCGCGCCCACTTGTTAGTTACTTAAACGACATGAAAGTAAATCCAATAGTTGAGGAGATACAATAATGAGCCCTCATCAACCACCTCAAATACCCAGTAATAATAACCCGCTGCACGGTATTATTAATTGGTTTGCAAATAACTCTGTTGCCGCTAACTTATTGTTAGTTAGTGTGATTGTAATGGGTATTATGTCGCTTACGACTTTACGTAAAGAGGCTTTTCCTAGTTTAGAGCCAGATACTATTTCGGTATCGGTGGTTTACGACAGTGGCGATGCATTGCAAGCCGAAGAAGGAATAGCGTTAAAAATAGAAGAAGCGCTCGAAACCGTATCGGGTATTAAACGTATTACTTCTACATCCGATGCTAGCGGCAGCCATGTAAGCATTGAAAAAAGTACTGATTACTCACTCGATGAGTTACTTGTTGACGTTAAAAACCAAGTTGACGCTATTAATAACTTTCCGGCAGATGCTGAGCAACCTGTTATTGATAAAGCCCGTAGGCAAGATCATGCATTAACGCTGCAACTTTTTGGGGATGCAGATCGCCATACATTACAAAACCTGGGTGAAAAACTTAAAGCCGATTTATTAGCGCAATCAGGCATTAGCGACGTAGCGCAATCGGGTGTGCTCGACCCGATGATGTCCATAGAAATCGACAAAGGTAAATTACAAGCGTATGGCTTAACTATTAGTGATGTAAGTGAGGTCATTAATAATGAGTCATCAAGCCCGCTTTCGACTAGTTTGCGCGATAGCAGTAAAATTATACGCTTAAAAGCCGCCGACCAAGCTTACTGGCAGCGCGACTTTGCCAATATTGTATTGTTAACAACCGCATTAGGCACACAAATTAAGTTAGGCGATGTAGCAACCGTTACCGACTCATTTGCCGAAGATAGCAACTCATTAAGCCGTTATAACCAACAAAATGCCGTAGGCGTTGAAATTTTAATGGGCGATAACAGCGATATAACTACCATTGTTAAGCAAGCTAATAGCGTAATAGATAAATGGCACGAAAGCGGTTTATTACCTCAAAACGTAGAGCTTGAAAGCTGGCACGACAAAAGCACCATGATCACCGAGCGTTTATCGCTACTTACTAAAAACGCGGTGACCGGTATTATTATGGTGTTTGTAATACTTGCCATATTTTTAAACGTACGCGTAGCGCTATGGGTGGCTGGTGGCTTGCCATTTGTATTTTTTGGTACGCTTTATTTTATGACCGATGGCTACACCGCACTAACCATAAACGAAATGACCACCTTTGGCTTTATTATGGCGCTGGGCATAGTGGTAGACGATGCCGTTGTTGTAGGCGAGAGTATTTACACCACACGTAAAAAACATGGCGATACATTAAATAATACAGTTTTAGGTACTATGAAAGTTGCTGTGCCAACAATATTTGGGGTGTTAACCACCGTTGCCGCGTTTGTGGCGCTTTCGAATGTGTCAGGTAACTTAGGTAAAATTTATTCTCAATTTGCCACTGTAGTGACCATTTGTTTACTACTTTCAGTTGTTGAATCAAAACTTATTTTACCCTCGCATTTAGCCCACATTAGTACTAAACGCCAAGTTAAAAAAGGCTTAGCAGGTCTGTGGTCAAAAATACAACATGGTGCTGATAGCGGCTTAAGCTGGTTTAGCAAAAACATTTACTGCAAGGTTATTGAATTTTCACTGCGCTTTAGATACGCCGTAGTGGCTGCGTTTATCGCCTTTTTTATATTAGTTATTGGCATGCCGATGACAGGCACAGTTAAAGTTGGTTTTTTCCCAAGTATTGCAGGCGATACCGTAACAGCCGATTTGGTTATGCAAAACGACGCCGCTTATGGGCAAACAAACACAAACTTACTAACGCTTGAGCAAAGTGCATTACAAGCTGAGCAAAACTTAATGACTAAGTTGAGCTCTGACAAAAGCGAAATAACCAGCCTACAAGTCATTAGTAGCAGCGACACCAGCGGTGAAGTAAGCGTTGAGCTATTAAACGAAGGCGCTTTTACAGCAAGCGAATTTGCTCAAGAATGGCAGCGCGTAGCAGGTAGCCTTGAGGGCAGTAAAAAATTACAAATATTAGCCACGCGTAAAATGGTCGATAACTTTAAAGTTGAACTTAAAGCGTGGGACGACGAAACCGTAATGGCGGCGGGCGCACTATTTAAGGAGCGCTTGCAAAATACCGCAGGCGTTAACGGAATAGACGACAACTTAAACCCAGGTCAGCCACAGCTTAAATTTACCCTAAATGCACAAGGGCGCGCGCTTGGCATGGATACAGCCAGTTTATCAAAGCAAGTACTGCAAGCCTTTGGTGGTGCAGTTGTACAGCGCTACCAACGTAATAAAGACGAAGTTAAAGTACGTGTACGCTACCCAGAAGATGCTCGTAAAACACCTGCCGATATAATGCAGTCGCGTATTCGCCTACCCGATGGCACGGTTGTCCCTTTAGTTAACGTAGCCACAGTAAGCAGTGAATATCAGCAAGATGAAATAACCCGCATTGATGGACTTCGTGCAATTTATTTAAGCGCCCAAGTGGATAAAAACGTGATTGCTCCAAACGAGTTAGTTGCTAACTTAAAGCGCGACTTAATTCCTGAGTTAACACAGCAATTTCCTAACTTAAGTGTGTATTTTGCAGGAGAGGCAGAGCAACAAAGCGAAACCACCAGCTCAATGAGCACTATGTTTGTAGCGGCTTTATTAGTTATTTACGTGTTGCTGGCTATTCCGCTTAAATCGTACATTCAACCTATGTTGATTATGGTAGCAATTCCGTTTGGCATTGTGGGCGCTATTTTAGGACATTGGTGGAACGACTTAACCATTAGTATATTGTCGTTAAATGGTATTTTGGCGCTCAGTGGGGTAGTTGTAAACGACAGCTTATTACTTGTTTCACGCTTTAACGAACTAGTAAAAGAAGAGAGCATGAGCACGCACGATGCCATAGTTGAGTCGTGTACGAGCCGATTACGTGCGGTATTACTTACCTCAATTACGACGTACGCAGGCTTAGTGCCGCTACTTAGCGAAACCTCAATGCAGGCACAGTTTTTAATCCCTGCTGCAGCATCACTTGGCTACGGTATTTTGTTTGCCACGGTTATTACCTTAATACTTATACCAGCATTATTAATGATTCAAACCGATGCTAAGCGCGGTATTGATGCTGTGCTAATATCGCTAGGTGCTAAAAATAAAACGCAGGAAGTAGCCTCTTAATGACAAACGTACTACTGGTTGAAGACGACATAGACTTGGCAACCACCATTGTTGATTATCTCGAAATTGAGTCAATAGAGTGTGACCATGCAAGCAATGGTGTAATGGGTTTAAACTTAATAGAACGTAATCAATATCAAATGATTATATTAGATGTAAACATGCCCAAAATGGACGGTTTAACCATGTGTAAATCATTGCGTGAGCAAGGCATTGATATACCTGTATTAATGCTAACAGCGCGCGATAGCCTCGACAATAAGCTTGAGGGGTTTGCAGCCGGTAGTGACGACTATTTAGTAAAACCATTTGCGATGAAAGAGCTAGTAGCGCGGGTTCAAGTATTAGCAAAGCGTAAAAGTGGAGAGGTTAAGCGACTTACCTTTGCTAATTTAACACTTAATTTAACCGCGCATACAGCAACAGTGGCTGCGCACAGTTTAAAGTTATCACCCATTACTTTTAAGTTATTAGAAGTGCTTGTACGAGAGCAGCAAAAACCGGTAACCCGACAGGTAATTATGCAAGCAATATGGGGAGACGATCAGCCAGACAGCAATAGCTTAAAAGTGCATATTCATCATTTGCGTAAACAGCTAGAGCAGGCGCATTGCCAAGCCGTACTAGAAACAATACCCAGTGTAGGGTTTGCGCTAAAATTAAAAAATGAGACACAAGCATGAAAATTAGACCCAGCCTGAGGCTATATTTTTTTGCCACCATGGTGCTTTTAAGTTCATTAATGGCAATTGGTTTTTCGTTTTTAAGTGTTAATTATTTTATTGATGGCTTAGACCGAGGGTTAAATGGCGTAATGCATGCGCTTTCGCAATCTACTGAGGTTAAAAACGGTGAACCTGCAGAAATGATTGGCTTTAAAATAGCGAGTCGCTGGGAAGACATGCCAGGCGAAATTCAGCAACGCTTTACAAAGCCTACAGAGATTGGCGTACTACAAAAAAGCAAAGTAAAACCATCGTTTTTTTCAATGCCGGAAGACCTCTATTTTGTAGCGTATTTTCAAAACCCTGCAGGGGAGCCCCGTTACGTATCACGTATTATGCTTGAAAAAGAACGCCTTAAAAAACAAAGCTCACCCGATAAACCTATAAAAAAATTGGCATGGATAGCGTTAACAGGGGTTACGGCAATTGCTTTATTTACCTTCTTTTTGTTTATGGTAATGAAAAAAATAGCTAAGCCAGTTGAATCACTACGTGGTTGGGCTAAGTCGTTAAATCAAAATAATTTACAAAACACGCCGCCCGACTTTACCTATAACGAACTAAATACCTTGGCAACGTTAATACGCAGTAGCTTGCTTTCTGCTCACGACAGCCTTGAGCGAGAACAGCGCTTTTTAAGTTATGCGAGCCACGAGTTACGTACGCCAATTTCGGTTATTCGCAGCAACGTTGAGTTACTTAACCGCTTAAGCGAAAAAGCGCCTTTAAGCGATAAACAGCAACTTACACTGCAGCGAATAGAGCGCGCCGGTTTAACCATGAGCGATTTAACCGAGACGTTATTATGGCTAAGCCGCAACGAAGATCAGCAAAGTAGCCCAGAGCCCGTAAACCTAGCCGAAAAAATAACGACCTTGGGTAACGAACTCGATTATTTACTCAATTCAAAACAAGTTGATGTACTTATAAATACCGATAACCAAAATACGACTATTAATACCGAAGCCACCGCATGCCACATTGTGCTTACTAACTTAATACGTAATGCGTATCAGCATACGCAACAAGGGCAAGTGCGAATTACTCAGCAGGGCAGCCGTGTGATTATAGTAAATAGCAGCGAACAAACTGATACGCCACACACTGCTAATAACACAAACAAGCCCGCTAATATTGGCTACGGTTTAGGATTAGAGTTAAGCGAAAAAATAATAAAACGACACGGTTGGGTATACGAAGTAAACGACATGCCTGGGCGTTATGAAGTGGTGGTCGATTTTAGTTAATTATTTGGTTAATTAGGTATGAAGTATTGATAACCGCGCTAAAGCTTTTTTATAAAGTGTTAGCGCGGTTTTTTTATGTGAAATTAAATATTTGATTAAATAACATGCGATAGTAGAGTGTGTAACTGGGAATGGGAAATTGCTATATAGTAATCAGGGCAATCCAGTACAAACTAGTTGCGATTATTGAATGTTTTATTTTAGGAAATGTATGCAGAAATTTTTAGTTTTTATATTACTTTGCCCATTCTGGGTATGTAGTGCTGAAAACACATCGCTTATTATTTCTGAAAATGTACTGAGTTCAGATGAAGCAAAAAAATTACACATTCATCGACTAGTTGATGGGACTAGTGAAAATTGGGACGATAGCTGGGTAGTACTAATATATCCCGAAGTTGATCAGCAAGGCCAACCGATATCTGGGTTATGCATAAGTATAAATAGTGGTCCAAAGAAGTTAGCTTCGTTGTGTGCTGCTATAAACAAATCTGAAATTAGCGGATTTAATCGTTCTGATTTTGAAATAGGGGAAAGTGTTTCCGTATCAGCTGATTTTATATACGGTGCGGCTAGTTATACTTTACAAAATGTTTTATTACTTGAAAGCGAAGACTATGAGTCATTCAAAGAGCGATATAACAAACGCGATGATCCAGAGAATGATTAATAGTCATATATTTAGCAAACAATACAAAAAACGATACCAACATATTTAGTTTTGACTAACATGGAGTGTTTATTTTTATGTTCAAAATTATAATTATTTTAATATCAACTATTTCTTTCAATGCCTTGGCTGCAGAGGAGGTTAAACTTGGAATTTCGGGGAACGTTGGCGCTGATGGTTTTTTTAGCCCGACGGTAACATCATTTGTTATTGAAAAAGTAGAGCCTAATTCACCCGCTGAAAAAGCAGGGATTGTTGCTGGGCAGAAAATAATTTCTATAGAAAATTGTAAAATTCCAGGCTGTCCTGCCAGTGAAGCAAAAGAATTAATGCGCAAGGAGTCTGGAGAGATTTTACAATTACTTTTAGAGAATGAAGATGGTAGCCAAGTACCTTTAAAAATCCCTATGAATGCTTGGTAAGCCTAATCAATTTTAAAATACCTAAATATACCCAGCCTATAAAGCATGGTTATTCCCAAAGCGTGGTTTTGTGTAAATGAGCTAGACGCAGTAAATATTGGCAACGTTAGCGAGCTTTTGGAGTACTACTTACTCGGTTTATATGTAGGTTACTGCTTAAAGTAATTGGGATAGATTAAAAAGGTTTGATCAGTAATAACCTTATTTAATTAATGAATACATTGGTATTGCGTTAAATACGGCAATACCAATAATTATTAGACTAAAGCTTATAAATCGCTGCGCCAACCCATACCAGACTCTTCCATTAAACGCTCGTACACGCCTTCTATGTTAAGCGGTAACCATGTATCAAACTGTTTAAAGTCACTAAATTGGTCTAACTTTACATTTTTTTTAATTTCGTCAAGCGTATTACCAGCTAAAACGCCTGCTGTTACTTGGCTATATAAAAGCTCTATATAACTTAAGTAACGCGCTACATCAGCCTTGCTGCCAATATCGGCATGTCCGCCTACAAAAGTATCAAAGTCATATTTGAGTACCGCTTGGGTTGAGTTAATCATGCCTTGAATATCGTAACTCCACAGTTTTTGCCACGGCATTCTGCCAATAACAATCCAATCAACTACAAATAACGTTTTTTGCTTTTCGAATAATATACTAACCGAACCACGACCATCGTTTGGACCATGGTAGTTAAGCTTTACTGTTGAATCATCAAGAGTAAGTAGTAGCTCGTCATCAAAAGTAAGGCTGGGCGCTACCGTTTTCATTTTTGTGTTTTTAATATCTTGCGCAGCGAGTTTATGCGCTACAAACGTGGTGTGCGGGCTTTTAAATACCTCGGCGCCGTATATATGATCGCTGTGATTATGGCTATAAATTACATACTTTACCGGTACGTTATAGCGGGTTTTAATTTGCTCGTTTAACCAAGTGGCGGCTTTTTTATTAAGCGGGTCGGTAACAATTGCGCCCTCAGGAGTGATTAAAAATACTGAGCGGTGTCTGTCGTCTATAAAGCGGTGTAAGCCATCTCCTAAGTCTTCTATTTCATAGGCTTGTGTGGAAAAACCTATAAACAATAGGGTTGTGGTTAATAGTTTTTGTAGCAAGCGGGGCATACACCATTCCTTTTTAAATTGATTAAATTAATAACGCTATTAAAAGAAGAAAGCATTAAGCCGTAAAAAATTTCAGCTATTGGTTAAATTAAAGCTTAAGCTTAAGTAAAAGGATCAAATATAAGGATGAAATAAAAAGCCATTATAAAAATGGCTTTAGATAGGTTGGTTGGGTTTATCTTTGTGTTAGTTGTTGGTTTATTTCTTCAAAGATACTGGCATCATCTATGGTTGAAGGTATTTGTAGCTCTTCGCCATCAACCAATTGGCGCAAATTTTTACGCAGTATTTTACCAGAGCGTGTTTTGGGCAACCTATCTACGCTAACTATATTTTTAAGGCACGCAATAGCGCCAATCTGATTACGAACACTTAAAACAAGCGCTTCTTCCACGTCGGTACTTGAGCCCATAAAATCATTTTTAAGCACGATCATTCCCATAGGAAGTTGCCCCTTTAGAGGATCGTTCACACCAAAAACAGCGCATTCAGCAACAGCAGGGTGCGCGGCTACTATCTCTTCCATTTCGCCGGTAGAAAGCCTATGTCCTGCTACATTTATAATGTCGTCGGTTCTGCCCATAATAAATAGGTAGCCGTCTTCATCAATATAACCACCATCGCCAGATAAATAATAACCCTCGTATTCATTTAGGTAGCTTGCTTTAAATCGCGGGGTATCTTGCCAAATTGTTGGTAGACAACCCGGTGGAAGTGGCAGCTTAATTACCACGGCGCCTTGCTCGTTAGCTGCGCATTCATTACCATCCATATCTAATATTCGCACGTCAAAACCTGGAGTTGGCACGGTAGAGCTGCCAGGTTTTGTTGCTAAGTACTCAAGCCCTACAGGGTTACAAGCAATAGCCCAGCCGGTTTCTGTTTGCCACCAATGATCGAGCACTGGCAGTTTGGTTTTTTCTTTAAGCCACTCGTAAGTGGGAGGGTCCAACCGCTCGCCAGCTAAAAATAAACGTTTTAAGCTTGAGGTATCGTATTGATTAAAACCATCGGCATTTGGATCTTCTTTTTTGATTGCTCTAAAGGCGGTGGGGGCACTAAATAATGCACTTACTTTATATTCTTCTACCACGCGCCAAAATGCACTAGCATCGGGCGTTTTAACGGGTTTACCTTCATATAATACGGTCGCGCAGCGATACATTAGCGGTGCGTAAACTATATAAGAGTGCCCAACTACCCAGCCAATGTCAGACGCTGCCCAAAATACGTCGCCGGGCTTCATACCATAAACGGTTGCCATGCTGTATTGCATTGCCACTGCGTGACCGCCATTTTCGCGTACTACGCCTTTGGGTGTGCCTGTCGTGCCTGAGGTATATAAAATATAAAGCGGGTCATCTCCATTTACCGGCACCGGATCTGCGCTTGCAGCCGTTTGCATTGCCTGAGTCCAATCTATGTCTCGCTTAGGCTTAAGAGTGGCGGTTACTTGTGGACGCTGATAAATAACGCAGTGTTCTACTTTATGCGCAGCTAATTCTATTGCGTTATCAATAAGTGGTTTGTATTCAATAACGCTGTTTACTTCAACACCACATGAGGCGCTAAGTATAAGTTTGGGCTTGGCATCATCAATGCGTACAGCCAGTTCGTGTGCAGCAAACCCACCAAATACCACCGAATGAATAGCACCAAGGCGAGCGCACGCCAACATACCAATAACAGCTTGTGGGATCATTGGCATATAAATAACAACGCGGTCGCCTTTTGTAACGCCTAACGATTGCATTACTTCTGCAAATTTAGCAACTTCTTGTTGTAGTTGTGAGTAGCTATAAGTTTGCTTTGTATTAGTGACTGGAGAGTCGTAAATCAGTGCTGTTTGCTCGCCAAATCCGGCAATAACGTGTTGGTCTAGTGCTAAAAAACTGGTGTTTAATTGCCCGTCACTAAACCAATGGTAAAGCCCGTCGTCGTCTTGTGTGTATGCTTTTGCGGGGGTTTTATACCATGGAATATTTTTACTTTGTTCGAGCCAAAATTGGGCTGGGTTTTGTTTAAAGGCATTATATTGCTGTTGATATTCGCCTGACATGTAAGGCTCCTAAAACTAAATTTGTGTGTGAGAGACCTTACAAAATGTAGGCTTTTTTTAGCAAGCAAGCTATTCGACCTTGGTCGGCTAAAAGTTAATCAATGCACTGGTTTTAAAAATACAAAATTGACAATACAAAGTGTGTGGTTCAGCATGGCGGGCAGTAAAAACAAGAGAAAACACGATATGAGTAACGTAGTAAGAGTAGGGGTAGCGGTTATCATAAAGCACCAAAACACAATTTTACTAGGTGAGCGCATTGGCGCGCATGGTGCTAATACATGGGCAACACCTGGTGGGCATTTAGAGTTTGGTGAAAGTGTTGAGCAATGTGCAATACGAGAAGTGTTTGAAGAAACAGGTTTAAAGGTAAGTAAAATTACTAAGCTTGATTTTACCAATGATATTTTTACAGCAGAGAAAAAACACTATATTACGTTGTATGTAAAAGCTGATTTTGAAGGCGGAGAGCCTGAGCTTAAAGAGCCTAATAAATGTTTAAAGTGGCGCTGGTGCGATATTAATAATCTACCAACGCCACTGTTTACATCACTAAAAAATTACTTATCTGAGGCTGTACTAGCCTAGTTATTTTGTTGGCGGTGTCGCTGGGCTTAACTCTAGTTTACTAAAGCTTACTTGAGCGTAATCGCCATTTTGTTTATCTGTAGACCAATCGCCAGTACCTAAACAACCTGGGTACCAAATACCTTTCGCGCTTTTAGTACTACATTGGTTATAAGCGCCGGCTTTAAAGTAATGCCAATCTGCAGCGTAACCATGTGGATGGTCTTTTTCGTCCACTTTGCCATAAGCATCTACGTTATTACCTAAGTTAATAGAGTAGTTAACGTCTTCTTTGCCTTGTGCGCTAAATGTAAGGTGCATAACATTTTTATACACATTGACCGTGTAGCTAAATTCTTCACCTAGTGCAATACCGGCACTGCCAGGCTCGTTAGGGTTTTCCCATGTATTACCCCAAACTGGGTAAGTAATGTCTTTACGGTCAGGATTGGTTTTAGGTAAATTACGTTCGTAGTTCCAAAAAACTGAGCCTGTTTTATGCCCTGGCCATTTTTTGTAATATATTTTAAGTGGCTCATTGCCCCAGCCATAACCAAGCTTGGTATCAATAAGTGCTTGATCTTTACCTGCGTGAATTTGCCCTACAACAACCGAGTAAGCCGCTTTTTTATCAGGATCAGTTGCACGTAGCGCAACGTGATCTACTTTTAACGTTGCTTCCATCTTTCCACCAACAGAACCAAATCGGTCAGATAGCGGGTGAACAGCTAAAGCAAAGTTGTTTTTAGAGTGTTTAGTTTTAATTTTAGTATTTGATCCACGGATCATTTGTCTAAGTTCACTACGGGTATTAGTAGAGTTAGCACTTGTAAGCGCTTTATTAGGCGAGGTAAATACCATGTAGCCTTTATCATCAAGATAGAAAAAATCAGGGTGTGCGTAAGTCTGAATTTCTTCTACATCTATTTCATCAATTTTACCGTCGTTGTTTAAATCTACTGGTACATTTATTTTCCAGTGAGATAAATCAAACTTTGTTGCAGGTACCGGCGCATCGCTTTGCTGATTAGTGCTTTGGGTACTTGAACAAGCCGTAAAAAGTAGAGGTGTGATAACGGCTAAAGCCGTAAGTTTAAATGTGGATGTATTTTTTATCATTATTGTCTCTGTGTGATGAAGTAAAAATTGCGCGGTACAGGTGTCGCTTAATCCCAATCTAACATACCAATTTAAAAATTAAAACTTACCAATTTGTAGTTTTTTATAATTAATTGTTATTTCAATGATGGTGTTTTGGTTAACCAATAGGGCTAGTTAACGTTATTATGTTATTTGAAATTGTTAAATAGAGGTGTTTATCATCATATTTGGTAGCGCTTGATGTTTGCTAATATACTTATTTAAATAGGTTTAATTTATAGAAGGAGGAAGAGGGAGTTGCCACTTTTTTAAGATGGCTTGGTATTCGCCACTTACTTTTATAGTTTTTAATGCCTGCGAGATTAAGTTTGCTGTTTGTTCGTCAATCTGATTATTAGCAGCAAAATAGAGTATTGAAGGAAAATCAGCTAAATGAAGTCGTTTAGTTATTAAGTCTGGGTCGAGCCCTGACATTTTTAGTTCATTATCTAAGGTAAGTGTATTCATAAGGACAAAGTCAGTTCTACCCTTATAAAGCATTTGCCATGCCTGCTGATAATAACTAGCTAGTATTAAATTTTTATCTTCTTCAAACCCCATTTTTATTAAATATTTGGCACTCAAATATCCACGAATAGTGCCTACTCTATAAAATTTTGCATGATTTAAATGAGTTACTTCGTCTTTGTGGCTTTTTAAACTAACTAGGTAGGCATCAGTAAAATATACCGCTCCTAACCATTTAAACTGACTTTGCCTAGCGGGAGTTTTTAATAAAGAGAGCATAATTGTGTTTGGATTAGCTGCTAGCTGATGAAAGGCTCGTGCCATTGGCATTATTTCAAATTTAGCTTGTAGCTTTGCTTCTTTTAAAACAGCCTTAGCAATATCAACGGAAGCTCCGTCAGCTTCACCGCTTTTATTTTTAAAATGGTAAGGATGTAAATCTTCGGCAATAAAAGTAAGAGGGCTTACTGCCCCTACATTACTGCAAAAAATAAAAACGAAAATGATAACTACAACACGCAGATACATAAGAGAATCTTTCTAACTACAATACTTTGAGTTTAAAGGGTCTTGTCTGAAATATATACTCAAATGTATAAAATAAGTAAATGAATAGGTATATAGAGAGTCTATTGCATAATTAAAGACGTGAAAATTGAACGTGTATTGAGTAAAGTTTTATATACCGACAAGCGCTGTAAAAATAATTAAGCGCTTGTGGGTATATGCATTGATTAAAAGTAGTATTGAATTGCAAATTTAGCCGATGTACTACTTGTATACCAATGTTGGTTTTTAAGCTCAGTACGTATAGATAAATTACGTGATAAAGAGTAATTCCACTTTATTGCAAAGTCACTGTGTTTATCTGCTTGGCCATCTATTAACCATGTTATGTTTGCTGTAAGAGCGAGTTTATGACTGTTATTTATTTGCCATATTGCACCTGCTTCACTACCAATGCCTGTTGTTAGGTTGTCTGTTATGTCACCATTATTAAATTCAACTTGGCCAAGTAAATAGCCGTGTAACGTGTTTGGGTTACCGATTGATTTTCCGTATCCACCTTTAGCAAACCAACGACCTTGTTGAATATTATTATTAGGCTGACGATCAAAGCCCATTTTAAAGTTCCAAGACCAGCTATCAAACACGCGGTTATCGGGTGCAAGTGACATAGCATCTAATAAATAAAAATGCTCAAGTCGCGTGTTACCATTATCGCTTATGGCACCTTCAATATCAAAAAAGCTAATTTGAGCACCAGGAATAAATCCAGCTGAGCTATCTAATAAATCATGGTATGCAAGGCGATACGCAAAGCTTGTTAAGTCACTTTGATGGGCATACTCAGTTCTTCCAAGCGTTACTTTAGAAGAGCCATGACCTTGCTCTGGAGAAGCAATAGGACGACTTGGCTTAGTAAATGGCGAAGCTACTTTATATTTGCTGCGCATTAGTAGTAGCTTAGTTAGTCGCGGGGCAATTTCTTCACGCTTTAATGCTTTATCGTAAAATTCAAAATTTAACCATTCATACGCCATTTCTAATATTGCGACTAATTGCGACTGTGAGTAATTACGAGTATTGAGGGAGCCACCTTGTATTAACTCTCTTGCATCATCAAGTTGTTCGTTAGTCATTTGAGTAGAGTAATGGTAAAGCTTAGTGCCAAAAGCAGGGCGGTAATTAGGTGATTGTAGTAAGTTGTTATTTCTTAGTACTGCAACGGTATCTGATGGAATAGCTTGCATATTAAATGACGATGTTAAATCAAGGTCCTCTTGTGCGAGTTGTAATAATGCAAGTAATTGGTAAGAGCAGTTTTCATCAATAAAAAAGTAATCAAATGTAGCTGATTGTAGCTCCCATAAGTGCAATAAAATAAGCTCTACTTGTGGCTCAGATAAATTAAGTTTGTATTCCCAAATATCACGAGATTCTAAATCATTATATTCGCGTACTTTTTTATAGTACGGCATAAGCGAAAATTTACCAGGATAGCTGCCAATCAGGCCTTTTAGTGCGTACATAGCTGCATTGTCTGAGCCGTCTGGTTCTGCTGCAAAATTAACCGCAAATGCGAGCAACTCTTTATGGCGAGTCTGATCTTTTGCATCAATACGAAGTAAGGTGTGACCAAACATTGATGAGGGGCTATTCATAAATGCAGTAGGAAAAACTAACGTAACCCCTTTTGGGTTTATTATTTTTTGCCACGTTTGAAGCTCTGGGCAATTAAGCGCGGGCCAGTTATTTTTAATTTTTGTTTTTAGCCATTTATAGCGTGCTGGAAACCGACAGCGAGATTGTGTTGTTTTTGGGTCAGTATTTTTACCACTAAATGCGGCTATAGTGGCTTCAAGTTCGTCCAGTGGACTTGTTTTACCTATAGGAGATAAAAAAAACTCAGCCCTATCTACTTCACTTTTCCAACCACCTAATGTGGCCCCACGGTAATGACCTAATTTGAGCCAGTAAGGGTCGGTTGCTAAGGTGTCATTTTTAAAACTTTGAGCGTTTACGTAAGTACTAAACAGCGCAATTGATAAAACAAAGAATATTTTTTTCATAATCACTAAACAATAAAAGCCGCTAGAGAAATACTCCAGCGGCTTTATTTATACGTATAAAACCGGCTAATTTAGCTGATTAAGAAAGAGTATAAGAAGCAAGTTGTGCGTTACTTGCAAGAACAGTGTTTAGGTTTTCTAAAACTGTTTGCGAAGTTACGTTTTCAGAAGTAAATACTGAAGAAAACTGTGCTTGAGCAAGCGCGTTGAATGCTGCTTTATCTTGATCTGCAACACCCCAAGCTTCAGCTAGAGTAGCTAAAGTTTCGCCTTCACCTTTTGACATATCACGAGCAAGTTGCTCCATGTTACCGTCGATGAATAAAGCAATTTTTTCTGAAGACGTTACTGTACCAGTACCATCACAACCTAAAGTACCAAAAGTGATACCAAAAGTTTGGTTACCAGAAGTACCGTTTGTTGTAGCGCCTAAAATTTTAACGCCTTTACCTTGCTGACCTGCAAATAACATAGAACCAAGACCACAACCAATATCTTGGTCAGCCATTGCGTTTGAAAAAGGAAGTAAAGATAGAGCTGCTACTGCGATTAGTTTTTTCATTTTCATAAATCCATATATGATTGTCTTTATTTAGGGTAAATAAAGTTCGCGAAAGATTCTAACAGACTTGCAAAGTAAAAGAACAGCTTAAAACATGAATATTTTACACTCTAATTTCTCTACTATATTAAAGCGAATGCTGGGAGAAACTAGACCAGTTCAATAATTTTTTATTGAACTGGTGGCGGTTTTTTACTTCTTGGGGCACCTAACAAAATACAGGTATGGCAAATACATACAGATAAAAATGCACTAATACCTAGTGCACCACCGTAGCCGTCAAGTTTTGGTACAAGAAATTCAAATAATATTGAAAACAAAACAGATGAGCTTGCTACCGTATAAATACCAAAACGATGCGGGGCGCTCATGCCAATAAATGTACCGCCAAAAAATATAATCGCGTATAAATCGGGGTTTAAATTCAATGCGCTAAAAATTAAGTAAGCAATAATAGAAAGTGAAGAGGATGCTCTTATACCATCAAAGCGACTATGTTTAGCTAGGTAAAACGTTAAAAAAGCACCAAGCAGTACAAGGAATGGGTATTCAATACTCATAGTACGACTCCTTTAGCTAATACAAAAAGTGCCACGCTTGCAAAAGCGACACTGCCAAGTTTGCCACCAAAGCCTGTAAACATATTCATAGTAAGCACATACAAACTTGAGCCAATAAGCGAAATAATAGCAATTTCCCAGTAACTGGTAATTAAATGGGTTGAACACATACCGGCAAAACTACCCGCATAAATTGCAGCATAAGGATGGTTTTTATAACGCGCAGGAAAAGGAATAAAAGAGCCAATAAGCCCCGTTAGCGCGGCAGAAATTACTAAAGGCAGTGCAAAAGTAGTGTGCATAGCAAAGCAAGCTACAAAGCCTAAAAAGAAAGTAATGAATTTTAAAAGTAAGAATTTAATCATAGCGGCGCATTTTAAACTAATCCTTTTGCGCTTTCTAATACTCTCTAACAAATAAATGTTATAAGTAATTACACATTTAAAAAGCGTGTTTTTTAAAAGACTTTTAGGTATTAAATATGCTTAATATCGTTGCTGTTAATGTTCTATAAATCACAAATTATGTATAATGGCAATAATTTAATGTATTAAAGTGTTAACCAAGGGTTATTTATGTCTAACTGTTTGCATCTGGCTATTCCGGCTGGCGATTTAAAAGTGGCTAAAGCGTTTTACTGTGACGTACTAGGCTGTAAAACGGGTAATAGTGAAGAAGGTCGCTGGGTAGATATAGATTTTTGGGGCAATGAACTTACCTTACACCAAAGCGTTGAGCGCCTACCAACAGTTCGCCATGATGTTGATATGGGAGCTGTGGCAGTACCTCACTTTGGGATTCACCTATCTGAAGATGAATTTAACGGGTTAAAAACACGTATTGAAGATGCGGGTATTGAATACCTAGATAAACCATACCGCCGTTTTATTGGTGATGAGTTTGAGCAAGAAACGTTTTTTATTGAAGATCCAAATGGCAATGTGCTTGAAATGAAAACCATGGTAAACCCAGAGGTTTTATTTAAAAAAGTATAAATGCTGTTGTTTAAGTTAAGCTAAAAAACCACTTTAATAAGTGGTTTTTTTATAGCTATTAATTAGTGTTTTGATAAATTAGTTAATATTTACAGGTAAAAAAATTACGCTACATACATGATTTTTATTCACTCTACAATGTAGGTATAGACACGTAGACTTAATTTCAGCTCTCATATTTTATTGTTATTTATGCTGCTTAAACTCATAATTGCACCTTTGCTTATTTACTAATAACATTCGCCCAAAAACGCTTTGGTAGTTTTGTTAGCGGCATAGTTCCTGGCTTGCCTATTACCTCTGGCCTATTTCTTATTTTATAGCATTAGAACAAAGTAAATTATTTGCAGCTAACTCAGCGGTGGCCTCTCTTTATGGTATGAGCGGTATAGGCTTATTTTGTTTTAGTTACTTGGTTTTTTCACGAAGATTTGGAATGCTTAAATCGCTTTTTACAGCGTTGAGTATTTGGTGTGTATTTAGCGTTATTACTTTATTTTTACCAGTGAATATTATTGTGGCGAGGGTGATTTCGCTTTGTATTTTACTCGGTTTAGCTATTATCTCTACAATGCTAAATATATCAGTTGATGCAAAACCATTAAATGCCCGCTGGGAGCTTTTGGTAAAATGATATTAGTGACGGGCTTTATCGTACTTGTTACGTTTATATCACAGCATATAGGGTCTGCGTGGAGCGGGTTAACATCTACCTTTCCGGTTATTTTAGCGGTAATGGGCAGTGTTGCCCTTTAGTGACAAACAAGCCTCAACGTTATTTACTATTATTTTTAGCCACTATATAAACCGTAAGCCGTTTGCTAAGCCGGCTACGGTTTTAAATACTTAAAGTTAGCCATCAACTAAAGTGAGCGGCTTTACTTTACGCTGTAGTTTTTCATGATACATAGCGGTGTCGCCGGCTTTTAAAATTTCGTCAATATTTTTAGGAGGCTCACTAAATACGCTGCTACCAATGCTTGCCTTTATAGCAATAGGCAGGTCGTTATGCGTGATGGCGAGTTTATCTAACTCTATTTTTAGATGGTGTGTTTTTGGGCTTACTTGCGCTTTGCTGTAAAAGTGGGCAAGTACTACAAATTCATCGCCGCCTAAGCGGCCGACTGCATCGCTGGTGCGTACGATACTTTTTAAACTGGCGGCTACTTTACATAAAGCTTCATCGCCTACGGCATGCCCATAATTGTCGTTTATCTGTTTAAAGTCATCTAAATCTATATACATTAAACATAAAACTCCGCCTTTTTTTGCATGCAGCTCAATCAGCTCTGATGATTTTTTACCCCAGCCACGGCGGTTTAAAATGCCACAAAGGTGATCGTAATCGGCTTCGGTTTCGGCGCGTTTTTGTGCGATTCGCATACGGCTAATACGCCTAGAAACAGCTACTGCTAGTAAAAATGACTCCACAGCGAAAGCCAAAATAAATCCGTAACGTTGCATAAATGGGCTTTGATTAATAAGTAATACTCTAAATATCATGCTTACGAGCACCAAGCTCAATGCTACAAAAACAAGCGTTGCTTCGCGTATTCCTTTGCGAGCCTGTTGTGCCGCTAAAACAAAAATAACAGTCACAATAATTAATGAGCCGTAAGCCATGATGTTGCCAGCTATTTGCCAAATCAAAGTGTTACTGAACAATATTTTTATTAAAGAAAAGCACATAACAATACCGGCCATAATTTTTAAAATCTTACTTGTTTTTGGCCATCTATTGTTTAGTTCAAGTAATGCGCACATAAACCATGTAGCACTGAGTACTGTTAAACCTATGCTGAGTAAGTACAAATCAAATAGGAGTGATGAAACGTGGTCAGTTATAAATAAATAGAGTTGGCCTTCTTGAAGCAAAATAAAGCTGCCAATACAAAAAATATAAGCGCTGTATAGCTTAAATATCTTGTCGTGAAGCCTGTAGCCCATTATAAATACGTAAAAAATGAGTGTGATACACAGCCCATAAAAAGCACCCATAATGAGATTGTGTTGCTGTGTTTCTTTAAAAAAAACTTGTGTATTTTGCCACTTAAAGCGTGGTGTATAGTTAAGTTTTGACTCAATTGTAATAATGGCTGTAAAGTTTCCTGAGTCCATTAAAAATGCCACTTGTGCCGATTTTAATGGTTGCTTTATTACACCGTTTTGCTGCCATGTAAAATCATCAAGACCTGGGCGCAAAAACGAAAGTACGCCGCCACGCTTTAACAAGCAGTTTAGCTGAAATTGGTTTGTACCGCGTTTTGCCTGAAGTTCAGAAGTTGTATTAGGTTGTAAAGATGATGGAGAGGACTGACTATTTAAGGGGGTAATATCGCAAAAATCGCCTGCATTGCTATTAAATGCTATTAAGTAAATAAAAAAAAGAAATACGTATTTAGCACCTCCGTGTAAAATATTAGGAACTGTATTTTTATGATGTTTTTTGTCAGCCATAAGCACTTCCAAGCTCAACTACATTTTTTTATACTAGCAGAGCCCACCTATTTAGCTATTAGTTAATTAGTTAAATTAACTATGTAATTGAGTTAATACTTCGCTAGGTGTTTTATTAAAGTGGCGTTTGAATTCGCGGCTAAATTGCGATGGGCTGGTATAGCCAACCTTTAATGCAGCTTCGTTGGCTTTACTTCCACTAGTAGTTATAAGTTCTTTAGCCTTAGCTAAGCGTACTTTTTTTAAATACTGTAGGGGGGATTCAAACGTTACTTGCCTAAAAGCACGATGAAACGACGATACGCTCATGTTTACATCTTCAGCTAACCCTTCAACCGTAATTTGATTGGCATAACTACTGTGCATAGTTGAGAGCGTACGGGCGATACGTGCATAATGCCCATCATGCATAGCAAGCCCTATTAAAGTATGTCCTTGTGGACCACAAAGTACGCGATATACCAATTCTTTTACTATATCCTCGCCAAAAATGTCAGCCTCAATGGGGTTATTTAAAACAGTTAATAACCGATGAGTAACGAGCTCCATTGCTGTATCTAGAGTTGCCGACTGTACTGCGCCAATTTGTGCTGACGACGATGACGCTGAAAGAGGCTTATGCCGCATTATTTGATTAACGAGTTTGTGTAGCATTGCAGGGTTTATATCTATGGCAATGCCCATAACGGGTAAGTCGTTATCAGTAAATGCTTCACACTCTAATGGCACCGGTACACCAAGGACTAAGTAGTCGCCTGCGCCGTATTTTATTTGATGTTCAGGAAAGTGAATTATTTTATGACCTTGCCCAACAATAATAATACCTGAGTTATATATAAGCGGCTGGCGCGGCGAGTTTTTAGTTGCTCGATGAAAATACACGCCTGGAATGATAGTTTCCATGGTGCCCTCAAAGCTGAGTAATTGATTATGCTCGGCGTATTGTTGCAACATATTGGCTATGGTGGACATAAAAGGCATCTTTAATTGAGTGTATTTTGCGTAAAATAACAATGTTGGTAGTTTTAGGCAAGCTTTTGCGAGTTATTGGGCTTTTTTTATGTTTGTTTTGCTACTAATATGCACTCATTGGAATTTGGCTTAGCTAGTAACTAAGCATTCTATTTAGTATTTAACCGTCACCTAGGAGCAAAATAATGAAATTTAGCTACGTAAATCCAACTCTTATTCAATTCGGTCAGCAACAAATTGCGGCACTATCTGATTTGATCGCAAAAGATCAAAAAGTACTTGTAGTGTACGGCGGCGGTTCAATTAAAAAGAACGGCGTGTACGACCAAGTTGCAGCAGCACTTGAAGGCTTTGACTGGGTTGAGTTTTCGGGCGTTGGCGCTAACCCAACAATTGAAGTGCTAGACCAAGCAGTAAAAATTTGTAAAGAACAAGATATCGACTTCGTATTAGGCGTAGGCGGCGGTTCAGTGATCGACGGCGTTAAATACATTGCCGCATCAGCCGTTTATGATGGCGAAGGTTGGGATATTCCTACTGGTAAGCATACTATTACTAGTGCATTACCAATCGGTGCAATATTAACATTGCCTGCAACGGGTTCTGAATCTAACCAAAACTCAGTTGTGAGCAAAGAAGCAACGAAGCAAAAACTACCGTTTGCATCACCAGAAGTACTTCCTAAATTTGCGATTATGGACCCTGATGTAATGAAAACATTACCGCAGCGCCAACTTGTGAATGGTTTAGTAGATGCATGGGTTCACACCTGTGAGCAGTACCTAACATTCCCTGAAACAGCATTAGTTCAAGAAGGTTACGCTGAAGCACTTTTAAGAACGCTTAAAACTTTAGGTGATAACTTTGAAAACCAAGATGACGCATGGCGTGCAAACCTTATGTGGGCTGCTAACCAAGCACTTAATGGTTTAATTGGTTCTGGTGTATCGCAAGATTGGGCAACACACATGATTGGCCACGAGCTTACAGCGGCTTACGGTGTTGATCATGCACGTTCACTTGCTATTGTTCAGCCTTCTTTATTACGTAACCAATTTGCAGTAAAAAAAGCAAAGCTTGAGCAAATGGGTAAAAACGTATTTGGTCTTGAGCAATCTGAAGACTTAGCAGAGAAAACAATTGCAGCAATTGAAGCGTTTTACCACAGCCTTGACGTAGCGACCCAGCTTACTGAACATGGCGATGATAAAGCCGCTGCTATTGACAATATTATTGGTAAACTTGAAGCTCACGGCATGGTTGCTCTTGGCGAAAACCAAGCTATTACGCTAAAAGAAAGCCGCGAAATTTTAGAGCAAGCGGTTGCTTAATTTTCAAAGCTAAGCGCTTACTTAAATATACTAAGTAATACGTTAATAAAAAACCGTCAACCTTTGGGTTGGCGGTTTTTTTATGGATTATTATAAATACTGCGTTGCTAATTAACCAATGAGTTCCGTATTAATGTTTTTTAATGATGATAGTAAACTGTGCTCAACGGTTAGGAAAAACCTAACGATTAAATAAATTTAAACAGGACTAAAACTCATGAAATTACTAAACACATTACTTAGCTCAAAAGCAGGCGTAGCAGCATTAATTTTACGAGTACCAGTTGGCCTTATTTTAGCGGCGCATGGTGCACAAAAGCTATTTGCTTGGTTTGGCGGTTACGGGCTTGAAGGTACAGGCCAATGGATGGCGAGTATTGGTTTAGAGCCTGGCTATTGGTTAGCAATGATGGCAGGTAGCGCTGAGTTTTTTGGTGGCATTGCATTAGCAATTGGTTTGTTAACTCGCCCAGCTGCTGTAGTTGCCGGCTTTACTATGCTGATTGCTATTTTTAGCGTACATATTAGTAATGGCTTATTTATGGCAAACAATGGCTATGAATACGCATTAACTTTACTAGTAGTAACTGTAGTTTTAGCAATTCAAGGAGCGGGAAGTTTTTCTCTTGATAACGTATTAGCTAAAAAGCTAGCTAATAAATAGAGTGTGTTAATTAAAAAAATAGCGGCCAATTTGGCCGCTATTTTTGTTTAAATTATTTAGCTGAAAAAGTTAAAGAATAGCTGTACTGCTTTTGCTCAAGTAAATATTCTTTATGGGTACTTGGGCTCCATGAATCATCGCCACCAACACCCATATGTTGATGATCAATGTGTACATGTACGCAATCATCAGCAATGAGTTCGTTAGTGTGTTTTGCTTGCGTTAGCGTACTTTGCGAATACTCACTGGCTGCAAACAAAAACGCACCGGTTACGGTTAAGTTATTAATTCTAAGTAATTGGCAATCACTACGCACGCCGTTATCGGTTGGGAATATATACGGTGTATGTAGCTCATTTAAGCTCAAACTGTAATAACCTAAACGTGCTGCGGCTTTGCGATCTGGGTAGTTTTCAAAAGGCCCTAAACCTAGCCAGTTTACTTTTGTATCGCTTTGCTTGTTAAGCGTTGTACTTAGCCCTATACGCGGCATTGGCGGCAGAGTGTCGTTTAAGTGCACATCAACATTTAAGCTAATATTGCCGGTATTATTTAGTGTATATAGCCATTGTGTTTTTGCTTGTACTGTGCCGTTAAATTCATAATTAAATACACAAGTAATACGTATATCAACGCTTGATTGCACTGCGTGAATTGAGCTGCATGTGCGCTGCCATTGCCCTATACCTGCACGTAACCAACGTGCCTCCCATGCATTAGGGTCTAGGTTATCTACTTCGCTTACGCCTATGTCGTTATCAAGCGGGGCGCGATAAAAGTTATCAACCAGTGGGCTACTAATAACCTGAGTATCGTTTTGTAACCACTGCTCTATAAGCCCTGATTGCTTACTAAAAACAAGTTTAAATTTATCGTTTTCAATACTTAGTTGAGAGTCGGTTTCGTTAACACTTATAGCGCTTTGCTCTGTAGTTGATGTAAATGATTCACTGTTTAAATTATTACTATTTATAAGCTTAAACTGCTCGGTGTTTAATACATGCTCGGCACTTGCAAAGCTACAATCGTTAATTAGTGCTACATCTAAATTAAGGTGGTATTGCGCACCTTGCTCAAACGTTGTTTTAGTTTTAATTGTTAACGTGTGTGTACTTTGCGGAGCAATATTAAGTACATGCTCGCCTTGTTCAACACAGATGCCATTTTGCATTAACTGCCAAACCAGTTTTTCGTTATCGGTGTGTCTAAATACGTAATCGCTAAATACATCAATGATGTATTGATTTTTAGTTTGCTCACGCAGCGTAAATTGTAAATGCTGCTGGCTGTATTTAGCTTCAAACAGGCTAGGGTGCGGCGTGCGGTCTGGGAACAATAAGCCATTTATACAAAATTGGCGGTCATTTAGTTCATCACCAAAATCGCCGCCGTAGGCCCAGTAATGCTCACCGTTTTCATCAGTTTTAGATAAACCTTGGTCTACCCAATCCCAAATAAAGCCACCTTGTAGGCGTGGGTATTCTCTAAATGCTTGCCAGTAATCGTCAAAGCTACCTAGGCTGTTACCCATTGCATGGGCGTACTCGCATAAAATAAGAGGGCGCGTTTCACCCGGTAGGCTTAACCATTTTTTAATAGAGTATTTAGGTACGGCGTCATCGGCAACATGCGTATCTACACGGGCATACATAGGGCAAATAATGTCTGTTGCTGTTGTATTTGCGCCGCCGCCTTCGTATTGCACTGGGCGCGACGGGTCAAAGCTTTTTGACCAGCCATACATTGCATCGTGGTTGGCACCGTGCCCGCATTCGTTACCCAGTGACCAAATAATAATTGAGGCGTGGTTTTTATCGCGCTCAACCATTTGTGTATAACGCGACATAAATGCACCAGCCCACTGCGGATCGCTGGCAAGCCTACCCATAGGAAACATGCCATGGGTTTCTATGTTTGCTTCGTCCACTACGTATAAACCTAGCTCGTCACATAATTCGTAAAAACGCGGGTGGTTAGGATAGTGAGCAGTACGTACAGCATTAAAGTTATTTTGCTTCATAAGCTTAATATCTTCAATCATGTCGGCGGTGCTTACTGTATGGCCGTTTTCAGGATGGTGTTCGTGGCGATTAACACCGCGTATGAGTAGCGGCTTGCCGTTTAAACAAAGTTGCCCGTTAAGCATTTCTACTTTTCTAAAGCCAATATTGTAGGCTTCTGCGTCTATAGTATTGCCTTGTTCATCTAACAGGCTTACAACACAGCGGTATAAATAAGGGGTCTCGGCGGTCCATTTTTTAGGGTTTTGTATATCAATGGTTTGAAATACTACATCGCTCCAGCCGCCTTTTTCGTCAACACGTTTATTGTTAGTGCTTTGTATTTGTGGCTCACACAGTGCCTGTTCACCATCAAAAACCTGTACTGCTACTTGGTAGTTATTTGGTGCATTAATCGCTGTTTTTACATGCAAAGTCGCATCGCGGTAGCAGGCGTCTAAATCTGGGGTTATAAATACATCACGTATTTGGTTTTGTGGTTTTGTAAGTAAGTTAACATCGCGAAATATACCGCTTAGCCACCACATGTCCTGATCTTCTAAATAACTGCCATCGCTCCAGCGAATAACCATAACCGCAATACGGTTAGTACCTGCCACTAACAGCTCGCTTAAATCAAACTCGCTTGGTAAGCGGCTATCTTGCGAATAACCCACCCACTGACCGTTACACCAAAGGTGAAACGCCGAGTTTACGCCTTCAAAAATAATATGGTTTCGTTGCGCTAATTGATCTGCCGTAATAGTAAACTCAGTGCGGTAGCAACCTGTTGGGTTATCGCTTGGTACAAATGGCGGGTTAACTGCAAATGGGTATTTAACATTACAGTAAATAGGTTTATCAAAGCCGTGTAACTGCCAGTTAGAAGGCACTGGAATACTTTGCCAATCTTTGCTTAGTGTTTCACTTAGCAGTGATTCATCAACCGTTTCGGGTTTATCAAATAATTTAAAATCCCATTGGCCGTTTAAACTTTGTTTTTGTGATTGTGTGTTAGTACGGGCATGGTCAACGCTTTTAAATCCATTGAGTGGGCTGTGCGCCTTTACTTGATTAACTTGTACTGAAATTGGGTTTTCCCAATCACGGCGGTTAATTATGTGTTGTAGTGAGTTCATTAGTGTCCTATTGCATGTATGGCAATTATAGTGGCTTAAATATAGCTAAAATAATGCGTTGAGGTTATGCTTAAAGCTCTCTTTTATTTGTCCAAAGCTATCATTTTAAATTATGCGCAACACTATTGTAGATGTACTCGATATTGGCCCAGAGTGTACAGAGCGGTTTATTGATTTAACCACGCTTTCGCAAATGCCAAACCTTGAAATAGAGCTGGCAGGTTGCTCTAATTTATTGGGTGACTATTGTGTTGCACGTACTAACCCGCTTGAACACACTCTTTTTTATACTTTGGCTGGTCAGGGCACACTTAAAACAGTTAATAATCAATACTCATTAACTGAAAATAGCTTAGCTATATTGCCTGCAAGGCAAAGTTTTGAGGTTAAAATAGCAAGCGAAAAGTGGGATTTGATTTGGCTAAACCTTGCAAACACTAAACGTTGGCAACATTTAAATTTAGCACAGGCTAAGGTATTAACTAATCAGCAATTAGCGCCATTACATTTAGCTATGGAGCTTTTATATAGCGAAAGTAATACTACTTTGCGCGAAGGTGTTATGCCTATTTTAAGCCACTATTTAAACACTACGCTTCAAAGCGAGCCACAAATAGGCGGGCAAACCAGATTAACCAGCTTGTTTTTAGAGGTAGAAGAGCGCCTGCAGTTTGATTGGACAATAGACGCTATGTGCGAACACGTGCATTACTCAGCACCGCATTTACATAGGTTATGCCAAGCGCAATATGGCAAAAGCCCAATGCAGCAGCTTATTTATTTACGCATTAAACGAGCTAAAAGCTTACTACTAAATACCCGCTGGCCTGTTGCTCATATCGCCGCTTACGTGGGGTATCCTAATATATTTAATTTTTCTAAACGGTTTAAAAAATCAGTGGGTGTATCACCAAGTGAATTTAGAAAATAACGTAAGCGGCTCTCTACATTTGAATAAATTTAAGGTATTGTGCGATTTCTTAAATTATATTTTAGAGTTTTTAGGTAGGTAATGCGCTCAAACTACTTTTTAGTCGTGATACTTTTAGTGCTTGTGCACAGCTTTATTAGCTGTGATGCGGCGGCGTATCATCTGCAAGAAGAAGTTGATCACGTTACGCATGTTCATTCTCAAACAAATGCAAACGACGACGATGCGCAATCACCTACAGAAATTCATGCCCATCAGCATTGCCACTGTGGCTACTACAGTACGATAAACCATTCAATAAGCCCTGAACAAAGCCAAGCCACAAACAATGCTTGTTACAATGGTTTAAATTACCCACCAGATGTTCCGCCACCTAATTTTTATAGCTAGTTTCTAATTTTAAATACTTTGTAAATAACTGCCTGCGCATAAGCGTTGTTAGGCTAGTTGTGTGCATATTTAGGTTGCTTAATTGCGCTTGTTTTTAAAATAGGCGTAGTGATTAAGTCAACTATGTTTGTTAAAAAACGGACATGCTATATGAACAAAAAACCACTTATGCTGGTGGCGCTACTGTGCGCATTACCAGCAATGAGCGTTTTGGCAAAAAATGAGCCTCAAAACGTATTAACGCTAGAGCAAGCGCTTAAAAATACCGAGCAGCAAAATGCTGAGCTTAAACGCTACCCGTATCATCAAAAAATATTAACGGCGCTTAAAACCCAAGCTGCGCTTTCACCTAATCCTGAGCTGAGTTTTGAAGCTGAAAACTTTTTAGGAACCCATGGCTCCCATGCGTTTTCGGGGGCGCAGTACACGCTGGCTTTAAGCCAATTAATAGAGCTGGGTAATAAACGCCAAAACCGCATTAACTACGCCACGGCAAATATAAAAGCGCAAACAATTGAGTATAAAAATACTCGGTTAGCACTTTTAGCAACTACCGCTGAGCGCTATTACCAAATACTTAAATTTCAGGCGTTAATTGCTTTAAATAGTGAGCGTAAAAACACCGTTAAGCAGGCACTTAACGCAATTGAAAAACGCGCTAAAGCGGGTGCAGCCTCAAGTGCTGATGTAACCCGCATGCGTTATGCATTAAGCCAAGTAGATTTAAATACGCTGATGCTAAATAGCGAATTTGAGCGTGCGCGCTTAGCTCTAACCGAGCTTTGGCAAGAGCCACAAGTGAGTGATTATTATGCTGGCGATTTATCACAAATAGCTGCTATTAAAAGTGAAGCAGCGCTACTTGATGCGGTAAATACAGCGCCTGAATTTGCACTGCTACAGCAGCAATATATGCAGCAAACGGCTAATTTGTCGCTGCAGCACTCAAGCGGGCAAAGCGATTTAACCCTGGGTGGTGGCGTGCGATATAACCAGCAAACTGATGCCAGCTCGTTGGTGTTTTCTTTTTCAATGCCGCTGGAATTAAGCAATTCTAATAGCGGAAATATTGAGGCTGCAAAGCATCAACTAACGCTACTTAATGAGCAGCAAGGACAATTACGTATTCAGCTTCGCCAGCAAATACGTACCTTGTATGCGTATTACCAAGGTAAAACTGCGCAGGCACAGCTATTAACACATCAAGTTATTCCACAAGCACAAACGCTTATAAAACAAAGTTTAAAAAGCTATCAACAAGGGCAAATATCGGTGTTGCAATTACTAGACGCACAGCAAGCTTTATTTGATTCTAAACGCGCACTTATCAACATCCATAGCGAGCTATATCAAGTACTGCTTACCCTTGAGCGTTTAACTGGCCAACCTTTAATTGAGACTCATCAATCATGAATAACACTCTTATCGCATTATTTATAACGCAATTATTTGCACTCCCATTATTAAGTAGCACGGCTATGGCATCTGATAGCCATCACGAAAAAGGTCACGAAGAAGGCCACAAAGACGAACACACACAAAAAGGCCCGCACGGCGGATTTTTACTAACCAATAACGCCCTTGATTTAGAGCTTAAGCTAACCCAGTTTGCAGGTAATACCGAGCTGCGAATATATGGGTTTAATAACGATAAAGCTGTGGATATAAACCAATTAGACGTAACCATAAATGTGCAGCGTTTAAGTGAAGAGCCACAGCTTATTCGTTTTAAAGCTGAAAATGACTATTTAGTAAGTACCGTGAGCGTAAACGAGCCGCACTCGTTTAAGCTTGATGTAATGGCAAGTTATAAAGGCGCTGAAATAAATTATCATTATGAGCAAGAAGAAGGGCGTACAACGCTAAGCTCCCAAGCAATTGAACGCGCAGGAATTAAAACAGAGATTGCAAAAGCGGGTAGCGTTGAACTAACCGATACTTTATTTGGTGTTATAGCACCCACCGCACACGGCACCGTGGAAGTAATGGCGCCTTATACCGGTTTAGTTAACGACATTTTTGTAAGCATTGGTCAAAACGTTAAAAAGGGCGATAAGCTTGCAAGTATCACTAACCGTGAAACACTGCAAAATTACACCATAAAAAGCCCAATGACAGGCGTTATTACCGAGCAATATTTAAAGCGCGGTGAGCTTGCTAGTAGCGCGTTGATGCAAATAGTCAATCTTGAAACTGTATGGGTTGAGCTCTCGGCGTTTCCTGAAAATATTGAAAAACTCGCCATAGGGCAAAGCGCTAAGGTGTACGACTTACATCATCATTTAAACGCACAAGGTGAGGTGTTTTTTATTGCACCTATGATGACGGGCGGACATATTGCGCGTGCGCGAATCGAGCTTAAAAATCAAGATGGCCATTGGCGCCCAGGCATGCACGTTAATAGCGACATTAGTACTGCAAAAGTAGATGCTGCAGTGCGAGTAAAGGCTACAGCTGTGCAGGAATTTAACGGCAAACCTAGTGTGTTTATTAAAAGCGGCAATGTATTTGAAGTACGCCCTGTAAAGCTTGGTGCTAAAAACAGCGAGTGGGTAGAGGTACTTGAGGGGCTTTCGCCAAATAGTGAGTACGTAACGCAAAACAGTTATGTGATTAAAGCCGATATTTTAAAAAGCGGCGCAAGCCACTCACACTAGGAGGCAGCATGATTGATTGGATAGTTTCTTTTGCGGTTAAGCGCCGCATGATGGTGCTTGCGCTCACGCTTTTATTTGCAGGCTTTGGTGTATACAACACCCAAAATTTAGCCGTTGATGCCGTACCCGATATAACTAATGTGCAAGTACAAATAAATACAAAAGCGCCTGGGTTTACCCCGCTTGAAGCAGAGCAGCGCATTACCTATTTAATTGAAACCGCTATGGCGGGCATACCAAAGCTTGATTACACACGTTCTATTTCGCGTTATGGGCTTTCGCAAGTTACCGTTATTTTTAACGAAGGCACCGATATTTACTGGGCGCGCCAGCAAATATCAGAGCGCATTCAAAGTATTCGCTCAGACTTGCCAGCCAATATTGAGCCAAACTTAGGGCCAATTGCCAGCGGGCTAGGGGAGATTTTTACCTACTCTGTGCATGCAAATAACGGTGCATTAAAAGATGATGGCACGCCATTTAACGCAGAGGATTTACGTACCCTGCAAGATTGGGTTATTCGCCCGCAGCTATTAAAAGTAAAAGGCGTTACCGAAATAAACAGCCAAGGTGGCTTTGAGCGTCAGTACCAAGTAGCCCCCGTGCCTGAAAAGCTACTCGCTTATAAGCTCTCGCTAAATGATGTTATTACGGCACTTAAATTAAATAATAGTAATCAAGGTGCGGGGTTTATAGAGCGCTTTGACGGGCAATATTTAGTGCGCTCGCCAGGGCAATTAAAAAGCATTGATGATATAGCCAATACCGTTATTGCTAAGCGCGATGATGCACCGGTACGTATTAAAGATGTAGCAAATGTGCGTTTAGGTAAAGAGCTCAGAACCGGCGCTGCTACTTATAATGGTAAAGAAACCGTGCTTGGCACCGCCATGATGCTAATTGGTGAAAACAGTCGCGTAGTGGCAAAAGCCATGGCTGATAAACTCAAAGACGTACAGCTAAGCTTGCCTGAAGGTGTTGTGGTAGAAGCAGTTTATGACCGCACAACCCTTGTTGATAAAACCATAGCAACCGTAAAAACCAACCTGTTCGAAGGCGCGGTGCTAGTGATTGTTATTTTGCTGCTGTTATTAGGTAACGTAACTGGCGCATTGATTACGGCAATGGTGATTCCGCTTAGTATGCTATTTGCCATTACCGGTATGGTAGGTAATCGCGTGTCGGGTAACTTAATGAGCCTAGGCGCAATCGACTTTGGTTTAATCGTTGATGGCGCTGTAATTGTGGTTGAAAACTGTTTAAGGCAATTAGGCCTTGCGCAGCATAAACATGGCCGGCTACTTACACTAAACGAGCGTTTAAGTGTTGTAACTGCGGCAACCAAAGAGGTATTTAGCCCTGCGGTATTTGGCATTTTAATTATTATGCTGGTGTATTTGCCGCTGTTTGCACTTAGTGGGGTTGAGGGCAAAATGTTTCAGCCAATGGCATTTACGGTTGTAGCCGCACTAGTTGGCGCACTTATTTTTGCTGTTACCTTTGTACCTGCCGCTATTGCGGTATTTGTGCGAGGAAAAGTAAGCGAGAGCGAAAATGCCGTTATGCGGGGTATTAAAAAAGGCTACAAACCACTGCTTGGTTTATCGCTTAAGTTGCCGTGGGTAATGTTAAGCATTGCTGCTGTGCTTGTAATTGCACTTGGCTTTAAAGTTAAAAATATGGGCGCTGAATTTTTACCGCAGCTTGATGAAGGCGATATAGCTATGCATGCGCTGCGCATCACCGGTACGGGGATTGAGCAATCGGTAAAAATGCAAAAAGAGCTAGAGCAAGCCATTTTAGACATACCTGAAGTTGAAAAAGTATTTTCAAAAATTGGCACTCCAGATGTAGCAAACGATCCTATGCCACCTAACGTTGCCGATACCTTTTTAATGCTAAAGCCGCGCGAACAATGGCCTAATTCTGCTTTAAGTAAAGAAGAACTGGTTAAGCAAATTCGCCATTTAGTAAATGAAGTACCAGGTAACAACTATGAGTTTACGCAACCTATAGAAATGCGTTTTAACGAGTTAATAGCAGGCGTGCGAGCCGACGTTGCGATGCGTATTTATGGCGATGATTTATCAACATTAAAACAGTATGGCGAAAAAGCCACAGCCTTGGTGCAAAACATTACTGGCGCAACTGATGTACGCCTTGAGCAAATGGAAGGTTTGCCTACACTTTCGGTAACGCCGCTTCGCGATCATATGGCACTGTTAGGTTTAACAGTAACCGATATACAGCAAAGTGTAAGTGCTGCGGTAGGCGGTGTACAAACCGGACTTATTTATGAAGGCGATAAACGCTTTTCGTTATTAGTGCGTTTAGATGAGCGCTGGTCAAGCGATGTATCACAGCTTGCGCGTTTGCCAGTGGCCGTGCCAAAAAGTGCCAACCCAGACCTTGCATTTGTACCGCTTGGCGAAGTTGCAAATATTAGTATTGATAAAGGGCCTAATCAAATAAACCGTGAAAGCGGTAAGCGTAATGTTGTTGTTACTGCAAATGTAGAAGGGCGCGACTTAGCAAGCTTTGTAAGTGATGCACAAGCCGCTTTAAATTCAGATCTTAATTTACCAAGTGGTTATTGGATTGAATACGGCGGCACGTTTGAGCAGTTAGAATCGGCAAGTAAGCGGTTATCGCTGGTGGTGCCAGTTACTTTATTGCTTATATTTGGCCTGCTTTACAGTGCGTTTAATTCACTTCGTGATTCGTTAATTATATTTAGCGGCGTACCACTTGCACTGACCGGTGGTGTACTTGCGTTACTATTACGCGATATGCCGTTATCAATATCGGCAGGCGTGGGGTTTATAGCGCTAAGTGGTGTCGCGGTATTAAATGGTGTGGTGATGCTGTCGTTTATTAAACAGTTAAGAGCCGATGGGCTTAGCTTAATAGATGCAATACAAACAGGTGCACTTTCGCGCCTGCGCCCAGTACTTATGACCGCTTTAGTGGCAAGTTTAGGGTTTATTCCTATGGCGCTAAATACAGGCACCGGCGCTGAGCTACAACGGCCGCTGGCGACGGTTGTAGTAGGGGGGATTATTTCATCAACCCTACTTACGTTATTAATATTGCCCGCACTTTATAAGCTAGTACATGCAAAATTTAATAGGCATCAAGCCGCTTAGTAGTTGCACCTAGTTAAGTAAAGTAAAAAGCAGCTGAAGTTTCAGCTGCTTTTTTGTTGTTAAGTAAACTTTGCAGGTTAATTATATTGAAACAAGTTATCCCAGCGCTCATCCAAAATAGATTTTGCGTGCTCCAAATTTATTGCGCTATACACATCATTAGTGCTCGTCACTAAGCGCATACGTACCAACTTTTCAAGGGCATCGCTAATTTCAAAATCAAGATCGCACTGGTATTTGTTTTTAAACCAATACTCTATTTGTTCATCAAGCGTTTGGGCGGTTAAGCCACTTTCTGATTTTAGTAAAAACGTATAGGCAAGCAGGGCTTCTTTTATGTCTTCTTCTTCGGCGGCGTCAATAAGGGTGTGAAAAACACCGGCGTTGTTATCGAGGTTTTTAAAGTAGAGGTTATCGCTAAGCGCTTTCATAAATTTAATTTTACGGTTTTTAAATTTACTCCATTCTTTAAAAATAAAGCTGCCAAATACCCCCATACCAATAGCAAAAGTAATAAAGTGTTGTTGAGTCATTTCTACAGCTTCACTTCTAAAACCACCCCAAAAGGCAAACAAAGCAAATAACAATAAAATTGATGCGCCAAGCTTAGTAATTAATACCACCGCACCGCCAACTAAAGCCGATGAGCCAATAATCACTTTATCAATAGGGCGCATGCGTACCTCGCTATTAGGAAATAGCATTTCGAGATCGGCTTTTGGCACATTTTGAAACAGCTTAACTATGGTCGAACTTGGTTCAAACCCTAAAGGTGTTTTATTTTTAGCTTCAAAGTGGGCTTTATCTTTAAAACGAATAAACACCGCAACACGGTCGTAATTAGTAAAGTGCAGCGGCTTTTTACGAAGGCCCCAAAAGCTGGTTATGGTTTCGGTCAGTTGCGACTCGCCACGGCGATAAAAAACCACTTCTTCAAAGTCATCAAATTCAACTTCAAGACGCACTTTAAATAGTGACTCTTCGTTTAATGCATCTTTTAAATCTTGATTAGTGATCACTTCAAAGTTAGCTGCGTTGAGCACCTTGGCAAAGTCGCGCGCAAATTCACGTTGGCACTGCGCTTTTTGATCGTTTGAAACCGGCGCTAATGATCGCGTGTCACTATTGGGATCAAAAGGGGCGTAGTTATTTTTAAGCGACTCAAGTGTTGTGTGGTAATCGTAATGAATAAGGCTTGCTAGTAAATCACAAAATTGTTTAAACGATGTTTTTTGTGTACTGCTTTTAAGCTCTTCGCTACACATATCAACAATATCTTGCTTTCTAAAGGGAATAAAACGCGCACTTTGCATAAGTTTTTAACTGCTTTGGTAGGTATTTAACTGCATTGACACATAATAAAATATTCTTATGGATATTACTAATTTGTTAACACCCTAGGACCTGATAAATTTAGTACACAGTTTTCAGCGTGTATTAACCTAAATATGTAATTATTGGTTTATTGAATACTCTTGTTCTTACTGATAAGTGAAAAGGATTTACTATGGCCATTCAAAAAAAGCTAAAAGAAAAAACACGTAATTTTATTGACTCTAAGCATATGCTTAGCGGTATTACAGTGGCGTCGTTTTTAGAGTCAACCATAGTTCCTATTCCACTTGAAGCAGTGCTTGTGCCTCTTATGCAGGCTCGTCGAGAAAAGCTATGGCTTATAGCATTAATGGCGACCTTGGGCTGCATAGTGGGTGCATTGTTTGGTTATGCATTGGGTTACTATTTATTTGATGCAGTAGGCGATTGGATTATTAATACACTTTCGAGCCCTGAACAATTTGAAAACGTTAAACAAAAAATGCAAGATCAAGGCTTTTGGTTTGTAATAACACTGGGCATTGTGCCCATTCCATTTCAAATAGCGATGCTTGCAGCAGGCGCGACTAAGTACTCTATTTGGCTATTTTTATTGGCCTCGGGTATTGCGCGTTCTATTCGTTACTTTGGCCTGGCTATTATTGTTTATTATGCCGGTAATGAAGCTGAGCGAATTATTAGTAAACATAAAACTAAAGCGATGATTGGCATTACTATTTTAGTGTTGGGATTGTGGGGACTTAGTACCGTAGTTTAAGTTTAAATTTGAGGGGGATTACGGTTTTCATCTTCGTGATGGTTTTTATTATTGTGCTATAGTTTTCAAATGAAGTACTGAAAAACCTAGCAATTAATATGATTGACACAGTAAAACTTACCGTTAAACTTTCTAACTTTTATAAAATGCCTTTGATCAATAAAGTTTTAAGTTTAGCTTTATTGATCTATATTGCTATTTTTTCAGCCTACTCCCTAACTAACTTTCCTCCCTTACAAGTTCAAAACAATGTGTACGGATTTACTACCGATTTTATTAATTTAATTGTCATTATATTTCTGTTTTGGATGGTTCAATGCTCTGAGCTATCTAAAAAAGCATATATTTTTTCTAGTTTTGGTTTATTACTATGGAGCATTGGCACCACGGCAGACGTGCTTGATGAGTTAGTTGTACAGCCTTATTGGATAAGTATTTATTTTGAGGACTTATGCAGAACCAGCGGCATGCTTTTAACTTCCTATGGTTTATTTAAAACTATGCGCTTTGTACAAAGTATTAATAACCGATTAGCGCGTGAGCTCATTATTGACGATTTAACCAAGGTACATAATAGACGTTATTTTTATCAGCACGCTAAAGATGCTCAGCACTCACCTTACGTTATTTTAATTATCGATATAGACCACTTTAAAGCAATCAATGATGAGTTTGGTCATGATGTTGGTGATGTAGTGCTTAAAGAACTAGCAACTAAATACGACAATGCTTTTACGCACCAAAACGAATTTGCTCGCCTCGGTGGTGAAGAATTTGGTGGCTACTTACCTACAAATAATATGACGCAAGCGTGTGATTTTTCGCAGCAATTAATTGACCTTGCGCACACCATAAATATTCAAAACTCTCGTCACTTAACAGTAAGTATAGGTGTTGCAATGCAAACGCCTAATGAGCTTTTAGGTAAAGTAATGAAGCGCGCTGATTAAGCTTTATATTTAGCTAAGAAGAGTGGCCGAGATCGTTTTGAAATTGCCCCGTAAGCGTTTTAATTATATAAAAACACGTCCTTATTGTTTGCACATTTACTACACTTTTTAACGTTTTCGTAAGGAAATGTCAGTGAGGGTAATGCTTTGTAAATCATGAAATTAAAATAGAATGTTTGGGTCATAATGGAGATATTAATAATAAGGAATAACCTTAATGACCAACTCCCTTTTAAAAGCTGCATTACCCTTAAGTCTAATTACTATTTTGTCGGGCTGTGGCTCTGACGATAGCTCAAGCTCTACAGGTTACATCCAATTGTATAACGGCTCTTACAATAGCCCATACACACGTTTGTTTGTTGAAGAAACAGAGCGGTCAGGCGCTGATTTTGCTGATGTAACTACTCGCCATAACTACAGCACAGACACTTATGATGTAAGTTTTGAGTACCTAGATGCTAACGACAGCTATATAACAATTAGCGATCAAGAAATTTCTATTAAGGGTGACAAAACACAGTTAGTAGTAATGAGTGGTAACTTTGATGAGCCTACATTTACAGAGCTTAGCGTACCTATCTCAAGCGATACGGGTGAGTTTAACTTAGGGTTTTACAATATTGCAGGTGAGGATACTAGCTACGATATTTACTTAGCAACTGATGATGGCGTATTTGAAAGCGCGACACTTTTTTCATCGGCTCAATATTTAAGTGAGTTAGATCTGCAAAGCGTTGATGAAGGTTATTACACTATTTACATAACAGAAGCGGGCAGCAGTGATGTTGTGTACGAGTCTTCATCTGTTTATTTATACGATGAAGCAAGTTATGTAGCAATGATCCGCCCAAGTTATGCAACAGAAGAAGGTGGTATTACGCTTGATGTAGTAACCGATAATAACTACGTTACTGAGCTTAAACATCAATCTGCACTGGGGCAATTACGTTTTATAAATACGGTTGATGACTACTCGCCAGTAAGCTTTTCTGCTACACGCGGTACAACTGTAAACACAACAAATACAGTCGCTAGTGACTCTTATACCGATTATGTTGAACTTTCGCCTAATAGTTACAGCGTAGCGATGTACGACGAAGAAGGTACAAAACTAGCTGATAACTTTTTAATGACGCTAGAGCGCGAGCAAAGTGCGGTGGGTATTTTTTATAACGACGCAGATAACGGTTTACGTATGATGAGCGTTGAAGAAAATCTAACACCAAGCAGTTACAGCCATACGGTATCGGTTGTAAACCTAATTGAAAGCTACGCAGGGCAGTCGGTTTCAGATGTAGATGTGTACTTTACACTTAACGGCGAAACGGTAGACGACACTAGTAACGTAGTCGATGGCCTAGATAAGTATGACCAAGAAGAGCAGGTTGTAGATAACGAAATTTACACGGTTTATGTTGTTTACGAAGACAACGGCCAGCAAATTGTGCTTATTCAACAAAGCGATATGGACTTTACACAAGAGGGTAACTACATATTGATTTTAGAGCATGATGAAACAACAAGCTCAGGTTATAAGATGACCCTAGAGCGCACTATTACCGATAGTGTTGAATAAACCTAAGCATATTAAGTAGCATAAAGCCTAAGCACTTTAAGTACTTAGGCTTTTTTATTGAACAAAATTTACCTACTCATTAATAATTAGGTACACTCAGGGCATAATAATTAATAAGAGTGTGCCATGGATGATTTAGTTGGGTTAGCCGTCATAGTAATACTGGTTGTAGTTGCCGGTGCTATTTGCGGCTTAATAGCGCTAGTGCAGTTAAATGGATTAAAACAAGAAGTTGCTGTTTTAAGGGCCAAAATAACACATCTACAAACACATAAATCGATATCGCAAAGTGAACCTCAAAGTGAAGCATCTACGGCTCAGGCAGCGCTTTCAATAACAGAGCCAATTGCTCATAAAGCACAGCCAAACTTAACGTCCCAAAACGCGTTGCCACCTGTAATAAATCAGCTATCAGCGCCTCCTAAAAAAGCCAAACCAGCTGAAGCATCAGCCATAGAATTACTATTTAATAAATTACGCGCAGGGTTTGAAGAGAACTGGATGACCTGGATAGGCGCAATAGCGCTTGCGTTTGGGGGCATCTTTTTAGCTAAATATAGCCTAGAAGCGGGATTACTATCGCCTGTAATGAGGCTAAGTTTAGGCGGCTTATTTGGGCTTGGCCTAATTGCAGCCGCAGCTTATTTACACCATAAACGCATTGTATTTGAAGGCTTTAATAATTACATACCCGCAGCGCTTGCAAGTGGTGGGTTTATTACTTGTTTTGCTTTAACGCTTTTAGCTTACAGCAGTTACGACATGCTGAGCCCTACCGTGGCATTTTTTGCGTTAGCTATTATAGCAATTAGTGCAAGCGCGATGGCGCTTAGGTTAGGCCCGCTATTGGCCGTGCTTGGTATTATTGGCGCTTACAGCGTACCAATATGGGTTAGCACTGGCAGTGGTAACTTATTTGCGCTGTTAATGTATATTGGCTTTGTAAGTTTGTCGGCTGCGTTAGTTGCACATAAAGTACAACGTATTTGGCTATGGTATTTACTATGGGCTGGGCACATTGGCTGGTATTTAGTTGGTTTTACGCTACTTAAAGCTAATACCGCTTGGTTAATGGGGGCATTTGCTTCACTTAGTATTGTAGGGTTAATTGCTATACCGCGCTTAGGTCTAAAACTGAATGTTATTGAACATCGCCCGCACAGTTTAAAACGTTTACTTAAAGTGCTTCCAGATCATGCATTACTACTCGCTTTTATAGCGCCCTTAATATTTACTATGTTGATCAGTCACTTTGATATGCAGTGGCAAGCAATCGGCGTGTTAAGTATTGTATTGGTGTTGTTTTTAGTCCTTAAAAATAGCCGTTGGGATATTTGGCAGGGCGTAGCGTTAGTTATTTCAACGCTATTAGTATTAGGCGCTCAGCGCACGCATCTTTCGCCAAACCTATTTGATGACGCCCTCTTTATATTCAAAAATGAATACGGTTTGGGTTTATTACTCGGATTGTTACTTACCGCTTTTGGGCTCTATTACGGTAAAAAACAGATTAAGCGTTTAGCGTTTCATATTACGGGGGCATTTAGTGCATTTGTAATGATAGCGACTTTATATACGCTTATTCCTAATTCCGCGTTAAGTACTGCATATCCACTTTGGGCCGTTGCATTGTTTGTAGTGGCGGCTATTTTAATAAAGCTCGCGCAGCATAATACAACGCTATTTCAGCGTTTTACTTATTGGGTAGGGGCTAATGCCAATATTACGTTAGCAATTACCATGCTATTAAGTGACAGCGGCCTAACCATTGCACTTGCTGTACAAGTATTACTTATAAGCGTACTTATAAAACGCTATAACGTGCCTATGCCGCATTGGCCTATAAAAGCCTTAGTTGCTGCGTTATTACTGCGCTTAACGCTTGCGCCTTGGACACCAAGTTACGATGCACTTACGGTATTTGGTTTGCATTGGAGTATTGTGGTTTATCCGTTATGTATTGCGTTATTTTTTGCCGCAGCTAAGTGCTTTGACTCATCAAAACTTAAAATATGGCTCGAAGGTGCAGCTCTTCATTGTTTAGCGCTTTTTATTACTACCGAAACAAGTTATCAGTTAGTAGGGCATTATCCGCAATTTGATTCACTTAACTTTTACGAGCAAATACTCCTTACTTGTAACTGGCTGGCATTAGGGTGTGTGTATTTACACAGAGCAAAACTTGCCGGTACTTTAGCTAAGTTATATAAAGTGGCGGGCTTTGTACTTGCAGGGTTAGCAGGGCTTTTTGCTATTAAAACACTACTTGACGATAACCCATTATTTGAATCACTTTACATAGGTGAGCTGCCAATATTTAACTGGTTATTACTATTGTGGTTAGTACCTGCAGGATTAACGCTTTGGCTGGCCAAGCTTGTAAAACCAATAAATGCTAAAGCTACGCCATTTATATTAGCCGTTGCAGGTGGCTTTATATTATTGGCAATAAACAGCTTTATTCGTCAGTACTGGCAAGGTCCTTACATATACTTATCAAAAGGGGCGAGCAATGCAGAGCTCTATAGCTACTCTGTTATTTGGTTAGTATTGGGTGCGGGTACTGTTATTTTTGGTCATTTAAAAAATCAATTATTAATACAAAAAGTAGGCCTAGGCATACTAGCTGCAGTTATTGTTAAAGTGTTTTTAATTGATATGGCTAACTTGGAAGGCTTACTTAAAGCGCTTTCGTTTATTGGATTAGGGCTTTCATTGGTGGGGTTAAGTTGGTTGTTCCAAAAGCTTAGAAGCCGAGTAAATCAAGTTTAACTTTATGAATACTTTATAAAGCAAAGCCCAGTGAAGATACTGGGCTTTTTGTTTTACGCTATTACTTGATAGCTTTTAACTAGAACACTTTTAACTAGATCACTTTTTACTAGCTTATTATGTACTGTGATTAAGCAGTGCCTTTAGTTTTCCCGGTTTAATTGGCTTACTTAAATAATGAATATTAGCGGCTTTGGTTTCTTGTTTAAGCTCGGTGTCGCGCACTGCGGTAATTAAAATAGCAGGGACTTGGCTTTGCCAAATTTCGCGCAGGGTTTTAATTAGCGTTATGCCATCGCAGTCATTACCTAATTGATAGTCCATTAAAATAACATCGGGTGCAGCGTTTTGCTTAGCATGCGCTAGTACATTATCTACGTTATCAAACAGGGTGTAATTAGCTTGCCACTTTTTAAGTAAGCTTGCCATTGCTGCTAAATTTTCAGGGTCGTCGTCTACGGCAACAATATTAATTGCTGCACGGTTTTCTATTAGGCTGTTTGTAGTACTTTTTTGTTGTACAAACTGCTCGTCACCATAAGGTACCTCAATGCTAAAACGGCTGCCTTTATTTGGCTCAGAATGCACATCAAGCGGCAAACTTAATAAGTCAGCCATACGTTTTACAACACCTAAGCCTAAGCCTACGCCTTTGTTGTCGCCCGACTCAACACGGTAAAAGTCGTTAAATATTTTAGCTTGCTCTACTTCGCTAATACCAGGGCCTGTATCCCATACTTCTATTCGTAAATTGTGTTTTCGGTTCCTGCAGGCAATTAATACACGGCCATTATCGGTGTATTTAACTGCATTAGAGACCAAGTTTTGAATAATCCGGCGAAGATAGGTTATATCGCTGTGCACAATTTGCTGGTTTGAACGCACACCAAGTTTAAGGCCTTTATCACTTGATAAAATAGCGTATTCACTTTGTAGTGGTGCTAAAATATCTTCAATATAGAAGTGGCGAGGGGTTGGGGTCATAGCGCCTTGCTCAAGCTTAGCTATTTCAAGCAATGCCGACATTAAATGTACGGTTGAATCGAGACTGTCGCCTAATTTTTCAAAGCTGTTTTGGTTAGTGCTGTCGAGCTGTTTTTCGTCAATGGCGGCAAGGTATAAACGTGCTGCATTTAACGGCTGTAAAATGTCGTGACTCGCCAGTGCTAAAAAGCGCGTTTTACTGTCGTTGGCTTGCTCTGCTTCTCGTTTAGCTAAAGTAAGTGCTTGCTCGGTTTGTACGCGGCTATCTATTTGAGCTTGTAAGTCTTTATTAATAGTTTGTACTTCTTGAGTACGTGCTTCTATGCGATTTTCAAGATCCATGTTTACTTCTTCAAGCGCATTTTGCGTACTTATGTGGTTTGTAATATCCGAAAAGCTGGTAACAAATCCGCCATCGGGCAGTGGATTACCAATCATTTCGTATACTTGGCCATTACGACGGTGGCGAATAAAATGATGCGAGCTGCCATATTTTAAATGCTGTACACGTTTTTCTACTTGGCGTTCTATTTCACCGGGGCCACATTCACCACGGTTAGCGTTGTATCTAATAATGTCTTCTATAGGTTGGCCTACTTCTAAAAAGCCTTCAGGGTAGCCAAACATTTCATTGTAGCGTTTGTTCCATGCAACGAGTTTTAAATCTTTATCAACAACTGAAATACCGTGGCTTAAATTTTCGAGTGAGGTAAATAACAGGTTTTGATTAAATTGCAGCGCTTGTGTGGTTTCGTCAAAAAAGTTTACTACTTCTTCAAACGCCATACGTTTACCCGACGATACCGTATGTATTAATGCTTGCGCTGACGATGCACCAAGCACGCCCGTTAATGCGCGCTCGCAGTAAGCTATAAATTCAGGCTCTGGGTGTGCGTTGTTATCGCTTAAATGATGGGCGAGTGCGTAATGGGCCAATACTTGTTGGCTGCGCTGAATACCTAGAAAGGTTTGCAGTAGTATTTTAAAGTCGTAAACGGTGGCTTTTACGTCTTTATTTAAGCGCCTTGATAAAATAGCCTGATCTTTAGGGTTAACAAAAGCAGCGGCCTGAATTTTATCAATTAAGCGTTCCTCAGCCCCGAGTGAAAAACTAATATAACAACCAATATTGGCAAACAAAGCTATCAAGGTTCCACGCGTTATAAGCGTTTGTTGCAGCTCGCTATCAAGGGTTGTACCGGCATCGAGTATTGGCAGCATTAAAAATAGTATCCAGCAAATAAAGCCTGCTACTAAACCCGCATATACCCCATAAGCATGACCTTTTCGCCAGTATAAACCACCCACAATAGAGGGCAGCAATTGGGTAACAAGTGAAAACGCCACCAAGCCCATACTGGCCAGTGCGCTACTATGGCCAAACCATTGCTGATAGAAATAGGCCAAAATTAATATGCCTGCAATAGCAAAGCGCCTTACAAGTAATATACGAGACTTATAACTGCTGGTAATTAAGTTACGTTTAAACTTTCTACGCAGCATTAACGGCAGTACCACATCGTTTGAGATCATCGTGCTTAATGTAAGCGTTGCTACCACTATCATTGCGGTGGCGGCCGATAGTCCACCTATAAATACAAAGGTGGTTAAAAAAGCGTTGTCGTTAATTAGCGGTAGGGCAAGTACAAAGCTGTCGGGTGAATAGCCGCTGCCAATTTCAGGATGAATGGCCGCCGTCGCGATAGGTAAAATCATTGCGGCTGTTAGTAGTAAATACAGCGGAAAAGCCCAGCGAGCGGTAAGTAAGTGGCGTTTGTTTTGGTTGTCGACCACGGTTACATGAAACTGGCGAGGCAAACATATAATAGCCGCTGCAGCCATTAAAGACTGGCCAATAAAGTTAAAGCTAAAAAAGTTAAAATCGCTCCAGTGACCCCAAATAGACTCAGTTACTTTGTTCGTGGTGGCTTCAGGTAAATTAAAAAGTGTAAATACTGCAAGCCCCGCAACGGCAATAAGAGCAATAAGTTTAATCATAGATTCAAATGCAACAGCGAGCATTAACCCAGAGCGATATTCAGTTACATCAACTTTGCGAGTACCAAAAAATATAGCAAATAAAGCCATAATTAGTGTGGCAGAAAGCGCGAGCATATCGCCGGATATTTTATTACTGTTTTGCAAAAGTAAAAAGCTTGTACTAAGCGCTTTTAATTGCAGTGCAATGTAGGGAATGGTTGCCAGTAATGCGATTACAGTAACCATTATTGCTGTAGTTTGACGTTTGCCGTAACGAGCTGAAATAAAGTCAGCAATAGTCGTTATATTTTGTTTTTTACTTACCAGTACCAGCTTACGTAAAAATCCTTGGCCGAATAAAAACAGCAACGCAGGGCCTAATAATATTGGCAAGTAACTCCAACTGCTGGTGGCGGCTGTTCCAACCGAACCGTAATAAGTCCAAGAGGTACAGTAAATCCCGAGTGAGAGTGAATACACAAATGGGTGATGGCTAATACGCTTTGCTAAAGGGGTTGTTTTATCGCCCCAATTGGCAAGCCAAAACAGCACACCTATATAACTTAAAGCAACAATAATGAGTACGGCAGTCATGTTGTTATTAAACCTTATTATTTTAAATAGTCCCTCATCCTTATGAGGGATTAACACAATACCAGAACTGAGGTTAAGTGTGAGGCTTGAATTTAAAATAAAACTTTTATTTTATTTATATCTTATTGAATATTAAGAGTAAAAATAAAACACCCTTGAGCATTAGACTAATGTCGCATTAATGACCAACTTATCAATTTAATCATAAAGCCAGCTTACAAAAACAGCCTAAGCAATTGAAATAATATAAAAATATATAAAACACGCTTGAATGATAAATACAGTTTACGTAAACGTTAATAGGCTGTTACGACTATGGTCTCAATTCAATATTTAACCAGCGTTGCTAGATTGGTAAGCGAAGATAAAAAACCACTCATCGCGATATTGCGGTGCTTAAAGGGGAAAACAAAAATGGCTTTTAAAGATGAAGAACAAGCAAAAGCTTATTGGGCAGAAAACATTTCGCTGTTATTTAAACTGTTAGCAGTGTGGTTTGTTGTGTCTTTTGGGTTTGGCATATTACTGGTTGATGTACTTAATGAAGTACGTTTTTTTGGGTTTAAACTTGGCTTCTGGTTCGCCCAGCAAGGCGCGATTTATACCTTTGTTGCTTTGATTTTTGTGTACGTTTTCAAAATGAATACGTTAGATAAAAAATACGGCGTAGACGAATAGGAGCTAAGCAATGGATGTTCAAACACTCACGTTTTTAATTGTTGGTTTAAGCTTTGCGCTTTATATCGGCATAGCAATATGGGCCCGAGCGGGTTCAACCAAAGAGTTTTATGTAGCGGGCGGCGGCGTACCTCCTCTTGCTAATGGTATGGCAACAGCTGCCGATTGGATGAGCGCCGCGTCGTTTATTTCAATGGCGGGTATTATTTCGTTTGCAGGTTACGATGGCAGTGTTTACTTAATGGGGTGGACAGGTGGTTATGTACTATTAGCCATGTGTTTAGCGCCTTACTTACGTAAATTCGGCAAGTTTACTGTGCCAGACTTTATTGGCGACCGTTACTATTCACGTACCGCGCGTTTAGTTGCTATTTTTTGTGCCATATTTATTTGTTTCACTTATATAGCAGGGCAAATGCGTGGCGTAGGCGTGGTATTTTCACGCTTTTTAGAAGTAGAAATTGAAACCGGTGTTTACATTGGTATGGTGATTGTATTCTTTTATGCGGTACTTGGCGGCATGAAAGGCATTACCTACACACAAGTAGCGCAGTATTGTGTACTTGTATTTGCATACCTTGTACCAGCCATTTTTATCTCGATGATGATGACGGGTCATTTCTTCCCACAAACCGGTTTTGGTGCCACATTAATTGGCAGCGATGGCGTGTACGTACTTGATAAACTAGACGGCTTAAGCGCTGAACTTGGTTTTGCGCAATATACCGAAGGCTCTAAGAGCATGATTGACGTATTCGCTATTACTGGTGCGTTAATGGTAGGTACTGCTGGTTTACCACATGTAATTGTACGCTTTTTCACTGTACCTCGCGTAAAAGACACACGTATTTCTGCTGCATGGACTCTTGTGTTCATCGCGATTGTTTACACAACAGCACCTGCGGTTGCAGCCTTTGCTCGCGTAAACATGGTTGATACTATTAATGGTAAAGACGGTAGCGGTACAGCTTACGCAGAAGCACCAGGATGGATTAAAAACTGGGAACGCACAGGTTTAATTACATTTGATGATAAAAACGGCGATGGCAAAATGTTCTACACGGCGGGTAAAATCACCGATCCGAACAGTGCTAACGAAGTAAATGTAGACCGCGACATTATGGTATTAGCAAATCCAGAAATTGCTAATTTACCAGCATGGGTAATCGCACTTGTAGCTGCAGGTGGTATTGCCGCTGCATTGTCTACAACAGCAGGTTTACTACTGGTTATTTCGACCTCCGTTTCGCACGATTTACTCAAGCGAACCCTCAAGCCCGATATTACCGACAAGCAAGAGTTACTTGCAGCGAGGTTGGCAGCCATGGTCGCTATTGTTATCTCCGCGTACTTTGGTATTAACCCGCCTGGATTTGTGGCATCGGTAGTGGCATTTGCATTCGGCTTGGCGGCAGCGAGTTTCTTCCCAGCAATTATTATGGGTATATTCTCTAAAACAATGAACCGAGAGGGCGCAATTGCAGGCATGGTAACGGGTATTGGCTTTACCGCTGCTTATATTATCTTCTTCAAGTTTGTAAGCCCTGAGCTTAACAATCCTGAACATTGGTTTTTAGGTATTTCGCCTGAAGGTATTGGCTTAATTGGTATGATTATTAACTTTGTAGTAGCTGCAGTTGTTCTTAAATTTACTCAAGCTACACCTATTGAAATTCAAGAAATGGTAGAAGGTATTCGTAACCCTAAAGGGTCAGCTGAAGCGCACGATCACTAGGCAACATTTACAGATATAGTAAAAAAACATAAAGCACCAAAAGCCCGACTTTAGTCGGGCTTTTTATTTGTTTAATAAATAAGTACATTAGATTGGTACATCACCATTTAAAGAGCGAATACAATGAGTGTAGAACAACAAGAAATAGCCCAATACGTTTGTTTGCAAGCGCCTTTTACTATGCTTGATAGCAGCGCATGCGAATACTTTGTAAATCATCTTGATATTATTTACCTTACCCGCGAAAACCAAACTCAGTGGTTACAAAGTGAAAACCCTAAACTATTTTTAATTCGCTCTGGTTTGTACGACCTAGTTGATGGCAAGGGCGATGTTGTTACGCGCTTAGCGCAAGGTGACTATTTTGGTTTTCCGTCGCTATTAACCGGTGAGGCAATTCAAAATAGGTTAGAAGTACAAAAAGAGGGGATAGTGTATATGCTCTCTCAAACGCACTTTGATTTTTTACGCAGAGAATATAAATCGTTTGAGCAATACTTTGTACGCGCTCATGCTAACCGGTTGTTGTCATCGCATTATAAAAGTAAAAACGATAGCTGGTCTGAACGTAAAATATCAGAGCTGATGACGCGCACAGCAATTACGCTTACGCCTGATGCAAGTATTAGGCAAAGCGCTAAAAAAATGAAAGAGCATGGTGTGTCGTCAATAATGATAACGCAGCACGCGCACTTAGTAGGGGTGGTGACCGACCGCGATTTACGAAACCGAGTACTTGCCGACGAGGTAGATCCACAAGACGCTGTAAGCAGTATTATGACCGCCAAACCTAAGTTTATATTTGAAAATAACCGGGTGTTTTCAGCGCTGCACTTAATGCTTAAATACAATATTCACCATTTGCCTGTGCTTGACGAAAACCATAACCCGATAGGGATGATAACCAGCACCGATTTACTACGCCAACAAAAAAGCGACCCCGTACAGCTTATTGGGCGCATATATAAAGCGCATACTGTTACTGATTTAAAACGCTACGCAAAAGAAATCCCCGAACTTTTGCGTAGTTTTTCGTACAACATTGACGACATATCGCTAATTGGTAAATTACTCAGTGGTTTAACCGATGCGCTTACATCGCGCCTGATTCACTTATTTCAAGAAGAGCATGGCGCAGCGCCAACCAGCTTTAGTTTTATTTGCTTTGGCTCGCAAGCACGCGAAGAACAAACCCTGCATTCAGATCAAGACAACGGCTTATTACTCCCTAACGACTTAACCCCCGATCAACACGCTTACTTTAAAAGTATGGGGGAGTTTGTATGCGAGAATTTAGTTGAGTGCGGCATTAGGCGTTGCCCGGGTAATATTATGGCAAGCAGTGATGAGTGCCGTATGAGCGTAAACGACTGGAGCGAGCGCTTTTTTAAATGGATAAAAAGCCCCACACCCAATGCAATGCTTAACTGTAAGATATTTTTTGACCTGCGATTTATTGAAGGTTCAAACGCTTTATACACGGCTTTTTGCGAGCAACTAATTCGTATATCGCGTAACGACTTATTCTATGCCGCAATGGCAACCGACATAAGCAGCAATAGCGTGCCAATTGGTTTATTTAATAAATTTAAAACAGAAAAAACAGATCAAAATAATAAATACATAGATTTAAAAAAACGCGGTGTCGTAATTATAAATGACATAGTGCGGTTATACGCTTTAAAAGCGGGTATTAGGCGCGCCAACACGCAAGAACGGTTGGACGCACTACTAAAACATAAACTGATCAGCAAAGAAGATATATACAACCTAAAAGACTGCTGGCGGTTCTTAACGCAGTTGCGCTTGAGTACACAAATAAACGAAGAGGGCTTACCGAGTAATTGTATTAATCCTAATAAATTAAACTCACTAGAGCGCCATCAGCTAAAAGAAGCGTTTTACCTTGTTAAACAAGCGCAGCAAGCCGCCGCGTTTAAGTTTGCTCGTGGCAGTTTATAATGATGGATTACTAACATGGTAAAAAAGCTGCTCACTCGGTATTTAAAGCGCCGTAAATTACTAGGTAAAAATGCCTTACAACAACGTTACTTAGTGATTGATTTAGAGCTCACTGGGCTTGATGCAAAACAGCACGAAATTGTATCGGTAGCGTGGGTGATAATAGATAACCAATGTATAAAAATGAGCGAGTCGCAGCACCTTATAAATAAAAACGTAAAAAGCCTTGAGCAAAGCCCTGTTTTTCATGGGATTAGCGACGATGCTATAACAAAAGGACAGAGCTTGTGCAGTATATTAACGCAACTAAGCAGCCACTTTAGTGATTGTATTCTAGTGTTTCATAATGCCATGCTCGATTGGGGGTTTTTAAAAATAGCGCTTAAAAATGCCAATATAACTATACGTCCTAAACTTATAATCGACACACTCCATATTGAACAAAAGCGCTTACTCCATCATTCAACTGAAATAAAACAAGATGATTTAACCCTTAATGCTTGCCGCACACGTTATGAGCTACCAGGCTATCATTGCCACCACGCATTAACCGATGCACAAGCGACCGCCGAGTTACTGCTAGCCCAGTGCCATCAAATAAGCCGCGGCAAAGAGTTAAAAGTAGGCGAGTTGACGTAGGTTGGCTGTAGGCGGGGCTTTATGCCGCGCGAGATAAACTCCCGCCTACAATAAAGAGCAGTTTACTTTTATTGTTATCCGTATGACTATAAGTACGGTTACATAATCATTATTTAACTAATTACCTCAAGGAACGAATATGAAACTCATCACTACTATTTTTCTAACATTATTCCCACTTATCACTTTTGCTAATTCAAGCTTACCTGCTAATCGCCATATTGCAGTGCAGGGTACTGCTGAGGTATTAGCAAAGCCCGATATGGCTAAGATTTCTTTTGAAGTAATAAGCTTTAAAGACAAATCACTTGATGCAAAACGTGATGTTGATGATCGAGTAAATTTGTTACTTAAAGGATTAAGCAAGTACGGTGTTAAGGAGACGGATGTTTCTGCTACAAGCCTGTTAACTTACAATGATGACGATATGTTTAATGTCGAGAGCGGTACAGCAATTAATGCAGGATATGTAGCAACACGAACACTTAAAGTAACATTAAGAAATATTGAAAAATTGAATGATTTTATCGATTTTGCACTAAGTGTAAAAATTAATGAACTAACGAATATTGAGCTTATGTCTTCAAAAGCCGCGCAGTTAAAAGCTGAAGCAACACAAGGCGCAATAGATAACGCTATAGTTAAAGGGGGTAAGCTTGCCAAAGCATTTGGCGCAGAGCTTGGAAAAATTTACAGTATTAATTCCAATTCTAACCGTTCAAGTTATGGTTATGGCGTAGATGATTTTGAGAGAATAGTTGTGACCGGCTCTAAAGTTACTAGAAATCCATTCGAGCAAGGTAGGTATTTACAAGAAACTATTACATTTAAATCATCAATAAACGTGGTGTTTGATTTAGAAGTAAATGAATAAGTTAAAATTTTCATTTCAAATACATTTTCATAATGTAAGCTGACTTTAAGTTTTTGATTAATTTGAAGGTAGCCACATTATGAGCGATGAAAATAACACGTTAAAAGCACAAACTGAGGCAAAAATAGCAGCAGGGCGTAAAGGTAATCCTGATTTTATGAAAGGTGTTGATGAAACGATTGCACAAGCAAAAGCGCTTCAACAAGGTGCTAATGCACTTGATTTAAACCAAGTCGCATCAAGTTTTGAGTTACCAAATCAGCATGGTCAATCGGTGCAGTTAACCAAGTTACTTGCTAAAGGGCCTGTGGTTGTTACTTTTTATCGTGGAAGTTGGTGTCCGTACTGTAATTTACAACTGAAAGCGCTTCAAGCACATTTACCTGAAATTCACGCATTAGGCGCACAATTGGTAGCTATTAGCCCGCAAGTACCCGATGGCTCAATGAGCGAAAGCGATATAAGTAAAATGGATTTTTTAGTACTGTCGGATCAAAATGCTGATGTAGCAGTAAGCTACGGCGTAGCATGGCAAGTGCCCACATTTTTACTAGAGCATATGCGAGTAGACCGAGGCTTAGATTTAGAGTCGGTTAACAATGGCAATAGTAGTGTTTTACCGATCCCTGCCACCTTTGTTTTAGATAAACAAGGTAAAGTGACTTGGCGTTATGTTGATGTTGATTATCGTACTCGTTCTGAGCCAGAAGATATAATTAACGCATTGAAAAATTTAGTATAAAAAACTTAATTTTAAAAGTCAGAACCCTCGAAGAGCTTGCAATGCCTAAGCTCTTTAACCTTAATTTAAAGTTTCTAATGCTTCCCTCTTATAATCAGATGCAAGGTCGATTACAATACAGACATCTAAAAGGCGTATTGCCTTTATCTGCACGCTAAAAGAGTGGATTTTATATTTCATGGCAATCAAACTTGCAATTAATGGTTTTGGTCGTATTGGTCGAAATATTGTCCGCGCGTTATACGAGTCTGGTTTGAGCGACGATATAAAAATTGTTGCGATTAACGAACTTGCTGATCCTGAAGCTATTGCTCATTTATTAAAATACGACACATCCCACGGTCGTTTTTCTTTTCCTGTAAAACTTGGTGAAGACACCATTAGTGTTGCAGGCGATACCATTGCACTTTTTTGTGAAGAAAACCCAATTGAATTACCTTGGCAAACGCTCGATGTAGACGTTGTACTTGAATGTACGGGTGTTTATCACTCGCGTGAACATGCGCAGTTACATATTACCGCAGGCGCTAAAAAGGTGTTGTTTTCGCATCCGGCCGATAACGATGTTGATGCTACGATTGTGTATGGCATTAACGACGATGAGCTTAAAAGCGAGCACACAATTGTCTCTAACGGCTCGTGTACAACTAACTGTGTTGTGCCGGTTATTAAAGTATTAGATGATGCATTTGGTATTGAGTCGGGCGCTATTACAACGATTCATGCGTCGATGAACGATCAACAAGTGATTGATGGTTATCATCATGATTTACGCCGTACTCGCGCTGCAAGCCAATCAATTATTCCAGTTGATACAAAGCTCGCCCGTGGTATAGACCGTATTTTACCTAAATTTAAAGGCCGTTTTGAAGCCATCGCCGTACGTGTACCGACTATAAATGTCACGGCAATGGATTTAAGTGTAACGGTTAATACCGATGTAGATTTAAATGCAGTAAATAATGCACTTAAAGCACAAGCAAAAGACCGCTTAGAAGGTATTTTAAGTTATACCGAAGAGCCGCTTGTATCGGTTGATTTTAATCACGACCCACATTCTTGTATTATTGATGGCACACAAACACGTGTTAGTCACAAACGACTGATAAAGCTATTAGTATGGTGTGATAACGAATGGGGTTTTGCTAATCGTATGCTCGACACAGCGCGTGCTATGATGGCAGTGAATAAGTAATTTATTAATATAATAATTTTAAACGTATTTTTCAGGTTCAGTATCGTTAACTAAGGAGATGTTCATGTCGGTCATAAAAATGGCAGATTTAGATTTAAACGGCAAACGCGTATTAATTCGTGAAGATTTAAATGTACCAGTTAAAGCAGGTAAAGTGACGTCAGATGCGCGTATTCGTGCAGCACTACCTACTATTAAACTAGCCCTTGAAAAAGGCGCTAAAGTAATGGTTATGTCACACCTTGGCCGTCCTACGGAAGGGGAATACGATGAAGCGTTTTCGCTTGCACCTGTAGCTAATTACTTAAACGATGCCCTAGAGCAAACTGTACGTTTAGAAAAAGATTACCTAAACGGTGTTGATATTGCTGATAACGAAGTGGTTGTTTTTGAAAATGTGCGCTTTAACAAAGGCGAGAAGAAAAACGACGAAGCGTTATCTAAGCAACTAGCTGCACTGTGTGATGTATATGTAATGGATGCATTTGGTACGGCTCACCGTGCACAAGCATCTACCCATGGCGTTGGCTTATTTGCCGATGTTGCATGTGCAGGTCCGCTGTTATCGGCTGAGCTCGAAGCGTTAGGCAAAGCACTTGATAATCCAGCTCGTCCATTAGTGGCGATTGTTGGTGGTTCTAAAGTATCTACTAAGCTCACCGTTTTAGATTCACTTTCTAAAATTGTTGACCAATTAGTTACCGGCGGCGGTATTGCAAATACCTTTATTGCTGCATCAGGTAGCCCCGTTGGTAAGTCGCTTTACGAACCTGATTTAATGGATGAAGCGAATCGTTTATGTGCAGCAGCGATTGCTAATAATGGTGAAATTCCGGTACCGACTGACGTAGTGGTTGGTAATGAGTTTTCTGAATCTGCTGTAGCTACGCTTAAAGATGTAAGCGAAGTAACAAGCAATGATATGATTTTTGATATTGGCCCTGATACAGCGAGCAAGCTTGCAAAAATTATTGCAAATGCAGGCACTGTTGTATGGAATGGCCCTGTTGGCGTGTTCGAGTTTGACCAGTTTGGTAATGGTACTCGTGCTATTGCACAAGCAATTGCTAACTCAAATGCGTTTTCAATCGCCGGTGGTGGTGATACCTTAGCCGCAATCGATAAATACGGCATTGCCGATAAAGTATCTTATATTTCTACTGGTGGTGGTGCGTTCTTAGAGTTTTTAGAAGGCAAAATACTTCCAGCAGTTGAAATGCTAGAGTCGCGCGCTAAGTAATTTTAGTGGCGTAAGGTGAGGGGGTAATAGCCCTCACCGACAATTAATTACTAAATACCTCTCACCCTAATTTAGTCGTTAATTTAGACGGAATATTACTGCAAAGCAGTGGTTTTTCGTGGCGTTGTTATAACGCCAAACTAACACATCCGTTCAAACTAGATGGTAGGGAACTACTGTCGATAAATTGGAGAATACCCAATGGCTTTAATCAGTATGCGACAACTTTTAGATCATGCAGCAGAGCATGGTTACGGCGTACCTGCTTTTAATGTTAACAATCAAGAGCAAATGCGCGCAATAATGGAAGCGGCTGACAAAACAAACAGCCCAGTAATCGTTCAGGGATCAGCTGGTGCACGTGCTTATGCTGGTGCTCCATTTATTCGTCATATGATTTTAGCAGCCGTTGAAGAATGGCCACATATCCCAGTTGTAATGCATCAAGATCACGGCACATCGCCAGGTGTGTGTCAGCGTTCAATTCAGCTTGGTTTTTCATCAGTAATGATGGATGGCTCGTTAATGAGCGACGGAAAAACCCCTTCAAGCTACGAATACAATGTAGAAGTAACGCGCGAAACTGTTGCGATGGCGCATGCCTGTGGCGTATCGGTTGAAGGCGAGCTAGGTGTACTTGGTTCACTTGAAACAGGTGAAGCTGGCGAAGAAGATGGCGTTGGCGCAGAAGGGTTATTAACAACTGATCAAATGCTAACAGACCCTGAAGAAGCGGCTGATTTTGTAAATAAAACACACGTTGATGCACTTGCAATTGCTTGTGGTACTTCACACGGTGCTTATAAATTTACTCGTCCACCAACAGATGACATTTTAGCGATTGATCGTATTAAAGCGATTCATGCCCGTATCCCTAACACGCATTTAGTGATGCATGGCTCATCTTCTGTTCCTCAAGAATGGTTAGAAATTATTAATCAGTACGGTGGCGAAATTCCTGAAACTTACGGTGTGCCAGTTGAGCAGATTGTTGAAGGCATTAAATTTGGTGTTCGCAAGGTAAATATTGATACCGATTTACGTTTAGCATCTACCGGTGCAATTCGCCGTCATATGGCGCTTAACCCATCTAACTTTGATCCACGCAAATACCTAGCTGAAGCTACAAAAGCAATGACAGAGATTTGCGTTGCACGCTATAACTCGTTTGGTACTTCTGGTCAGGCTAGTAAAATTAAGCCAATTTCACTTGATGAAATGCACCTTAAATACCTAAGCGGCGAACTAGACCCTAAAATTAGATAATAGATCAATTTATAATTGATCATTTAAGCCAGTAACTTTGTTGCTGGCTTTTTTAATGTCAGCCCTTTTTATATTACAGATTACGGTTTTTTGATCAGATCACTGCATTACCAACGCGGAATTTTGGGATCACGCATTTACTAACACAGCCTTTTTCGGATCATTACTTTACTAAGCCAAATACACTTTAATGCTATATATGGGTTCTGAGATAATTTGATCGTTATTTATTTGTATAAACAATCAACAACTTATGGCTTTGACTAGGTACAACTCTGATCTGAGGGGTGATCGGCTTGGTAAAAATCTGATCCTTTATTTGGAGCTTAGTAAAATTTAGATCTATTTTTGAGCGTATTGTTTGTTACACAGGCGGGTTTGTTGATTTTAAAAGGGCTTTAAAGCTACTTTTTAAACGATCGATCTGTAAAAATGTCTTGGTTAGTAAAACAATGATCCCAGCTAGTTTAATATTGTTTAGTGGTTTAAATAGCGATACAAAAAGATAATTTTAAAAAGTTAGCTATTACATAAATTTATCGTAAATCTCTTTTTATTACGTTAAATATTAAAAAGGCTTTAAAAATATGACGTTAATGAGGTTTTTTGTCACTAATTTGTGTTTTTTTTACCACCATTTTAATTTACACGTTACACTTTCATAAAAATGTCATACTTAGTCATAATAATGAAAACTAATTCGATAGCGTAAGAGATAAATTGGAATGTCACGTAAAGTACTAGTCGTAGATGACGAAGCTCCTATCAGGGAGATGTTGGTTTTTGTTTTAGAGCAAAATGGATTTCAAGCAATTGAAGCAGAAGATTACGACTCTGCTATTGCAGCTATGGTTGAACCTTACCCAGATATGGTTTTACTTGATTGGATGTTACCAGGTGGAAGCGGTATTCAAATTGCTAAAAAGTTTAAGCAAAACGAACACACCCGCCAAATCCCAATTATTATGCTTACAGCTCGCGGCGAAGAAGAAGACAAAGTACGCGGCCTTGAAGTAGGTGCAGATGATTACGTCACCAAGCCGTTTTCTCCTAAAGAGCTTATGGCACGTATTAAAGCGGTTATTCGCCGTGTATCGCCAACCTCATTAGAAGAAGCTATTGAAGTACATGGCCTGCGTTTAGACCCTATTTCTCATCGTGTTACCTCAGAAGGTAACGAGCTTGATATGGGGCCAACCGAATTTAGATTACTGCACTTTTTTATGACTCACCCAGAGCGTGTTTATAGCCGTGAACAACTGCTTGATCATGTGTGGGGAACTAACGTTTACGTAGAAGATCGCACTGTTGATGTTCACATTCGTCGCCTGCGTAAAGCAATTGGCCCACTTGGACATGACCGTTTGGTGCAAACAGTACGTGGCGCTGGGTATCGTTTTTCAAGTAAGCTGTGATCAGCTTAAAGCTTAGCTAATGTGTAAAATACGCATGTATTACTACTCTAAGGTAAAGTGAGTGTATGTATCGAGTTGTTAATAAGCAGGCGTTAGTAAAGCGCCTGTTTATCTATTTTTTACCCTTACTATTAATTGGTGTGCTGGTTGGCGCGCCATTTTTGCTTTTATTTTTAGGATCTTTTTCCCTCCTTATTTGGCACTACCATCAACTTTATCGTTTGAGCGATTGGCTACTTAATCAACGCAGCTTTAATCCGCCAGAGGGTGAGGGTGCATGGGAGCAAGTGTTCGAAGGTATTTATCATCTCCAGCATCGTAATCGTAAAAAACGTAATGAGCTTGCAGATTTAATTCGTCGCTTTCGCGATGGGGCTGAAGCGGTACCTGATGCGGTTGTGGTATTACAAAACGATTTAAGTATTGTGTGGTGTAATCAATTAGCCCTTAAAGTGCTTGGTTTGCAGTGGCCTACCGATCATGGTCAGCGCCTTGATAATTTAATTCGCGAACCTAAGTTTGCTAAATACATGCACAAAGGCGAATTTGACGATGCGCTTGAGCTGGATAACGGTCACAGTATTGAGCAGGTGCTGGAGTTTAGGGTAATGCCATATGCAAGTACGCAACTTATGGTTGTGGTACGTGATGTAACGCGCTTAAAACAGCTTGAACAGATGCGTAAAGACTTTGTAGCCAATGTGTCGCATGAACTACGTACACCGCTTACAGTGGTTACAGGGTATCTTGAGATGATGGATGGCGACATGATGCCGCCGCCAGCAATGTGGAACAAAGCGCAAAATACTATGCTTGAACAATGCAAGCGCATGGATAGCTTAGTCAGCCAATTACTATCGCTTTCGCGTATTGAAGGTGCTCGTCGCCAAGACAATGATAAAGCTATAAATGTGCCGCAATTACTTGGTTATATTCACACTGAAGCAAACTCAATTAATCAAGACAAAGGCCACGAACTTATTTTTGATATTGATAAAACCCTTGATATTAAAGGCTCTGAGGATGAACTGCGTAGTGCGTTTTCTAATTTAGTATTCAACGCGATTCATTACACAAAACCAGGCGGTAAAGTAGAAGTATGCTGGCAGCGCAAAAACAATAAAGCGTGTTTTAGTGTTACCGATAATGGTGATGGTATTGCGCCTGAGCATATTAACCGATTAACTGAGCGTTTTTATCGTGTTGATAAAGCTCGCAGTAGAACAACAGGTGGCTCAGGCTTAGGGCTCGCTATAACAAAACATGTGTTAACTCGCCATGATAGTAAATTAAATATTCGTAGTGAAGTTAATAAAGGATCGTGTTTTTCTTTTGAATTTTCAATAGATAAGATAGTTTCGCTGACTAAATAATTAAGCTAATAGGTCAAGTCATAAAAGTGTCATTTAAGAGTAATGTAACTGTCATGTACTCACTTTAGAGTGGGCAGCAGTTAGAAAATGGAACGAACAAACCGGAGAACTCTACATGAAATTTAAAAACTTAGTTGCCGCAATGGGTGTGGCTGTTACAACTTTCGTATCTGCACAAGCAGTTGCTCTAGACCAAAATATTCCTGAGTATCAAAAAATTAGTGGTGTTTCAGGCAACTTTTCATCAGTAGGTTCTGACACTTTAGCCAACATGATGACGTTTTGGGCTGAAGAGTACAAACGTATTTACCCAAATGTAAATATTCAGATTCAAGCAGCAGGTTCTTCTACTGCTCCACCGGCACTTACCGAAGGTACAGCTAACCTAGGTCCAATGAGCCGTAAAATGAAATCTAAAGAAATCGAAGCGTTCGAAAAACGTTACGGTTACAAGCCAACAGAAGTTCGCGTAGCTATTGATGCACTTGCTGTATTTGTACATAAAGATAACCCAATTGAAGGCCTTCGTATTGACCAAGTAGATGCTATCTTTTCATCTACTCGTAAATGTGGCGCACCAGAGCAAGTTAACCGTTGGAGCGATGTTGGTCTAACAGGTGATTGGGCAGCTAAAGATGTGCAACTTTACGGACGCAACTCAGTATCAGGTACGTATGGTTACTTTAAAAAGAAAGCACTTTGTAAAGGTGATTTCCGTAATAACGTAAATGAGCAACCGGGTTCTGCATCAGTAGTACAGTCAATTTCATCTTCATTAAATGCAATTGGTTACTCAGGTATAGGTTATAAAACATCGGGCGTACGTACAGTACCGCTAGCTAAAAAAGGCGATAACTTTGTTGATGCAACACTTGATAACGTTGCACAAGGCAAATATCCATTATCTCGCTTTTTATACCTTTATGTGAATAAGCACCCAAACAAGCCGTTGTCTCCAATGGAAGCGCAATTCTTAAAAATGGTACTTTCAAAAGATGGTCAGCAAATTGTAGAAAAAGATGGTTATGTACCACTTTCTGCAAAGCTAGTAGAAACAGAACTTAAGAAGCTTGGTTTAAATTAATAAACTATAAGCAATAAAAAACCGCTCATTGAGCGGTTTTTTTGTGCCTAAAACTAAAAACTTTTAGGAATTAAATATTACCTAATTTTTCGGCTTGTGCTTTACATTGATTATAGCTCTCAACACATTTTCCAGAGCATACTTGTTGCTTTAAGCCTTCAGCAGTTGTTTGCTGTTCACAACTAGTTTCACACTGGTAGTTTTGTTGAGCACACTGATTCATTTCAGGGTTTTCAACTTGGTTTTGACAACCTGCCAATAGTGCAAAAGTAAGGGCGACTACGCTTGTTTTTATTAAAGTGTGCATGCTTCTTATCCTTAAAATGGAGTCGCAATAATATTAAATTTCGACTTGGATATTGTCGATCAATCTAACACCACCAAAATAGGCTGCGGCTAAAATAACAAATTGAGTATCTTCGATTGTAGCAGTTTTTAATGTATCTCGTTGAGCAATCTCAAAATAGTCTGGTTTTAGGCCTGCTTGCTCTAAACTTTGTTTAGCTAAGCTTTCAAGTTTTACAAAGTCTTTCTCGCCACTTTTAAGTTGCTCAGCGCACGTATTAAGGGCTTTAAATAATACGGTTGCAGTCGCTTTTTGATCATCAGATAAGTAACCATTACGTGAGCTCATAGCAAGGCCAGAAACTTCTCGCATTGTAGGTACACCAATAACTTCAACCGGAATTGATAAGTCGCGTGCCATAGTTTTGATTACTTGTAATTGCTGAAAATCTTTTTCACCAAAGCAGGCGAAATCTGGTTGCACTAAGTTAAATAACTTAGTCACGATTGTTGCAACGCCTCTAAAGTGACCTGGACGTGAGCCGCCGCAATAGCCTAATGAAATGTCAGGCACATCTACAAAGCTTTGTGCACCTAGTCCGTTAGGGTAGATTGTTTCTACACTTGGGGTAAATACAATATCAGTGCCTAGTTCAGCAAGGCCTTGTTTGTCTTCGTTTAGCGTACGAGGATAGTTATCTAAATCTTCGTTAGCGCCAAATTGCATTGGGTTTACAAAAATACTTACAACGACTTTGTCGGCCAAGTTTTTTGCTTTTTCTACTAGCGAAAAATGCCCACGGTGCAAGTTGCCCATTGTTGGCACAAGCGCCACGCTAAGACCTGCTTGGCGCCATGCTTTAATTTGACTACGTAACGATCTGATTTCAGTTATTGATTGCATTATTTAAACTCATGTTCAGCGCTTGGAAATGCGCCACTTTTAACATCTGTACAATACTTTTGAACGGCAGCAGGCATATTGCCTGTTTCGAGCAAAAAGTTTTTAGAAAATTTAGGAATGTAACCTGCCGAAATACCAACCAGGTCATGCATTACCAGTATTTGGCCGTCAGTTAAGCTGCCAGCACCAATACCAATAGTTGGGATACTTAGAGCGTCTGTAATGCGTTTTGCCAGGGCACTTGGAATACACTCAAGTACTAATAATTGCGCGCCAGCAGCTTCAAGTGCTTTCGCATCATCAATCATTTTTTGTGCTTTATCTTCTTCGCGACCTTGTATTTTAAAGCCACCAAATACATGAACTGACTGTGGTGTAAGGCCTAAATGCCCGCAAACTGGGATACCTTGTTGAGTGAGTGCTTTAATGCTCTCGTAAAGCCACTCTCCGCCTTCAAGTTTAATCATGTTTGCGCCAGCGCGCATAAGCTCAGCTGCATTTTTACAGGTATCACTAACGCTTGAGTAGGTCATAAAAGGTAAGTCAGCAATTACAAATAATTCGCGGCTACCAGCGCGTACACAGCTGGTATGATATGCAATATCTTGATTTGTTACGCCAAGGGTGTCATCGCCGCCTTGTAGTACCATGCCCAATGAGTCGCCCACTAAAATAACTTCAACGCCGTTATCATGAAATAACTTTGCAAAACTAGCGTCGTAGGCTGTTAATGCAGTAATTTTGTTATTTTCTGCTTTCATTTTATTTAAAGTAGAAACGGTTATTTTAGACATAATATCCTCGCAGGCAAAAGCCTAGGTTAATTACAGAGGTAATTGTTGTAAGTCGTTGAGCGGTAAGTTATTTGCAATGGTTTTTAATGCAATGCCGCTAGGTAAAATAAGTTCAGGTGCAAGCTCTAATAGTGGGTAAACCACAAACTCGCGATCACTCAAACCACAATGAGGCACGGTTAAGCGCGCCGTATTTATAATTTGATCATCAAATAATAGGGTATCGATATCAAGTGTGCGTGGACCCCAACGCTCAGCTTTTCTTACTCGACCATGCTCAAGCTCAATACTTTGTGTTAAATCAAGTAATTGCTCTGGATCAAGGGTCGTTTTAATACAGGCTACGGCATTGATATAGTCTGGTTGATCTTGTGGGCCCATAGGCTTACTTGCATAGTAATGCGATACGTTTACAAATTCACAATTAGGCAGCTTTTTAAGCGCAATTATCGCGTTATCAAGCTGCTCTTTTGGTGAGTTTAGGTTGGCACCTAAACCCAAATAAACACAATGCATGTTATTACTCAGTTGGCTTTTTAGTAGGGCGACGGCGCTTTCGCGGCTTAGGACCACCTTGATGACCTAAGCTTTTAACCATCTCTTTTTGGCCGTTTATATCTTTACTTAAGTATTGTGTCCACCACTGAGCAAGCTCTGTATGCTGAGTTTCGCCTGCATCTACGCGTAATAATAAAAAGTCGTAAGCGGCTTTAAAGCGAGGCTGTTGCGTTAGCCTGTATGCACGTTGGCCAGCACGTTTATCTAAGCGGTGCTGAATATGCCAAATATCGCGAGCACCTAAAGTAAAGCGCTTAGGAACAGCTATATGCTGTGAATTATCGCTTAGTACTTTATTCATTGCTTGTGCGAAAGCATCGTATTCAGATAGTTGCTCTTGGCTTTGAATTTTTTTAGTGCGCTCAAGCAGTGGGAACCAAAGTAGGGCAGCAAAAATAAACGCCGGTGTTACTTTTTTATCGGCATTAATACGCTTGTCGGTATTTTGAAACATTTGCTGAATAAGCGTGTGCTCTAAGCCACTTGGGTTTTTATCTAAAATTTTATCAAGTTCAGGAAAAAGTGAGCGGAATAAGCCGTATTTACGCAGCATTAAAAAGTTAGCTTCGGCCTTGCCGTTTAAAAACAGTTTAAGAATTTCTTCAAATAAACGAGCTGGCGGAATGTTATCAAGCAAGCTTGCAAGCTCGCTAATTGGCTTTTCACTTTTAGGCGCAATGCTCATATCAAGCTTAGTGGCAAAACGTACTGCACGTAACATACGAACAGGGTCTTCGCGGTAACGCGTTTCAGGGTCGCCAATAAGTTCGATTTGTTTAGCTTTAATTGCCGCTAAGCCGTTAGCGTAATCGTGAATACTAAAATCTTTAATTGAGTAATAAAGCGCATTGATTGAAAAGTCGCGGCGCTCTGCATCTTCTTCAATACTGCCAAATACGTTATCACGAAGTAATTGACCTTCATTGCTTGATTGGCTTATTTGATTTTTGTCTTCTTGCGCTTCGTGGTGGCCACGCATTGTTGCCACTTCGATAATTTCACGGCCAAATACAATGTGTGCTAGACGAAAGCGACGACCTATCAGGCGACAGTTTCTAAATAGTTTTTTTACCTGATCTGGAGTTGCATTAGTAACTACGTCAAAATCTTTTGGCTGTTGGCCTAACAATATATCGCGAATACAACCACCAACAAGGTAGGCATCGTAGCCACCGTCTTTTAAGCGGTATAATACTTTGATTGCATTTGGGCTAAATTGTTTGCGAGAAATACCATGCTCACCACGAGTGACAACAATAGGTTCACTGCTTACAGAAGCGCTTTGTGCACTTGTATTCGGGCCGATTATTTGTCGGCAAAATTGAAAAAGCTTGGAAATAATAGTCTGTCTCCTAGAAGGTGTGATTGACTCTGCATCGCAATCAAAAGTTACAGCAAATAGGGCGGTTATAACCTAGTACAAGCTGTTTGACGTAATTAGCATATATTTAGGCGGCTATCATATACCAGCAGGGTTTAAAAATTAAGTTGATGTGTTGAAATTAAGCCGTTTTTAGCTATTTTATTTACTTAAATGTGTAAATTGGACTTTCTGGCTATGTGGATGTTGAGAAATTTGTATTTCGGATACTTGGGGGACCTGTTTTAAGCTAAAGTTTTTAATTCCCCAATCGATTAATTGTTCTATATTTAAGTCGCTTAAATCAGCTATAACAGGTAGCCCTAAAAATTCAAAAGCGCTAATTAAAGCAGGCTTTGGATTTTGCTTACAAATGGCGGGGGCATAATTTTGTTTAGATAGTTTAAAACCGGGTTTGGCAACCGCTAAAGGTAAATGAGCAAATTCAGGTACAGGGCTGTCGAGTTGTTTAAACAAACTAATTTGCCGAGCTGTTGGTTCAATTAAATCTGCGCCTCTTACAATTCGATTTATCCTTTGATCGATATCATCGACGACCACAACAAGTTGATATGCAAATAAACCGTCACTGCGTTTAATTAAGTAATCTTCGTGGGATAATGCACTATTTACCGATATATCACCTTGAATTAAATCACTAAATTGGGTCGTTGGATGTTGCTGAACTAAACGAAGTGCGCCGGATTGAGTATGATGATTAAGTGCTTTGCAATGCCCCTGATAAATACCGCCAATGGCTTTTATTTGCTTTCGAGTACAGGTGCAACCATAAACAAGGTTTTGCTCTAAAAGTGAGTGGGTAATATCTTGATATAAAGACAGACGCTGCGTTTGGTATACAACAGGTTCATCCCAATAAAGGGCGTAGGCTTGTAAGGTATTTAGAATATCGGAGTCGGCGTTTTTAACCACGCGCGTAGTGTCAATGTCTTCTATACGAACTAACCATTTTCCTTGATTAGCTTTTGCATCTAGGTAGCTACCCACAGCCGCTACAAGTGAGCCAAAATGTAATGGCCCAGAAGGAGACGGCGCAAAACGACCGCGATATTTACGCATAGGCGCAGTAACGGCTGTAGGAGACATAACTAATAAGTTTTAATTAGCCGCGTCCAGATTGCTTTTCTTTGATTTCTGCAAGTGTTTTACAGTCTACGCATAAATCGGCAGTAGGACGTGCTTCTAAGCGACGTATGCCAATTTCGATGCCACAAGACTCACAAAAGCCAAAATCATCTTCTTTAATCAAATTAATTGTTTTTTCAATTTTTTTGATTAATTTACGTTCGCGGTCACGAGTACGAAGTTCTAAAGAGAATTCTTCTTCTTGTGCAGCGCGGTCAACTGGGTCAGGAAAGTTAGCAGCTTCGTCTTGCATGTGCGATTTAGTACGATCAACTTCGTTACGTAAATCGTTACGCCAAGTCTCTAAAATTGCTCTAAAATGAGCACGTTGTGCATCATTCATGTACTCTTCGCCTGGTTTTTCTTGGTATGGTTCTAAACCGGCTTGAGCCAATAAACCATGTTTCTTTTGGTCTGGCATAACTCTCTCCTAAATCCTTAATTTAATGCCTCAGCATTAGCCGGCGGTATAAATAACAGAATCTTATACCCTAGGCAAATTTATTTTTAATTAATCGAATTAGCTTCAACCATGCTTACTGAGTAAAAAGTGTATTAATAGTTTATTTACACTTTTAATTAATTCACATATTCGCTTTCTAAAACTTGCCTTGTTATATGGGCAAAAGCTTTAAAAACAAGTTAATTTTTATAATTCACTTTTTACCACTTTCTATAATTAGAGTACTTTGTAAATTACGCTTAGTTCAATCCCTTGGTTTATTACACTATTCTATAAATGCTATTCTTTTATGAAGTAAGACTCCATTAGCTGAAATTTTGGCTTTGTATGCTAATACTTCAACACCGGCTATTATTGCTTGGCTTAATAACGTGGCGTATTTTTTATCAATATGCGCAGCTGCACTTACGGTATTTATTCCTTCATGTAAAACGGCGAACAGTAATACTGCTCGGTGGCCTTGTTCGATCATTTCTATTAGTTCGCGAATATGTTTTTGCCCGCGCAGTGTTTGCGCATCAGGAAAGTAGCCTTGCCCGCTTTGTGGTGCATCTTCGCTTAATAATGTGACTGATTTAACTTCTACATAGCAATCGGGCTTATTTTCGTCTGTGAGTAAAAAGTCGATACGACTGTTTTCGCTGCCGTACTTAACTTCGCTTTGCAATTGACTGTAATTAAGTAGCTCACTTATCACATTATTGTTTATTGCCTCTTCTACTACTTTATTAGCCACCGCTGTATTTACACAAATAAGCTGCGATAAGTTATTTTGCGTAAGCTCTAATGAATGCGGGTATTTTCGTTTTGTGTTATCGCTCGTTGAATAAAAAGCAGTAAAGCCTGGCTCAGCGCATCCCGTCATTTTACCTGTATTTGCACAGTGGGCGGTAAATTCGCTGCCATCACTTAATTGTAAATCAGCTAAAAAGCGTTTATAGCGCTTTAATAATATGGCCGGTTGCAGCGTTGGCGTGTACTTCATAATAACTTCCAAAGCGTAAACACTGCTCAGCAGTGTGATTTATGTTATTTATCTCAAGCTGTTGGGAACTTAAGCGCTCTATAGTAAACTCGGTGGCACATTTAAGTGCAAGGGAATTCTAACATGAGTGAAAAATTTGTTGTTCAACTAAGCGAACAAGCAGCAGCGAGTCATTGGGGCGATAATGCGTCATTGTCTTTTAACGAGCGTGGTGCAACTGTTCATTTATCTGAGCAAGACACATTAAAAAATGTTCAAAAAGCAGGCCGTACTATCGCAAGCCAAGGCGTTAAAAATGTTGAATTAGCAGGTGATACTTGGTGTACAGAAAGCCAGTGGGCTTTTTATCAAGGCTTTGTAACACCAAAATCGTTAAATGGTGTTGAGTTTGTTGATAACGCACAATCAGATATTAAAGAACTTGCTCACTTAAAAACGTCAGCAATTTGGGCACGTGAAATGGTTAACGGCACTGCCGATGACATTTACCCAGAAAGCCTAGCTGAAAAAGCAGCTGAGTTTATTCAATCATTAGCGCCTGAACACGTAAGTTACCAAATTATTAAAGGTGATGCGTTACTAGAACAACAGTGGATTGGTATTCATGCAGTTGGTCGCGGTAGTGTTCGCCCACCAGTATTGCTTGAGCTTGATTACAACCCAACAGGCGACGAAAATGCACCAGTAAGTGCTGCGCTTGTAGGTAAAGGTATTACGTTTGACTCAGGTGGTTACTCAATTAAATCAAGCGAAGGTATGCTTGGTATGAAGTGCGACATGGGCGGCGCTGCAACAGTAACAGCAGGTTTAGCATTGGCTATTAACCGTGGTATTGAAAAACGTATTAAGCTGTTTTTATGTTGTGCTGAGAACTTAATTTCGGGTCATGCATACAAACTAGGTGACATTCTTACTTACAAAAATGGCACAACAGTTGAAATTGTAAACACGGATGCTGAAGGTCGCTTAGTACTTGCTGATGGCTTAATGGCAGCAGGAGAGACTGGCGCTCCACTTATCATTGATGCAGCAACACTAACTGGAGCAGCGCTTGTTGCTGTTGGCCAAGAGTACAATGCATTATTTGCACTTGATAAAGAACTTGCACGTGAAGTTGAAAGTTTTGCATCTCAAGAAATGGAAGCTGCTTGGCCACTTCCTCTTGAAAAATGGCATCAACAAAACTGCCCATCTCCTTATGCTGATACGGCAAATAGCCGTGCACAAAAGGGTGGCGGTTACGGCGGTGCATCGAATGCTGCAGGCTTTTTATCACGCTTTGTGCCAAACGATGGCAAAGGCTGGGTGCACATAGATTTAGCTGCTGCTTTTAACATGGGCAGTACAAGCCAATGGGCAGCGGGCGCAACAACTCAAGGTATGCGTACGGTTGCTCGTACCCTACAAGAAAAAGCATAATATTTACTAAATTATGCTTTTTACACTAAAAATAGGCACCTTTGGGTGCCTATTTTTTAATTTACAGGCAAGCAATTTTATTTCATTTGCGGTAAAATCCGTCGCCAATACCTGTTTGAGTTTAATTTTTGCTTAACTCTAAGCTGCGCTCAAATCTTATATCCACCACTGGGGTTTCTAATTATGTCAGATAAGTGCTACATCACAGCTCAACAGCTGCTTGAAGATTCGTTCCGCGTAGCGGCACAAGTATACCAAGATGGCTTTCGTCCTGATTTTATTATTGGTATTTGGCGAGGTGGTGCACCGATCGGTATTGCTGTTCAAGAATATTACGATTACAAAGGCATTGAGACTGATCACATTGCAGTACGTACATCGTCTTATTACGGTATTGGTAAGCAATCTAAAGAAATTAAAGTCCACGGCTTGCATTACATTGTTGAGAACGCAAATGCGGGCGACTCATTATTAATTGTTGATGATGTATTTGACTCTGGTCGTAGTATTGTTGCATTAAAAGAAAAGCTTTCAGAGCTTATGCGCTTAAACTTGCCACGTGATATTCGTATTGCATGTCCGTACTACAAGCCAAAAAACTCAAAAGTAGACACTGTTCCAGATTATTATATTCATGAGTCTGAAGAGTGGTTAGTGTTCCCGCATGAACTATCGGGTTTAACACCGGATGAAATTATTGCAGGTAAATCTGATCTTGTGAAAATTCATAACATTTTGCTAGAGAAGTAATCAGTAATTTGTATAAATAGAAAAAGGCCGCTAAGGCCTTTTTTTATGGGTAAATTTTAAATAACTTAAAGTTGAGCAAAGCTATCTACGTATTCACTTAGCTTGGGTATATCGACAGCTTGTAAGCCATCGTTACTTCTAAGTACCAAGCCTTTTTCGACAAGTTCTGTAACAACACGTCTGTAAGCTCGCTCAGTGGTGGCAAAGCGTTCGGCTTCAGCATTTACAGTTGGATAGGCTCTAAGTAGCGTAGGGTTGTTGTTCTCGGCTCTTAGTAAGCAATCTTTGGCTATGTTGTAGCTCAATGGTAGTAGTAGCTTATCTAGATTGATTTTTTGGTTTTCCTGAAATTTAGCCGCAATAGTTTGTGCGGTGTATAAACTCAGTTCTGGTTTTTCCAGCAGCAGAGCACGCCAATGTCTTAATTCAATAAGATTATAAGTTACATCGCTAAAGCACGTTACCGTATAAATACACGGATTATTATTTAGCGCTTCTATTTCACCAATAAGGGTGTTGTTACAATCCAATTGTCCTAACAGCAGGCGTCGTCCATTACCTACGTCGTAACTAAACGACACAGTGCCACTGCGTACAAGCACAAGCTTGCTTAAAGGCTGATCTTGATGGATCAGAACTTCTTTTTTTGATTGTTGATAGCTACTACCGGCAAAGGTTAAAAGCTGATCAACAAGGTAACTAGAAAAATGGTATTGAAACATCAATGTGCTCTTCGGACATTTGTCCTATTTATTACATCTTAATGACGTTAGCATTAAGACACTAAGAATTTACGCTAACTTGCTACTAATATTATTAGCTTTGCTAATAGTATTATTTTACCTTCATTTCCCGTGTAATGATTTAAGAATTTGCTGGTATTTTCCGGCAAACTTTTTCAGGTTTTTAAGCAAGTTAGCTTTTTTATTTTGTTGTAACTTTGCAATACTTATAAGTGCCATAAGTTAGCAGTACATGTAATGCTAACCTAAAGGCTAGGAGAGAACAATTGAGTTGGGAATATTTAGGCTATATTGCATCAGCTTTATTGGTTGCATCGTTAACAATGACAGATGTAGTAAAACTGCGTTGGTACAACATGTTTGGTTGTATTGTATTTACTGCATACGGTGTTGCCATTGGCGCAGTACCTGTTATTTTTACCAACGGCTTATTGTCGCTTGTAAATTTATACCACATTATAAAAATATATCGCCAACCTAAAGTTGAAGGCGCTAAAAGCTAAAATAAGTTAATGATTTCAATTAAAATCAAAACTTCAGTTTTTTGTGCATTCCGGCTTGAAGCGCATATAGATAATCTCATATCACTCTACATAACTTTCCTTTGAACCTTGCTGTAATTTCTTACTTGAAAGATGATTACCTTAGGTTTTAATACGCCGAACGTTAGCTAAATTCTGTTCGCGGATAACAAATATATAAATAAGCGCTTCTAAAAATTCCATTAAAAAATCCGATAGCAGTATACTGCTATCGGATTTTTATCTGTTATACCAACCTGCTTATATGTGGGTCTATTTAATGCTTCAAAGCGCTTAAATATTTATGTAGGTTGTGGTATTTACGCTTTTTCTAAATCTTCAACGTCACCTAAGCCAGCAGTTAGTTCTTCAAGTAATTGCTTTATTTCCTCAGAAGCTAAAATAAAGTCAGCATCAAGTTTTAAAGCCATATCTTCTTTAGGAATATCTGCGTTCTCTTCTTTTAGAGTTTCAGAGTAGCTTAAACGCTTGATAGAGCCATCGTTTTGCAGCATAAACTTAAGGCGTTCTTGCCAATCAAGTGCCAGTTTAGTTACGCGTTTACCACTTTCTAAGTGCGATTTAACCTCATCACATGCCAGATCATGGCCTTTTAGTTTTACTTGTGCACCACTGTCGTCAGCTTCTTCAAGCTCAGCGTCAGAGCCAATAGCAAAGCCTTCTGGTGTACTAAAGTTAGTTAACCAATCAGTTAAGAATACATCTAGGTCGTAGTTAGCAAACGCAGGTACAACTGGGAGCGTTCCTAACGATTTACGAAGTAGTGCCAGTAGCTCTTCAGCTTTATTAAAGCTGCCACTATTTACAACCACCCAGCCATTTTCTTGGTCAATAAAGGCAAATTGTAAGCTCGACTTTTTAAATGCCTGGGGTAGAAGGGTATGAAGAATGTTTTCTTTTAATTCGTCTTTTTCTTTCTTTTTAACAGGGCGGTTTTCTTCGGCTTCTATCTGATCAATTTTCTCAGCAACTAGTTCGTTGATAACAGAAGCTGGGAGTACTTTTTCTTCACGTTTTGCGCAAACTAAAATACTTTTTTGAGAAAAATGCGATAGTGTTTCGCCATGCTTTCCAAACGCTTTCGTCCAACCAAATGTTGCAAGCTCTTGACCAGTACATGGGCGAAATAAATCTTGCTCTAATGCTTTATCAAAATCTTCTTGGGTGTATGAAACGTCTTGCTTAAAGCGGTAACAAATAAGGTTACTAAACCACATAGGGGAATTGATCCATTTGAAAAATTTGTCCAATCATAGCAATAAAAACACCATCTCGAAATGACTGATTTGTTACTAGGGCGTGTTGAACTTTATGGATTGAAATTTGTTCAATCCAAGGAAGATTAAATCGCGGCGCGAGGTTTGTAATCTAGTGGGCTCGGTAACTGCTCCTGCGTTACCCTACTGGCTTACATCCATGTAAGAATAAGTAAAAACCGAGCAAAGCTTCCGCGTCCTGCTCACGCCCCTTACCTACATCCATGTAGGTAACAAAGAGTTAATCGTCCCTAGATCGAGCTCAAAGGGCAGCGCATGTTTGGTATTTATGCTGTGTTATCGCCTATTTATGGGGAGTAACCACACTACATAGGCTCTGCCTTGCCTAAAAACCAAACATGTTGCTGCAAATTCAACTACCAAAGATCAACACGCCTTAATAAATTTAATGCATATACTTTTTTTTATTCATATTTATCAAAAATAGGCATTGGCTTAGCCATGTTCTTTGGAAATTGAATATAGTAACGCAGACCTTTGCCAGGTTCACTCGTTGCATCAATAGATCCACTAAGAGTTTGTTTAACTAAATTAAACATTATATGGGTACCTAATCCGCTTCCGCCTTCATCGCGTTTAGTCGTAAAGAATGGGTCAAACAACTTTTTCAATTGCTCACTGGTAACTCCGTTACCGTCATCTTTGTAATCAATCGTTAAGTTAGTGTCATCTGCACTTATTTTGATATCCATCACACCGTTGCTTTTACCTTCAAAGCCATGAATGAGTGAATTCATTATTAAGTTAGTAAAAATTTGGCTGATGGCACCTGCAGGTAAATTTAAAACTAAATCATCAGGGCATTCTAATTTTATTGTATGAGATGTCTTTTTTAGTTTTGGATGCAGTGAGCGTATTACTTCGTTAGTGTAATCTTTAAAGTTAATAGTTCTTACAGCTTCACTGGCCTGATCTACCGCTATTTGCTTAAAGCTAGCAATAAGCTCTGAGGCTCTATCTAAGTTAGTGGTTAACAAGCTTGTACTTTGTTTTGCTTCGTTAATAAATTCTTCTAGTGCTTTTGGTGAAAGTGTTTTTTCACTATAAGCACTTTCGAGTTTATTTAAGCGTTCTTGCAAAAACGATATTGCCGTTACACCTATCCCAATAGGGGTGTTAATATCATGCGTAATACCCGCCACAAGTCCGCCTAGTGCTGCCATCTTCTCTGTGCCTAATAAACGTTCCTGTGCAAGGCTTAATTCTTCTATATAACGCTGAGATTCAGTTTGCTTTGAAATTAGCTCTTGCTCTGTGCTGCGTCGTAAATCTATTTCTTCAGTGAGCACAATTTTTTGCTTTTCAAGTTCGTATTTTTGCTGTTGTAATTCCATCATTGCTTGGCTTAAGTTTGATGTTTTACGGGCTACGTCTTGCTCAAGTTGTATGTTGTGATGATCGAGCTTTTCGTTACTAATAATGAGTTCTTTTTGGGTGTGCTCAAGCTCTTTTCTGTACTGAACCACTTTATCTATTAGTTTGTTAAACGACTGCTCCATTACTTTTAGTTCGTTATGCTCCTCTGTTTCTATTTCGATGTGTTGTCCTTCTAGCTCATCTAATTCTAGGTTTTCTAGTTGCTCAGTAAGCTCAGCTAAGGGATCTGTAAGAAGCTTTCTAAATGCCATTAAAAATAAAATGATTAAAAAGGTAGTTTTAATCATCGCATTACCAATCAAAAAGTAGATTGATACCATAATTCGGCTTAAAACAACTTCTCGGCTAGAGAACAAGGTAACGTCGCCCACTTGGGTAGCACGGCCAGAAAATTCAAAAATAAGTGGAAAGGTGTAACCAAACAGACCGGATTTCGCGTCTTCTAAAATAGCTTCTTCTTGTACTAACTGTTGGTTATATAGCTTATGTATGTCGAGCGAGCGCCCTAACTGTGAAATAATTTCGCCGCTGTCGTCTCGAACAATAATCCCTTCAATCATGGGAATGGCGAGTAAACCTTCTGCTGTTGTAATTGTTTGCTTGGTATTAAGCTCCCAAATTGCACGTGTTAAGCTACGACTAAAGGTTTTTTGTAATGTACTTAATTCATCACGTATATAGTCTTTAGTATTGAGATATTCAGCAAGCACCTGTCCGCAAGTCACTACGAAGGTAAGCAAAAAATAAACGGATAAAACGCTTGTTAGCAGCTTCTTAGAAAGGCTTTTTTGTAACATGAGTGACTTGTTCATCCTTTGTTATTTTTGTAACGTTACTATTGTAATTTAAAAGTTAGTCAATAAACCTCTAAAAATAAATAAAAAAGTTAAAATTTAATAAGATAAATCTAATTAAATAGGTATGTAGTATTAATGTAATTAAACTCAGCTATGAATTAGTAAATTTGTTAGACGTTAAGTTTTGTAAGTTTGATTAGAATTTAGTTTCGTTAATCATATTTAAATGAGTTAATTCTATATTTATCATTGCATTGAATTATTAATGCGCTAAGTATTTAGATGCGTGTTAAAGTGTCCTGAGTGCAAAGAAAGATGGTCTTTTAATAACTTTGATGGTTGTGTAGTAGTAAACATGATGAAATTTTCGATATTAGTCTGTGATGATTCTGCTGTTGCTCGTAAACAAGTCGTGCGGTGTTTAAATGAGTGTATAGACGCAGATATACAACAAGCTATAAATGGAGCAAACGCCCTCGATCTTTTAAGAGCACAAAACTTTGATTTACTGTGCCTAGACCTCACCATGCCAGAGGTTGATGGTATACAAGTACTTGAAACTATAAAAACAGAAAAAATAGAGTGCTTTGTGTTGGTTATTTCTGCTGATATTCAGGAGAAAATGAAGAAACGAGTCGCCCAACTTGGCGCAATTGATTTTATTGATAAACCTATTAATAAATCAAGCTTGAATAAAATATTGCATAAATTTGGCATTCATTAGGTTTTTTCATGTTAAAAAAGGCTGTTTTATCTTTTAATTTAGGGTTGACAGCATAGCCTTTGTTAAGGCAGTCTTAACATATGAAAACAATTAATCGCGTACTGACCATTATTATTACAACCATCATTCTTACTGGATAGTGGCATAGGTCGGTGCAACAAATTTAAAGGCCTGTGTTCACTTAGAACACAGGCCTTTTTTCGTTTTATGGGATGAGGAACATAAACAATGCGAGTTTTAAAATTTGGTGGGTCTTCACTTGCCGATTATGCATGCTTACAACAGGTAGCTCAGTTAGTTAAAGCACAGTTAAAAGATGAAATGTTATTGGTGCTTTCTGCTCCAGGTGGAATGACCGATTCGCTAGTTGCACTTGCAAGTGCTACAGAGCAAGGCTTAGATTTTTCGCAGCAATGGCAAGCATTAGCGAGTCGCTGTGAAGGCCTAAAAGCTGACGTTGAAAAAAGTGGCGTAGTAGTTACAAGCTGGCCAGACCTAAGGGAACTTAAAAATAAATTAGATGGCGTGTCGCTTATACAGTGTTGCCCTGATCAAGTTCGCGCATTTGTAATTAGCTTTGGAGAGCGCGTTAGCGTTTCTTTGATGCAGGCTTTATTGAGCTCACAAGATGCAAGGTACTTAGAAGCAACAAGCTGTATTGCTTCAACTGGTGGCTACATTGATGCAGAAGCTGATTTAGTGGCAAGTAAAGCTCGCTTTCAAGCTGTGCTTAAAGAAAACCCTGCAACTATTTATATTATGCCTGGTTTTACGGCGAGTAATGATAAAGGTGAGCTTACAACGCTTGGCCGTAATGGTTCAGATTACTCAGCAGCTATTGCTGCGGCATGTTTAGAAGCTGAGATTTGCCAAATTTGGACTGACGTTGATGGCGTATATAGCGCTGATCCTCGTTATATTAAAAAAGCCACTAAAGTAGATTTTTTATCTTATAAAGAAGCGATGGAGCTTTCTTACTTTGGTGCAAAAGTACTTCACCCAAAAACAATTTTACCGTGTGCTAAAGCAGGCGTGCCATGTGAAATTAAAAATACGCATAACCCAGACGCACAAGGCTCATTAATTGGTAACGATTATTCATCTGATGAGCCCGTAAAAGCGCTTTCTAGCTTACAAGACCTTGCAATGTTAACTGTTTCAGGCCCAGGCATGAAAGGTAAAGTAGGCATGGCGTCTAAGGTATTTAACGCGCTTGCTCACGATAACGTATCAATTGTATTGATCACGCAATCATCATGTGAATTTAGTATTAGTTTTTGTGTGCACGAAACAGACCTAGCACTTGCACTCGATGCGCTACAAACTGCATTTGAGCTTGAATTACAAGCAGGGCTTATTGAGCCTGTACAAGTACAGCGTAATTTAGCCATTGTTACTTTAGTGGGCGACAACATGCGCGCACACCGTGGCTTAGCGGCTAAGTTTTTTGCATCGCTTGCACAAGCGCAAGTAAATATTGTGGCAATTGCACAGGATTCTACAGAAAGTGCTATTTCTGCGGTAATTGATGGTGAGTTATGTAATGACGCTGTAAAAATATGCCATGAAAACTTTTTCACGCATGTGCCGTCAATTGATGTGTTTTTACTAGGTTGTGGCTTAGTAGGGCAAGAGCTTATTAATCAGCTTGAGCGCCAGCAAGCTTGGCTTGAAAAGCGTAATATTAAACTTAACTTGTATGGTGTTGCTAACTCTCGTCAATTACACCTTGATAACGAAGGCATCGCTTTTAGTGATTGGCAGCAAAAATTGGCCTCATCTGAGCAAGCATTTGATTTAAAATTAGTAGAGCAATTTGTTAAGCAAAACCACTTAGTGAATCCGGTATTAGTAGATTGTACATCTTCAGATGCACTTGCTGCGCAGTATGTAGACTTTTTAAATGCAGGTTTTCATGTGGTTGCAGCTAATAAAAAAGCGACAACAAGCTCATACACGTATTACCAAGATTTAATAGCTGCTACGCAAAAGAATAATCGTAAATTTTTATACGAAACTAACGTTGGTGCAGGTTTACCAGTAATCGATAACTTACAGTCATTATTTGGTGCAGGTGATGAGTTACTAGAGTTTAGCGGTATTTTATCAGGCTCACTTTCGTATATGTTTGGCGCACTTCAAGATGGTTTATCACTTTCTGAGGCAACTATTAAAGCTAAAGAAAGCGGTTTTACTGAGCCAGATCCTCGTGATGATTTATCGGGTACCGATGTAGCACGTAAGTTACTGATCATTGCTCGCGAAGCCGGTATGAAGTTGGAGCTAAGCGATATTGAAGTTGAGTCAGTATTACCACAAGGTTTTGCACAAGGTGATAGCGTTGATGAGTTTATGGCAAAACTACCAAGCCTAGATGCTGATTTTAATGACCGCATTCAAAGTGCTGCGAGCGAAGGAAAGGTACTTCGTTATGTAGGTACAATTAAAGAAGGTCACTGTAAAGTAGGTATTGAGGCTGTTGATGAAAAACATGCGCTTAATGTAATTCGCGATGGCGAAAACGCGCTTGCTATTTTAAGCCAATACTACCAGCCACGTCCGTTTGTAATTCGTGGTTATGGTGCCGGCTCTGAAGTAACAGCAGCGGGTGTATTTGCTGATATTTTAAAAACGCTATCGCGCTAGGAGCTCGTTATGATTGAAGTATATGCTCCGGCGTCTATTGGTAATTTTGCAGTAGGTTTTGATGCACTTGGCGCAGCGCTTGCGCCAATTGATGGTAGTTTATTAGGCGATGTAGCCGTTGTAAGTGCAGCACCAAGTGACGAATTTATTTGTACTGGCGACTACGCTCACAAGTTACCAAGTGATGCGAATGAAAACTTAGCGTACCAGTGTTTAGTACATTTTAGAGTGCATGTTGCGCCTGATATGCCAAGCGTAAAGCTCGAGCTTAAAAAGAATTTACCAATTGGATCTGGACTTGGTTCTAGTGCATGCTCGGTCGTGGCTACCTTTGCTGCCCTTGATAAGTTTGCACAAACTAACTTAAGTCGGGTTGAGCTTATTGAGCTTATGGCTGACTTTGAAGCTGTAGTGAGCGGTGGTCGTCATTACGACAACATCACGCCATGCTATTTAGGTGGTTTGCAATTAACAGGTGATTTAATCCCTGATAAATCGATTGCACTGCCTGTTGATGAAAATTGGTACTACGTTGCTGCGTTCCCTGGTTTTTCACTCAACACTGCAAAAGCGCGCTCGGTTTTACCAAAAGAGTTGAGCATGCATGCAAGTGTTGAGTTTGCACAGCGTTTATCGGCATTTAGTAGCTTACTGTTGACTAATCGTTTTGACGATGCGCTGAGCATAATGAAAGATGAAATAGCAGAACCTTACCGCGCACCGCTTATTAAAGGTTTTAGTGAAGCCAAAGCAAGCTTACCAGCGTTGGGCGCTGAAATAGTGAGTATTTCGGGCGCAGGACCTACCTTGTTTAGTGTATGTAAAACACTTGAAGCTGCAAAGCAATGCGCGCAGTGGTTAGAGGCAAATTACATTAACGAGCAAGGCTTTTGCCACATTTGTAAATTAGATAACGACGGCACGCGTCAATTAACAGTTTTATAGGATAGGTAGTCATGCAATTACATAATTTAAAAGATAGCTCACAAAAAGTGTCGTTCGTTGAAGCCGTAAAAACAGGTTTGGGTCGTAATCAAGGTGTGTTTTTCCCAGAATCCCTTGCCCCACTGTCCGATGTTGATGCATTGCTTGATATGGACTTTGTTACACGCAGTGGCAAAATATTATCTCACCTAATTGGTGATGAGCTGCCAAGCGACACTGTGGCACAAATGGTTAAAAATGCATTTAACTTTCCAGTTAAGCTGGTGGAAGTTGAAGAGAATACATACTGCTTAGAGTTGTTTCATGGTCCTACGCTTGCGTTTAAAGACTTTGGTGGTCGCTTTATGGCTGAGTGTTTAGCGCAATTTAATAAAGATGAAAAAGTAACTATTTTAACTGCAACATCGGGCGATACTGGTGCAGCCGTTGCGCATGCTTTTTATAACAAGCCGAATATCGATGTTGTCATCTTATATCCTAAAGGCAAAATTTCACTTGCTCAGCAAAAGCTATTTACTACGTTAGGTAACAATATTCATTGTTACGCAGTTGATGGCAGTTTTGATGATTGCCAAGAGTTGGTTAAAAATGCCTTTTTAGATGAAGAAGTTAAATCAACACTTGGGCTTAATTCTGCTAATTCAATTAATATTAGCCGTTTAGTTGCTCAGGTTTGTTATTACTTTGAGGCCATTGCACAACTACCAAAAGAAAAACGCGCTACAGCGCATATATCAGTGCCAAGTGGCAACTTTGGTAATGTATGTGCTGCAATGATTGGTGCGGTTATTGGCTTACCTGTAGGTAAATTAAGTGCAACAACCAACCAAAATGATACTGTGCCGCGCTTTATGCTTGATAAAACCTGGACGCCAAACGCAACACTTGAGTCGCTTTCAAATGCAATGGATGTAAGTAAGCCAAACAACTGGCCGCGTGTGCAAACAATGTTAGATAATAACTGGTTTAGCTACGATAACTTTTATTCAACTAGCGTAAACGAGGAAGACACGCAATCGGTGATGAAAAAAATTCAACAAACGGGTTATGTTGCAGAGCCTCACACTGCTATTGCGTACCAAGGTCTTGTTGAAAATCGAGCGCCAGGGGCCGCGGGTATCTTTTTAGCCACAGCTCACCCTGCTAAGTTTAAAGAAAGCGTAGAGGGTATTTTAAATATTGAATTAGGTATGCCAAAACCACTTAGCGACGCACTAGCAAAACCATGCCTAGCAAGCGATATAAAGGCCGATTACGACGCATTACGTACAGAAATACTTGCTAAACTTGGCTAAGTTAATTAATTCAAAAAGGCGGTTAAGCCGCCTTTTTTTATAACTTTAGGCTATTAAAGCTAGTGAATTGCATTTACTAATTAAATGTAGGAAATAGCATTCATTTAAAATCGTTATGGTTTTATAAGAAAATATCATCTTAAAAAGTCTGTGAAATAGTTTCAATCCCTGTTTAAATATCCTCAACTTAAGAGCGTAGGCAAAGAGTCGTTTAAAGCGTACAATAAAGCCTCTAAAAAAACACCATACACGTTGCCCTAGGAGACCCCAATGTTAGAACGTAGCATGAATATTTCGGATTTTGATCCAGAGTTATTTGACGCGATAAACAAAGAAACTGCTCGCCAAGAAGAGCACATTGAACTAATCGCTTCAGAAAACTACTGTAGCCCACGCGTACTAGAAGCGCAGGGTTCACAGCTTACAAATAAATACGCAGAAGGTTACCCTGGTAAACGTTATTATGGCGGTTGTGAGCATGTTGATGTTGTTGAACAATTAGCAATTGACCGTGCTAACGAGTTATTTGGTTCTGACTACGCAAACGTACAGCCACATGCTGGTTCGCAAGCTAATGCTGCTGTTTTTCTAGCGCTATTAGAAGCAGGCGACACTGTACTTGGTATGAGCTTAGCTCATGGTGGTCACTTAACTCACGGATCACACGTAAGTTTCTCTGGTAAGCTTTACAATGCAATTCAATACGGACTAGATGAAACAACGGGCGAAATTGATTACGCACAGGTTGAAGCGCTAGCACTTGAGCATAAACCAAAGATGATCATTGGTGGTTTTTCAGCATACTCAGGTATTGTTGATTGGGCTAAATTCCGTGAAATTGCTGACAAAGTAGGTGCTTACCTGTTTGTTGATATGGCTCACGTTGCAGGTTTAATTGCGGCAGGCGTTTACCCAAGCCCAGTTCCTCATGCACATGTTGTAACTACAACTACGCATAAAACACTTGCTGGTCCTCGTGGTGGTTTAATTATCTCTGCATGTGGCGACGAAGCTATCTATAAAAAGCTTAACAGCGCAGTTTTTCCTGGTGGTCAAGGCGGTCCTTTATGTCATGTTATTGCAGCAAAAGCAGTGGCATTTAAAGAAGCGCTTCAACCAGAGTTTAAAACATACCAAACACAAGTTGTTAAAAATGCACAAGTAATGGTTGCTGTTATGCAAGAGCGCGGCTACAAAATCGTATCTGACAAAACTGAAAACCACTTATTCCTACTCGATTTAATCGATAAAGATATTACTGGTAAAGATGCAGATGCAGCCCTTGGTAACGCTAACATCACAGTTAATAAAAACTCAGTGCCAAACGATCCACGTTCTCCGTTTGTAACATCTGGTTTGCGTATTGGTTCTCCTGCAATTACTCGTCGTGGTTTTAAAGAAGAAGAATCAAAAGAGCTTGCTGGCTGGATTTGTGACGTACTAGATAACATCACTGATGAATCTGTACAGGCGCAAGTTAAAGAAAAAGTAAAAGCTATTTGTGCAAAATTACCTGTATACGCTTAATTGCATAAGCAGTAGTAATTTAGATCACAACTGTTTAGTTTTTTGCTAAGATAAAAGGCCGCTATTTAGCGGTCTTTTTTGTTTTAAAACGGAAGTACCGAGCTATGCATTGCCCATTTTGTACCGCAAAAGATACTAAAGTTATTGATTCTCGCCTAGTCGGCGGAGGCCACCAAGTTCGCAGGCGCCGTGAGTGCAACGACTGCCACGAGCGCTTTACTACATTTGAAGGCGCTGAACTGGTTATGCCTCGTGTTATTAAACAAGACGGCAGCCGCGAACCATTTAACGAAGATAAATTATTAAATGGCTTAAATCGCGCACTCGAAAAACGTCCAGTGAGCACAGAGCAAGTAGATGAAGTGGTGAATATAATAAAATCGCAGTTGCGTGCTACAGGCGAACGAGAAATTTCAAGCCATTTGGTGGGTGAGTGCATTATGGAAGCCCTCAAAAAGCTCGATAAAGTAGCGTACGTAAGATTTGCCTCTGTTTATCGATCGTTTGAAGATATACGCGAATTTGGCGAAGAAATTGCCCGTTTAGGGGAGTAACAATGCAAAGCCAAACTACTTTTACCGAACATGATGAAATGTATATGGCACGCGCCATAGAACTTGCCAAAAAAGGGCGATTTACTACAACGCCTAATCCTAATGTTGGCTGTGTATTAGTTAAAAATAATCAAATAATTGGTGAGGGTTTTCATCAATTAGCAGGTCAAGGCCATGCTGAAGTAAATGCACTGGCTGTCGCTGGAAAAAATGCACAAGGTGCAACGGCTTATGTAACGCTTGAACCATGTAGTCATTATGGCCGTACGCCACCGTGCGCCGAAGGCTTAAAAGCTGCCGGTGTGGTAAAAGTAATTGCCGCTATGGTAGATACAAACCCACAAGTTGCTGGCAAAGGCCTTAAAATACTGAGCGATGCCGGTATTGACGTTGCTTATGGGTTACTCGAATCACAAGCGCGAGCACTTAACGTTGGCTTTTTTAAGCGAATGGAACAAGGCTTACCTTATGTGACCTGTAAAATGGCAGCAAGTATAGATGGTAAAACAGCCCTTAAAAATGGGCAAAGTAAGTGGATCACAAGTCCTGCGGCTCGACAAGACGTACAATTATACCGAGCGCAAAGCTGTGCTATTTTAACCGGTGCCGATACAGTGTTAGTCGATGATGCTAAACTTAATGTGCGATTAAGTGAGTTACCGTGCACACTACCTACAGATTTGCCGCTTCGCCAGCCTGTGCGTGTTATAATTGACTCTCAAAACCGTTTAACACCTGACCTTGCTTTATTTGAAATCCAAAGTGATGTAATAATATTTACGACTAAGGTTGATAAATCATTGCAATGGCCGCATTTTGTAAAGCATATTGAAGTCAGTGAAAGTAACGGTAAAGTTGATTTACAAGCCGTTTTAGAAAAACTTGGGCAACTGCAGTTTAATAATGTTTGGCTTGAAGCTGGCGCAACACTTGCTGGTAAAATGACAGAGCTTAATTTAGTTGACGAGTTTGTTTTTTATTTAGCGCCTAAACTAATGGGCCATGATGCAAAAAGTTTAGTTAATTTTCCTGAATTGACGAGTATGCAAAACACCGTTGATTTAACATTTAATGAATGTGCGCGCATTGGTGACGATTTACGTATCACCGCGTCAAAACTCATTAAAATCACTTAATAAAAAGAGTAGTGCTATGTTTACTGGGATAATAGAAGCCACAGGCAAAATTGCTTTATTACAAAAAAAACAAGGCGACTTAGCCATTCGTATCCAAAGTGCTGATCTTGATATGACAGACGTAAAGTTAGGTGACAGCATTGCAACTAATGGTGTTTGCTTAACTGTAGTTGATAAACATATTGATGGTTTTAGTGCGGATTTATCTAATGAGACGATTAGTTTGACCGGTTTTGCTCACTATGCTTTAGGACAAACGGTGAATCTTGAAAAAGCCATGCAACCTGTTTCTCGTTTAGGCGGTCATTTAGTATCTGGCCATGTTGATGGTATCGCAACGATTACAAGTATTACAGCAAACGCCAGAGCAACAGAATATTGGCTTACAACTGACGAAAATTTAATGAAATACATTCCGTACAAAGGTTCGGTATGTATTGATGGTATAAGCCTGACAGTAAACGCTGTAGAGGGTAATAAATTCAAATTAACAATTGTCCCACACACGAGTGAGCAAACCACAATTGCTCATTTTAAAGTAGGTACTCAAGTTAATTTAGAAGTCGATCAAATTGCACGTTATTTAGAGCGCCTTATAAAGGGTGCAGAGCAACCAACGGGCTCTGATATTTCGATGAGCTTACTCGCTAAAGCGGGTTTTATTAAATAACGAAACTGACAACTTACACGAGCAAATTTATGAATTTACACAGTGCGCAAGAAATCATCGACGATATTAAAGCCGGTAAAATGGTTATTTTAATGGATGATGAAGATAGAGAAAATGAAGGCGATTTAATAATAGCTGCTGAGCATATTAGCGCAGAAGCGATTAATTTCATGGCTACCCATGGCCGTGGTTTAATTTGTTTAACCATGACGCAAGAGCGTTGCGAGCAACTTGATTTACCGTTAATGGTTAAAAACAATGGTGCAGCATTTTCGACTAACTTTACAATGTCGATAGAAGCATCAAAAGGTGTTACAACCGGTATTTCAGCAGCAGATAGAGCGCGTACAGTGCAAGCGGCTATAGCTAAAGGCGCAGTCCCAAGTGATATTGTTCAGCCTGGTCATATTTTTCCTATTATGGCGCAACCTGGTGGCGTATTAACTCGCGCAGGACACACTGAAGCTGGCTGTGATTTAGCGCGTTTAGCTGGGCTTGAAGCATCATCTGTTATTGTTGAAATACTTAATGCTGACGGCACTATGGCACGTCGCCCTGATTTAGAAGTTTTTGCGAAAGAGCACGATATTAAAATTGGCACCATTGCTGATTTAATCGAATACCGCAACTTAAACGAAACAACAATTGAGCAAGTAGCAAAATGTAAGTTACCAACTGTTCATGGTGAATTTGATTTAGTTACTTACAAAGACACAATTGACGGCCAATTACATTACGTATTACTCAAAGGCGATATAAAAGATCAAGAGCCGACAAATGTGCGTGTACATTTGCAAAGTACCTTTAATGATATTCTACTTTCAGACAGAAGTGCTGACCGTAGCTGGGGTCTTTCTGAAGCAATGGCTTATATCGCTAAAAATGAAGGTGCTTTAGTTATTTTAGGTAAGCAAGAAAGCACTGAAGAGTTAGAGGCAACTGTGAAAGCATTTGCAGCAGCTGATGCTGGCCAAAGCGTTACGCCACGTAAATTCAAAGGTACATCTCGTACTGTTGGCGTAGGTTCGCAAATACTTGCCGATCTTGGAATTAAACAAATGCGATTAATGAGTCGCCCCAAAAAGTACCATGCACTTTCGGGCTTTCATTTAGAAGTTGTTGATTACGTTGAGCCACAATAAGCATCACGCTTAAACTAGGCTATTATTTTATTTTTATGGTATGATGCGCAGCAATTTTTGCGCAATCGCAACCGCTTGAACTTATTTTTAGGGTTATCAAATGAAAATTATTGAAGGTAATAAGTACGCTCCAGGCAAAAAATTTGCCATTGTCATTTCTCGTTTTAATGACTTTATTGGTAGCAGCCTCCTTGCAGGTGCTGTTGATGAGCTAAAACGCACAGGTGGCGTATCAGATGACGACATTACCGTTATTTATGTGCCAGGCGCGGTAGAATTACCTTTAGCGGCTAAACGCGTTGCGGCAAAAAAAGAGTATGATGCAATCATCGCATTAGGCGTAGTGATCAGAGGTGGTACACCACACTTTGACCTAGTTGCTGGCGAATCAAACAAAGGTCTTGCGCAAGTATCACTTGAGTATGATATCCCGGTTGCATTTGGCGTATTAACCACAGAAAGCATTGAACAAGCAATTGAGCGTGCTGGCACCAAAATGGGCAATAAAGGCGGCGAAGCTGCTTTAGGCGCGCTTGAAATGGTTAATGTGTTAGATAAAATTTAAGTTTAAGGAATTTTTGTGAAACCAGCAGCAAGACGTAAAGCACGTATCTTAGCACTCCAAGCCGTTTATTCTTGGCAAATAAGTGGCAATTTAATTGCCGATATCGAACAACAAATGTTGATCGAAACAGACGTTACTAAAATTGATGTTGAATACTTTAAAGATCTAGCGACGGGTGTTGCTGTAAATTACAAGCAACTAGACGAAGCTGTATCACCACATTTAACACGTCCGTTTGATGACTTAGATATGGTTGAGCGTGCAATTTTACGTTTAAGCAGCTATGAGCTTAAGTTCCGTGAAGACGTACCTTATAAAGTTGCTATTAACGAAGGTATTGAGCTGGCCAAAATTTTTGGCGCTGAAGACAGCCATAAATTTGTAAACGGTGTACTTGATAAAGCTGTTAAGCATTTACGCAAGTAAGTAAACCGTTAAAGAGGGGAGCCGGCATAGGCCGGCTTTTTTGTGTATGAAGGAATTTGAATTAATTAACCGCTACTTTAAAGGTCGCGGTATCACCCGTCGTGATGTAAACCTAGGTATAGGGGATGATTGCGCTTTAGTAACCGTTCCACAAAACTGCCAACTTGCCGTTACAACAGACACTCTTGTTGCTGGCGTACACTTTTTTGATGATATTTCCCCTCGTGCATTAGGTCACAGAGCGCTTGCTGTTAATTTAAGTGATTTAGCGGCCATGGGCGCTGAGCCGACTTGGGTTTCAGTTGCGTTAACTTTGCCAAGTATTGATCCACAGTGGATTGAAGAGTTTACTGATGGCATGCATGAAATTGCTGAATATTTTAATGTGCAGATTATAGGTGGCGATACAACTCAGGGCCCATTAACCATCACTATTTGTGCGAAAGGGACTGTACCCGAAGGTACTGCACTTCGTCGTAGTGGCGCAAAAGTGGGTGATTGGATTTATGTTACGGGTCCGCTAGGTGACGCTGGACTTGCAATTGAGTCTCGCAAACAAGGTATAAGTATTGAGCCAGAGCATTTAAAGTACGTAAATAAACGCTTTGACTTTCCAACCCCACGTGTTGCTGCAGGGCAGGTATTACGAGGCCTTGCATCATCGGCTATCGATGTGTCGGACGGCTTAATCGCTGATTTAAGTCATATACTGGATATGTCACAAGTAAGTGCAGTGGTGAATATTGAAAGTATTCCAACTTCAGATGCGATGCAAGCAAGCCTTGATTTTAATCAGCAGCTGCCATTTATTCTCAGTTACGGTGATGATTACGAATTAATTTTTACGGTCCCTGATAGCAATAAAAGTATGTTAGAAATAAAGCTACGCCAGTATGGTGTAGATGCAACATGCATTGGCCAAGTTAAAAGTGGCGATGGCCAAATTGAGCTTTTACACAACGGTGAAAAGTTTGATTTTGAACCGCAGGGTTTTGAGCACTTTGCAAAGGAGCTGGTTTGAACAATAACCGCAAGTTTAATTTAAAGCGTCCACATCAGTTTTTTGGTCTGGGCTTTGGGACTGGGCTTGCCCCTAAAGCGCCCGGTACATTTGGTACATTTGCTGCCTTGCCATTCATTTTTATGACCATGTATTATCCGTTATGGCTGCAAATTGTATTTGCTGTTGTGATCAGTATATTTGGTATATGGGCGTGTGGTAAAACGGCTGATGATCTAGGCGTGCACGATCATCCTGCTATCGTATGGGATGAAGTGGCGGGTTATTACATCACTATGATTGGCGCAGCACTTAGCTGGCAGACATTACTCGTAGGTTTTTTGTTATTTCGCTTTTTTGATATAGCAAAACCCGGCCCAATCCGTATGCTAGACAAACGAGTACATGGCGGTTTAGGTATAATGGCCGACGATATACTTGCGGGTATTTTTTCGCTTATATGTTTGCAAGCGTTAATAAAAGTGGGTTTATTGCCCTTTTAATTTTTATATTTGATTTGTTTAACTAGGTGGCAGCAATATGATGCGATTTTTATTGGTTTGTGTACTTATGTTGTGCGCGACGCCAAGTTGGGCTTCAATTACTGATTACGTAGTTAAGCAATGGAATATAAAAGATGGCCTACCGTCGCAATCACTTAAAAGTGTTGTGCAAGATCAGCAAGGCTATATGTGGCTTGGTACGCAATTTGGTTTAAGCCGTTTTGATGGTACAACATTTACAAATTACAACACGCAAAATAGTCCATTCTTGCCTAGTAATGGTGTTAATAAGCTTTTAGTCGATTCTAGTGGTTTGTTATGGGTAGGCACTAAAAGTGGCTTGGTAGTTATTAACCCAGCCACATTTGCAGCACAAGAATTTAATATTAAAGGTCCTGTAAGAGATATTCTTGAGGACTCTAAAGGTAGCATATGGATTGCGGCCAACGGCTTATACTATGTAGATAGAGGGCAAGTTGATTTACGCACTGAAGTAAATGGTCCTCTACCTATTGTTAATGCTACGGTGATAACACAAATAGTTGGCTCTGTTAGCCAAATGGCACTCTCTCCTGAAGGCATTTGGCTGGTCAATGATCGTCATTTATTGCGCCTTACAAAAAACTCATCAGACTTTTCTAAACTACGTTTAGAGCTTACCGCAAAAATATCTTTACCAGAGCGCTTAGCGCAAACCATAGTGCACGATTTATCATTTTTAAATGGTAATTTGTACATAGCCTCTGAGCTAGGTGCATACTTTTTAGATTTAGATGACGAGCTAAGACCTTTTCCTTTACCTAATGCAAATAACTCAGCCGTTTATAAGTTTATGAGCGATACCGATGGTGGCTTGTGGGTTTCGACCTATGGGCGCTTATTGTTCAGAGATAAAACCGGTGAGTGGCAATGGGTAGAGCCTAGCCAACTTGATCAAAGTATATGGTTTGCTGATATTTTTAGAGATGATAAAAATAACGTTTGGTTAGCAAGCTTTAGTGAAGGCTTGTGGCTTGCTCATGAAGGGCGAGTCGAAAGACATTCAGCAGTTTCAAACATGACCGAATCTGTTATGGCTATTAGCCAAGCACCCGATGGTAAACTGTGGGTTGCGAATAAAAGCGGCATTGGTTATTTCGATTTAGATAAAAGTTTTATTAATTTAGTCCCAAGTAGTAAATATGGATACGCATCAGTACACGATCTACAATTTGATGGTGAGCGATTATATATAGCCACAGGGCGCGGCTTATTTGTTTTTGAAAACAAGACACTTTACACCGTCCCAGGTCGAGCACTTCGCGATAATCCGGTATTTGCAATAAGTCGCTCCAGTAAAGGCGGCTTTTGGATTGGTACCGGACGCGGTTTATATCGATTAAATTATGCTGGTTTAACGCCTTTTGCCTATAACGCTTTTTTAGGTAGTAAGTTTATTACCTACGTATTAGATAAAACAAACTTTGGTGTGATTGGTACTAGTAAGGGCGCATATTACTTTACAGACCGTGGCATTGAAAAAATTGGCGACCAAACAACACTTGAAAGCGCATACGTAACTAGCGTGCTACATATAGATGGCGTTGGTATTTTAATCGGCTCTCTTAACGACGGGCTTTTTTACAGAAGTACGCAAGGGCAATGGCGTCAGCTCGATGCAGCTAATGGTTTACCGTATGGTTCTATATTTAGCCTAGAATATGATGAAAAGTTAAAGCATGTTTGGGTAAGCACCATGAAAGGTGTTTACAGAATGCCTGTAGAGCAATTTAAAACAGAAATAAAAAGCTTAAAAGTTGAAGAAGTAATTTCATCTTTTGACCGTCAACTTGATGGTAAAGCGAATCAATGTTGTAGTGGACTTGGGCATGATGCGGTAGCAGACACCGGAAATTCTATTTGGTACCCAAGCTTACAAGGTGTTGTTGAAATACCTAAAAATGTAGAGCTATTTGGTGTGCTTGCATTAAAGCCAACAATAGAGACAATAACAACGCCACTTCGTCATTTAACTACCGCTGCGCTTGGTAAAAAACCATCATTAGAAACAGACGAGCGTGATATAACGCTAACTTACACAGCTATTGATTACTATGCACCAAACAGCATTGAATTTAGATATAAACTAAGTGGCTTAGATAGTGACTGGCGCTATGCAAATACGCGACGTGAAGCTATTTATACTAACTTGCCTCCTGGCTCGTTTTTGTTTCAATTAGAAGCTAAGCGCCAAGGTGAAGACTGGGCTAAAGCGCAAGATGTAGAATACGGTTTTGTAGTGCCTGAGCGCTTTGACGAAACAATTTACTTTAGGCTTTTAATTACCAGTGGTTTTATTTTGCTTTTTTATCTCATTTTTTGGGTGTTTAGAGCACAAGAGCGCAGAAAACAAGAAGCATTAGAGGGCTTAATCACTGAGCGTACCTTAGAGCTTCGCCAAGCTAATGATAAATTAGGCCAAGTGAATTCACAGCTTAAATTAGTGAGTCACTCAGATGAGCTAACAGGGCTACGTAGTCGCCGCTTTTTGTTTGATCAACTCCCTAAAGATATTGAGCACTTTCAACGTAATTCACAGTCGCTGCAGGCACAAGGTAAGTCACTGGTGCTGGTAATTATTAACTTTGATAACTTCAGCCGTATTAACGATGCGTATGGCCCAATTGCAGGTGATAGCTGCTTACAGCAAATGGCTGCATTGTTAAATTCGCGTACGCAGGGCTCTGACTATGTGGCACGTTGGAGTGGTGATGAGTTTTTATTATTATTACGTGACTTTAAATGCAATAAAATAGACAGCTATGCTTCAGAACTTTGTAAAGTAATAGCGGCTAATTCGTTCCAATTACCAAATGGAAAAACAACTAATATCACGGCATCAATTGGTTGGTCATTTTATCCATTACCTTTATTAGGCGGGCAGGTAATTAGCTGGGAAACCTCTATTAACTTAGCAGATATAGCATTGCATCAAGTTAAAAAACGCGGTGGTGATGGTGTGGCTAATATTACGTTTGATGAGCAGCTCGATGCATTTGAGTTTGAACAAAACTCTAATGTTGATCAGCAGTTAGGTATTTTACAAAGTAATGGCTTGGCAGATATAAAAGTGTGGATGCGATAATGCCCGACCAAGGTTATTGGTCAGGCATGGTGAGGTTAACTCTATTTGTTAAGCCAAGCTGGTAATATTGCAATCGACTCAGGGGCTGCAAATGCCGTACTGGTATCGGCGCTTATATCACCGCCTGCACTGCTTAAAATATTATTAAATCGCATAACCACATTATTTGACTTCTCAGCTACGTATAAATCTGTTCCGGTATACATAATATCAACAGGGTTACCCAGTAAGGTATTTGGACCGCTAATAGTGGTACTTATGTTTACCAAGCCCGATGCCGTTGCTACGTTATTCAATACGTATATTTTGCCATCGTCAGCAACTGCTGCGCTACCAACATCAGAGAGTATTAGCGAGCCACTTAGCGAGTCGTAGTCGATGCCGTGCATGTTGCTTGGTGCTGCTACTGTTGTACCTGCATTTGCTGGCGTTATAAGCCTATCCTCAACTGCAATATTTGTACTACCAGCCATTAGTTTGCTTTTAACTTCGTCAAATACAGCAACTGTTCCATTTGTTAGTGCTACAAAAGCTCGATCAGTGTTTGCATCGTAATCAACATCCCAAGGGCGAGCATCGTTTGCAAACGTAAGCGTCATTAATGGGCTTGCATCCCCTGTGGTGCAAGTTGAAAATATTGAAATACTTGGAGTATCTGCATTATTTTCTGCAACTAAAATCATACCGCTATCAGAAGCCACATCAAGACCTTTAGGAGATATAAGGCCTGTATTCGAACCAGTAATAATGCTGTCTTGGTTCGTATTATAAGTTTGCCCATCTCTGTTTATTGCCACTTTATTTGAAATAATAATACCGCCAATTGAGGTTGTACTGTTATCGAACGTTGTATAACTATTACCCGCTTTATCAAAAGTTACACTTTCGATAGTTTGACTTGCATTATAGTTGCCAATTTCTGTGTTAAGTTGTGAACTTAATCGACTAATTTGCCCAGTTGTTTCACCTGCAGTGCCCGGATTACTACTTACAGCAACACCTAGCAGCGCCATATTAGCGGTATCACTATCTGAAATATCAGCCATCTCATTTTGTATACCCAGTTTAGTAATTGACTCAGGTTTAATTGTTGAGGTAACTAAATCAGGAGTGATATCGCCGCTCTCACCTGAAAATATATTGCTGAACACAAGAACAGCATCATTTGATTTTTCAGCTACACGTAAGTCACTACCTTCAAGGCTAATATCAACTGGGTTACCAAGCATTGTTGCTGGACCGGCAATACTTCGTGCAACGCTTACTAAGCCCTCTGCAGTTGAAGCATTATTAATTACAAATAACGAACCATCGGTTGCGTCTGAGGCACTGCCTACATCAGACAAAACAAGTTTATTAGTATTTGAGTCATAAACAATGCCGTGAATATTTACAGATATTTGCGTGCCATCATTATTACTTGGAGTAATTGTGCGGCTTGGCATTGCGGCAAATTCACCACCAACAAAATTATCATAAACGGCTACATCACCATTTGTTAGTGCTACATAAAGGCGGTCGTTAGATTCATCATAATCAACATCCCACGGCGCCGCTTCTGTAATAGTTGTGCCTAAAGGCGCTGTATCGCCCGCGGCTGTAGCGCCAAAAGTCGTTACTTGCATAGCGCCAAAGTCAGCAATAAAAACAAGGCCACTCTTTTGTGCTACAGCTATTCCTTTAGGGTTTACCAGTGTTGTGTTAGTACCTGTTATTTCGCGATCTGTATTAGCTGTATAGGTTGCGCCGTCACTACGATTTGCAAGCTGGCAAATAGTTTTAATACTGCCATTTTCGCTGTCGCTTGCTTGCAATAAATTACCTAAGCTATCAAATGCAACGCCTTCGTTAGCTGTTGTATTAAAGGTTTTTAGTTTAGAGGCGTTTTGGTTAATTAAATCGATAGTGCCTGTATTGCTCTCGCCATTGTTTGCCAAAATTAATGTGGCTGATGCAAAACCAGGGTTGCCATTTGTACCGTCGGTACCGTTTTGTCCATCGGTGCCTGCAATACCATCTACGCCGTTTTCACCATCGTCTGAGCTACAGCCTGTAATGCCGATTAATACTGCAAGTGTTAAAGCTGAAAAACTAAGCGTGTGTTTAAGTGTGTTTTTTTGTGCTGAATGAGTTGTTAAATTAGCTTTATTCATCATTTTTACCTTTTAAATATTCCATCAAATGTAGGTAAATAACGCGCTTGCTCATAAGGCATAGACTAAGCGGCACCGATTATTTACATGTTAACCTCATATCAATAACGGCTATAAAATGAAACTGGATGCAAAAAAGTTAAAATTAAAAACAAAAAAAGGAGCCTTGAGGCTCCTTTTTAATAAACTAAGTAAATAGCTTAAGCGATAAACGCCTTAATAGCGTTTAATATTCCTTGCTCGCCTAATCCCATTTCATCGTGCATTTCATCTTGCGTGCCGTGTTTAATAAACTCATCAGGAATACCTAAGTTAAGGATATTAATATCAGCCTTTTGCGTTGCCAAGTATTCGTTAATTGCAGAGCCGGCACCGCCAGCAATAGCATTATCTTCAAGGGTTACAATTACATCGTGGCTAGTTACAAGCTCATTTAAAAGTGCAGTATCAAGAGGTTTAATAAAACGCATGTTAACAAGCGTTGCATCTAATTCGTTAGCTGCAAGCTGTGCATTATCAAGTAATGTACCAAATGATAAAATTGCAATTTTACTGCCTTTCTTAATTGTATCTGCCTTACCTATTTCAAGCAGTTGCATAGTGCTTCCAATGTCTGCAGTACCTGCGCTACCTCGAGGGTAACGAACTGCAACAGGGCAGTTTGCTTTATAACCGGTGTATAGCATTTGGCGGCATTCGTTGGTGTCGCTTGGTGCCATAATTACCATATTTGGAATACAGCGCATAAAGCTTAAATCGTACGCACCTTGGTGAGTTTCACCATCGGCTCCAACAATACCAGCGCGGTCAATGGCAAATAATACAGGTAAGTTTTGCAGTGCAACATCATGTATTAATTGGTCATACGCACGTTGTAAAAAGCTCGAGTAAATAGCAACAACAGGTTTTAAACCTTCACAAGCAAAACCAGCCGCTAAAGTAACTGCATGCTGCTCTGCAATGGCCACATCAAAGTATTGATCTGGAAACTCTTTAGAAAAACGTACCATGCCAGAGCCTTCGCGCATTGCTGGCGTAATAGCCATTAACTTGCTGTCTTGCTTTGCCATGTCGCATAACCAATCGCCAAAAACTTTTGAAAAAGTAGCAGCGCTAGGTTTAGATTTAGGCAGGCTAGTTGTGCTTGGGTCGAATTTTGGTACACCATGGTAGCCAATAGGATCGGCTTCAGCCGGTTTGTAGCCCTTACCTTTTTGCGTTTTTATATGTAAAAGCTGTGGGCCTTTTAAATTACGCATATTACGTAATGTATCTACAAGCATGTTTACATCGTGACCATCAATTGGGCCTATGTAATTTAGGCCTAATTCTTCAAAGAAGGTCCCCGGGATCATCATGCCCTTAATGTGCTCTTCCATTTTACTGGCAAGTTGCTTTACCGGAGGCACACCTGAGAGTAACTTTTTACTGCCTTCACGAATGTTAGTATAAAAGCTACCTGATAAAATTCGGGCAAAGTGATTTGTTAATGCGCCAACATTTTCTGAAATCGACATTTCGTTATCATTTAAAATAATAAGCATGTCTGATTTTACATCACCTAAATGATTCATCGCTTCAAATGCCATGCCTGCGGTGATAGCTCCGTCACCAATAATGGCTACAGATTTTCGACCTTTGCCTTCTTTTTGGGCGGCAATAGACATACCTAAGGCAGCTGAAATAGAGGTGCTTGAATGGCCTACGCTAAACGTATCGTATTGGCTTTCATCGCGAAAAGGAAAAGGGTGCAAACCGTCTTTTTGGCGAATAGTGTGCATTTGGTCGCGACGACCTGTAAGGATTTTATGTGGATAAGCTTGGTGACCCACATCCCAAACTAGGCGATCGTCTGGAGTGTTATAAACATAATGTAGCGCAACGGTTAGTTCAACCGTCCCTAAACCAGACGCTAGATGACCGCTACTTTGCGATACTGAGTTGAGTAAATAATCGCGCAGCTCATTGCTAAATGCAGGGAGTTTGTCTTGCGCTAAGTCACGCAATTGGGCTGGCTCGTCAACCAAATTAAGTAATGGATACTTGCTACTATCAAGTGTCATGGTTTTATATATATCCTTCGCTAACATTAATTCATTCAAAGCTTTTACGAATAATTAATGTTGAGTAATAATGTCAGTGCTAATTGCAATACGTATGAGCAAAAATTAGTGGTCACGCTCAATTAGGTAATTTGCTAGCGACGCAAGAAGTGTTGTGTCAGCATCTATATTTGCCAACGCTTCATGGGCTTGTTGTATTAAATTTTGCGCCTTTTCTTTAGCGCCTAGCATACCTAATAACGCCGGATATGTCGCTTTATTCGCGGCAATATCGGAGCCTTGTGGTTTACCTAAAGTAACCGTATCGCCTTCAACATCTAAAATGTCGTCGTGTACTTGAAACGCCAGCCCTATAGCATACCCAAAAATGCTTAAATTTTCTAAGGTTTGTTGATCTGCCTTTTCACTGCACAGTGCACCAAGTGTAATTGCACAATTAATTAAAGCTCCGGTTTTTAGCTTATGTATACGCTCAAGCTCTTGTACGGTAATTACTTTATCTGTTGCTGCTATGTCAAGACCTTGTCCGCCTACCATGCCCTCAAGGCCTGATGCGTTGGCAAGCGTAGCAATCATTTTTACTTGTGTTTGCGACGAGCATGTAAATTTGTGATTCGCAATAAGCTCAAAGGCGAGAGTTTGTAGGGCATCACCGGCTAAAATTGCATTTGCCTCGCCAAATTCTATATGGCAAGTAGGGCGGCCACGGCGTAAGTCGTCATCGTCCATAGCGGGCAAATCATCATGAACTAGCGAATAGCTATGGATACACTCAATTGCAGCTGCAAGTACATGTAAGTCTTGCTGGTTTGCACCGAGCATTTTACCTGTGGCATAAACTAAAAATGGACGTAATCTTTTACCGCCATTAAATAATCCATACTGGGTGGCGTTTTTGACTGTTTCTTCAGTATCGAGAGGCTGTTTAAAATGCTGTTGTAAGGTCGCTACTACATCTTTTTGAGCACGTTCGATATAATTATTTATGCTCACAGCTATTCCATATCATTATCAAAATTTGTAAGAACTGACTTTTCACCATTTCCCATCAAAATTGATACTTTTTGTTCTGCTTGCTGTAATTTACCTGATGAAGCACTTGCTAATGCAATTCCACGCTCAAATTGCTTTAACGATTGCTCAAGCGATAAGTCACCTTGTTCCATGTCACTAACGATTGTAGATAATTCTTCTAGTGCTTGTTCGAAACTTAAGTTTTCAGGTTTTTTAGTCGCCATCTTTATTTCAGCTTACATAATAAATTTAGGGGTCAATTTTAGGGGGAATGCTAAACTAGGTCAAAGGATGATATTGGTTTTTTACCTTTATAACGTTAAATTATATTTCAAGTGTATTAATAAAGCCTTAATAGCGGTCTGTTAGTTTAATAAATCAATTGATAATTAGGTAGCCCTTATAACTTGATCTAAAATAGTGCTAAAGGCTGCTTTTTATGTTTATTTATAAAAATGGCTTAAGCAATTCAATATGTTGCCGATAAGCAGTTAATAATAAAAGTTTATGATAAGGCCATTAAGCATGAAACTTCTGGAGGAAATGTGGATTTAGCAACCATAATCGGGATCCTAGGCGCAATTGGCTTAATTGTCATGTCTATGTTTATGAGTAGTAGCGGTGAAATGGCTATGTTTGCCGATGCTCCTTCTAGTGTAATTGTATTTGGTGGTTCACTTTTCATTGTTTTATCAAATTTCACCATGTCGCAGTTTTTGGGTATAGGTAAAGTTGTTGCTAAAGCGTTTATGTTTAAAATTGAAACGCCAGAAGAACTTATTGAAAAAGCAGTAGAACTTGCTGATTCAGCTCGTAAAGGGGGGTTTTTAGCACTCGAAGAAGCTGAAATCCCGAATCCATTTATGCGCAAAGGCGTCGACATGCTTGTTGATGGCCATGACGCAGATGTTGTTCGCGCCACACTTCAAAAAGATATCTCTTTAACCACTACTCGACATGAAATGGGCGCAGGCTTATTTAAGTCATTAGCCGATATTGCACCAGCAATGGGAATGATTGGTACTCTAATTGGCTTAGTTGCAATGTTATCTAACATGGATGACCCAAAAGCAATTGGCCCGGCAATGGCGGTAGCGCTTTTAACAACTTTATATGGTGCGTTTTTAGCCAATGTTGTAGCAATTCCTATTCAGGTAAAACTTGAACTGCGTAAAGACGAAGAGGCTATGAATCAGCGTTTAATTTTAGATGCTATTTTAGGTATACAAGATGGCCAAAATCCAAAAGTAATCGAAGGTATTTTGAAAAATTACTTAGCTGAATCTAAACGCAAAGTAGATACCGAGGAGTAATTATGTCTGATCAAGAGTGCAAATGCCCACCACCTGGCCTACCAGCATGGATGGGAACGTTTGCCGATTTAATGTCACTGTTAATGTGCTTTTTTGTACTCTTGCTTGCGTTTTCAGAAATGGATGTACTTAAGTTTAAACAAATTGCGGGCTCTATGAAGTTTGCTTTTGGTGTGCAGAATAAAATTGAAGTAAAAGATATCCCTAAAGGTACCTCTGTTATTGCTATGGAGTTTACCCCAGGTAAACCAGAACCCACTCCAATAGAAACCATTCAGCAGCAAACAGTCGAAATGACTCAACAAATGTTAGAGTTTCAGGCTGGAGATGAAAGCTCAGCTGGCGGCAGGCAAGAACAACGCGGGGACAAACGCGGTGGCGAATCTCGTAGTACTTCTCAAGAGCAATCGTCAGAGCAAGCAACTTCAGCGGCCGATCAGGAACAAACTAACGAGCTCGTTAAAAAAATCGCGCAGCAGCTTGAAAAGCAAATAATAGATGGTGCAATTGAGCTTGAATCTTTAGGGCAGCAAATAATTATTCGTATTCGTGAAAATGGTTCATTTCCTTCGGGTAGTGCATTTTTACAACCTAAGTTTAAACCCATAATTCAAGATATTGGTGTGCTGTTAAAAGATGTACCTGGCGAAATTACTGTATCTGGCCATACCGACGATTTTCAGGTATCGAATGAGTTATATATTAACAACTGGGACTTATCGTCAAAGCGTGCTGTAGCAGTAGCAAGCGAGCTGCAAACGGTGCAAGGGTTTGATAAAAACCGCATGATGGTAGTGGGTCGGGCTGATACCCGTCCACTTGTTCCAAACGATTCAAATGAAGATCGCCGCAGGAATCGCCGAGTAGAAATATCTATATTACAAGGTAAGGCTAAAGAGTCTGATCCGATTGACGTGCGTTAAGCTAGAGCTTGACGCTATCGCTTATTGAATAAGTTTCACTTTAAGGTACTTTGTTCGTTTAAGTACCTTGGCAATCCTATTGTTTTAGCTTAAAGTACATTTCCTTAACATATGTGGTGGAGTTTCTGTGAAAATAATCAATAAATATTGTGGCATGCCAGGTAATGGTGATGGTACAGATGACGATAAAAAAACAAAGTAAGGCTGAGTGTTTTGCCTGAATGGTTTTTGTATATTGTTAGTATTTTAAGTAAAAGCTGGGTTTTAATGCTAAGCCCAGCTATTTTTATATTTTTTGTATTTAAAGATCGCCTAGCCTTTCGATTTGTATTACTGACCGCAGCTTTTTTCCTCTTTGGTAACCTAACTGCTTCAAGCCTAAGAGGGTTTGATGACATTTATATTTATCGTTATTTAGTTTGGGCGCTAACAGATATTATTTGGATGGCACTTATCGCTTACTGGGGGATAAAAGATAAAGTGTACCTATGGCAATGTGCTATTGGTCAATTGGTAGTTATTGGTGCACCTATATTGCAACTATTCCGCTTAGTTGATCGTCATTTATGGGATTTAGCTTACAGTACTGCTGTTTATCAGACTCTAATACCATTTATCAACATAGCCACAGTTGTTGTGTGTTATTTACCTCTAATTATTCTTTTCACTAAACAAGGTAATTTTAGGGCAAAAGATAAAACTCCCCACCTTTAAAATAGCTGTGCTAAACTACTGTTTATATGAACAGTGAGTGAGCGGCTCCCATGAAACTCTACATTGCAGAAAAACCATCATTAGGCAGAGCAATTGCCGATGCCTTACCAAAACCACATAAAAGACACGATGGGTATATAGAAGTAGCTAATGGTGATTGTGTTTCATGGTGTATAGGGCACTTACTTGAGCAAGCAGAACCCGATGACTACGATGAGCGTTTCAAAAAGTGGCAGTTTGATCACTTACCTATAATACCTGAGCAGTGGAAGTTAAAAGCCAAAACCAAAACTCGCAAACAGCTCACTGTTTTAAAAAAATTAATTAAACAAGCTTCACAACTTATTCATGCTGGCGATCCAGACCGTGAAGGCCAGCTTCTGGTCGACCAAGTAATAGAAGAAGCTAAAATAAGTCAGGCTAAAAAACAAAGTGCGCAACGTTTACTCATTAGTGATTTAAACTTATCGGCGGTAAAGAAATCATTGGGCGCAATGCGTTCTAATCGAGATTTTGTTCCGTTAAGTGTATCTGCTTTAGCACGCTCTCGTGCGGATTGGTTATTTGGTATGAATTTAACGCGTGCATATACATTAGCTGGGCAAAAAGCAGGATTTGGTAATGTGCTTTCGGTAGGGCGGGTTCAAACCCCTATTTTAGGTCTTGTTGTTAATAGAGATAACGAAATAGCGAACTTTGTATCTAAGCCTTTTTACGATGTATTGGCGCATTTGCTTACTCCAGATAATCAACCATTCATAGCTAAGTGGGTTCCTAGTAAAGCATGTGAGCCACATCAAGATGAAGAAGGGCGAATACTTAACAAAGCTCTTGCAGAAAATGTTGCTTCACGTATTACAAAGCAAAGTGCTGAGCTTACTTCTCTCGACCAAAAACAAAAAAAGCAAAGTGCTCCATTACCTTATAATTTATCTGCACTACAAATCGATGCGGCTAAAGCATTTGGTATGCCAGCTCAAAAAGTATTGGATATTTGCCAAATACTTTACGAACGTCATAAATTAATAACTTACCCACGCTCAGACAATCGTTATTTACCTAAAGATCACCATCAAGAAGCATCTGCTATTTTAAAGGCAATAAGTGCAAATGGGGGGCAAGGCAGTGAATTAGTAAACGGGGCTGATGTAAAAAAGCGTAGTAAATGTTTTAACGATTCAAAAGTAGCTGCCCATCATGCCATTGTGCCTACGGCTAAGCAGTTAAAGTCAGCGAGTTTGAGCGGTGACGAAGCAAAGGTATATCAATTAATAAGCCGTCATTACTTAATTCAGTTTTATCCCGACTATATATATAACGAAACTAAAGCTGAGGTAATTATTGCTGGTGGGCTTTTTAAAGCAAATGCAAAACAAGATGTAAGCCTGGGCTTTAAGGTATTAATGGGTAAGTCTGAATTAAAAGATGAAACTACGTTACCTCCTTTAACTAAAGGTATGCCTCTTTTTTGTGAGCAAGGCGAAGTGGTCGAAAAGCATACATCACCTCCTGCTTATTTTACCGATGCTACATTATTGGCTGCGATGACGGGCATTAGCCGTTATGTTAAAGATCCACAAATTAAAAAAGTATTAAAAGACACCGATGGTTTAGGTACGGAGGCAACACGTGCGGGAATAATCGAGTTGCTATTTAAGCGGCGTTTTTTAAAACGTGAAGGTAAGTCAATTAGAGCGACCGAAACGGGACTTGCTCTTATTAGCGTATTACCACAAGGTTTAGCGAGTCCTGATTTAACCGCAAAGTGGGAGTCGAGCTTAGGTGATATTGCACAGCAGGCAATGAGTTATCAGCAATTTTTACAACCTTTACTTGCTGACCTAAATGAGTTTGTTCAATTAGCAGCAAACTGCGATAGCAATGCATTTGCGAAGTTACCAAAAAGCTCACCTAAAAAACGTTTTGCTAAACGAGGTGGAAAAGCGACCTTTAAAAAGTCGAGTTATAAAAAAAGTTCTGTTGCTAGTTAGCAACAGAGCTTTTTTATTAAACCATATTACTTAATGTTGAATTGGTATTACTTAACCTAAACTTAGGTTACTTATTAAATAAGGCAACAGCAGCGTTACTCATTGCTTTTATTCCGGTAGGGATAGCAACTTTATAATCTGGTGCAAATTTACTAGAGTGTAGGGAAGGGAGAACCTCACCTGTTTTTATCGAATCTGCATATTGTGCTTGGTTTACACCACCTAGCCAAAATAAGGTAATAGGAATATTTTCATCGGTGCGTCCGTATAGGCCAAAGTCTTCACCCGCCATTACAGCTTGTGTTTCAAGCACATTAGTATCACCAATTGCACTGGCGATAGAGTTTCTAACAATGTCTGTTTGTGCAGGGTTATTATAAGTAGATGGAATAGATTCATCTTCATGTACATATACAACAGGGTAGCTTGATTCATCTAATCCAGCACTTTGTGCAATACCTGCGGTGATTCGTTTTATTGCTGCTATTTGAGCGCTTCTTACATCGGGGTTATAGCTTCTGAGAGTGAGTTGTAGTTTTACTTCATCCGAAATCACATTATGTTTTGAACCACCATGAATAGACCCCACTGTAATAACAGATGGCTCAAGCGGTGAAAGCTCTCGGCTTGTGATTGTTTGCAAAGCAAGTACAGTGCGTGCAGCTATAACCACTGGGTCTATAGTTGTATGAGGATAAGCACCATGACCACCTTTACCTTTAATTGTAATATCGACAGAATCTACACTTGCCATCATATATTCATTTTTCATTGATACCTTACCAGCGGGGACGCTAGCGCTTACATGTAAAGCAATTATATGATCAGGTTTTTCATATTTACTAAATAGTCCTTCGCTTAACATCGCTTTAGCACCCCCACCTACTTCTTCTGCAGGCTGTGCAACCATCATCAAAGTGCCTTTCCATTGATCTTTGTGTACTATTAATTGCTCAGCAGTACCAATAAAAGAACTCATGTGAATATCGTGGCCACAACCGTGCATTACACCTACTTTTGCACCGTGCTCGTCTATCACTTTGACGTTTGAGGCGTAGGACTTTCCTGTTTGCTCTATAATAGGTAAGCCATCAGTATCAGTGCGGATCATCACGGTTGGACCGTTTCCGTTTTTGTAAATGCCGACAACACCAAAGCCACCTACATTACTTGTTACTTTAAAACCCAGCTGAGTTAATCTATCTGCTATCTTTTTACCTGTTTTTTGTTCGTGATAAGAGAGCTCTGGGGATTGGTGTAAGTCGAGGTAAAACTTCTCAATAGCTGGCATGGCTTTGCTTAAATTCAAATCGAGTCCATTTGCTTGTACTAATGAGCTTGCTAATAAAAGTATTGCACTTAGGTAAGTTAATTTCATATTTTCCCTTATTGTTGAATATGTATACCGAGTGATTTAGGTATATGACTTGTAATTATTATGTTCACCACCATATAAAAACCTAAATAGACGAATATGGCAATCAATTCAATGAGCAACATAGTTAGTATTAATGCGCAAAACCTTCAACAAGTACTCGGTGAAACATCACAACAAAAATTGGTGTTGCTTAACTTTTTCTCTCCTCAAAGTCCTGACTGTATAGGACAGGCCGCAATTTTAGATAAAGTAGCAGCAGAATATGCAAGCTATATAGTAGTAGCAAACCTAGATTGCGATGCAGAACAAGCACTCGCTTCTCAACTTGCGCAACAAGTTGGTCTGCAAACACTGCCTACGCTTGTATTATTAAAAGACTCCGCACCAGTAGATTTACTTGCAGGTGTTCAAAGCGAAGCGCAAATACGCGAAGCCCTAGCAAAGCATTTACCTGCGCAACAAGACTTACTATTAGAACAAGCAAAGCAAGCGTTATTAAAGTCAGATTTAAATGCTGCATTGAATTATGCAAAGCAAGCTTATGAAGTAGATAGCGGTAATGCACGTATCAAGTTAGTGCTAGCAGACATATGTATTCAAATTCACAAGGTAGATGAAGCGCAAGCGCTTATAAATACAATAGGTGCACAAGAGCAAGATGCTTACTTTAATAATATTAAAGCAAAATGCGAAGCCGCGCTTGAAGCAAAAGACTCACCAGAGATTAAAGAAAAGCAACAACAAGTAGAAAAGTATCCAAATGACTTAGAACTAAAAGAAGAGCTCAGTATTTTACTTAATGAAGCAGGCAGAAAAGAAGAGGCATTGGATGTACTGTTTACAGTTCTACAAAAAGATCTGAACTTCAACGAAGCAAAACCAAGCTTTTTAGCCATTATTGCCTCTTTACCTGATGGCGACGCACTCGCAGCTAAGTATCGCCGCAAGTTATATAGTATTTTATACTAGGGTCTGTTGCTCTTTGCGGATTAAAATTTGTTCAAACTAGGGGGGTTTAATCGCGGCGCGAGATTTGTAACCTAGTGGGCTAAGTAAAAACCGAGTAACAAAGAGTAAATAGCCCCTAGGAAGAACCCTTTGGGCAGCGCCTGTTTGGCATTAATGCTACGTTATCGCCTATTTATGGGGAGTAACCACACTACATAGGCTCTGCCTTGCCTGAATACCAAACAGGCTGCTGCAAATTTAACCTTGAAAGATAAACAGACACTAGATTCTAATAACTATTACTTTTGAGAAGCACCTACATAAGGTGCTTTTTGCATTTTTAAGGTTTTAATTAATAGCTTTAGTATGGTTTATCTATGTAAAAACAAGAGTTATCAACAGGGTTTTGTGGGTAACTTGTGTTTATCGTGTGCGCTTGCTTGGGGCTTAATTTTAATTACTATTTTATGCAAATAACGCTTGCGTAAAATCCGCCGCTCCCTATAATGCTGCCCCACTGAGACGGGATATGGCGACGCGCAGCGGACAACGCATAGCGAGGCACGAACTACTCAGAGAGTTAAGTAAAACTTCGGTTTTAAATCTTCCAAAAAGAAAGTTTAAAAGAAAGTGTTGACTCGAAAAATAAAGGGTGTATTATTCGCATCCCTTGAGACGCTAAAGCGACTCAAACGTTCTTTAACAATATAAAGCAATCATCTGTGTGGGCACTCGTACAGATTGAGTTCTAACAGCCAAACTACTTAGGTAGCGAGGCAAACAAATTAGAGTCTCAATTGAAACTGAGTGACCAT
>NZ_JACJED010000069.1:0-213 GCF_014163885.1 Pseudoalteromonas sp. SR43-2 | reverse complement strand
GGTCTTTGTTTTGTGACAGTTTAACTTCGCCAGAAGTTAATATTGAATACTAAAGTAGATACCAATCAATCAACTCATAAGAGTTAACTAAATGGCACTGAATGGTACTGCTACCATTCTTTTTTTACTTTTGAAAACTCTTGATAAATAACAATGTTATTCATCAGAATTTTATTATCAGCTTTTCCAAATTTTTAAAGAGCATATTAATTA
>NZ_JACJED010000068.1:0-224 GCF_014163885.1 Pseudoalteromonas sp. SR43-2 | reverse complement strand
ACTGTAATAGTAACAACCGTGCCCTCTGGCTCACCCGTCGCGGTGCCTGAAATAGTTGGGGTGGTGTTGTTAGTATCACCTACTGGATCAATAATAACTGTTGGCGCGGCAGTATCGACTTCGCCTGTTGTTGTTGCGGTAGTTTCATTACCTGCAGTATCGGTAACTGATACTTCAACAGTAAATTCGCCTTCACTTAATTCGTTAGGTACATCAACACTAAA
>NZ_JACJED010000067.1:0-227 GCF_014163885.1 Pseudoalteromonas sp. SR43-2 | reverse complement strand
ACAGTAAACTGTACACGTTGGCCTTCAGCTAAAGTTTTGAAACCGTCGCCAGAGATTGCGCTGAAATGTGCGAAAACATCAGGACCAGATTCTTGCTCGATGAAACCAAAACCTTTTGCTTCGTTAAACCATTTTACTGAACCAGTAGTTGTATTAGACATAATATGTATCCTAAAAAATTAATATAAGTGTGCCTGAAAAGAGGCGATTGAGCCGGAAAAAATAGT
>NZ_JACJED010000066.1:0-246 GCF_014163885.1 Pseudoalteromonas sp. SR43-2 | reverse complement strand
CCCCCTTTGGTCCGTAGACATTATGCGGTATTAGCAGTCGTTTCCAACTGTTGTCCCCCACCTCAAGGCATGTTCCCAAGCATTACTCACCCGTCCGCCGCTCGTCAGCAAAGTAGCAAGCTACTCTCTGTTACCGCTCGACTTGCATGTGTTAGGCCTGCCGCCAGCGTTCAATCTGAGCCATGATCAAACTCTTCAATTAAAAAGTTTTATGTCTTTCGACAGCTCAATGAATTCTGAATTTTT
>NZ_JACJED010000065.1:0-246 GCF_014163885.1 Pseudoalteromonas sp. SR43-2 | reverse complement strand
AAAAATTCAGAATTCATTGAGCTGTCGAAAGACATAAAACTTTTTAATTGAAGAGTTTGATCATGGCTCAGATTGAACGCTGGCGGCAGGCCTAACACATGCAAGTCGAGCGGTAACAGAAAGTAGCTTGCTACTTTGCTGACGAGCGGCGGACGGGTGAGTAATGCTTGGGAACATGCCTTGAGGTGGGGGACAACAGTTGGAAACGACTGCTAATACCGCATAATGTCTACGGACCAAAGGGGG
>NZ_JACJED010000064.1:0-248 GCF_014163885.1 Pseudoalteromonas sp. SR43-2 | reverse complement strand
GGATACTTAGATGGTTTTGGCTTAACCCATCGGGGATATCTTCTATCCTCTCGTCTAGCTGGAAGCTTAAATAAGAGCAGTGTATTGAGTAAGTGTTGCCAGTGTATTGGAATGTTCCCTGGACTCATTATAGATACTGACGAGAAATACTGAATGACAGCCATCGAACTGCTAGAGAAACTAAGCTGGTTAGGCCATATCCCTGTGACTGTCGCCGCCATCGTCATTATTCTTCGTATTAAATTATA
>NZ_JACJED010000063.1:0-251 GCF_014163885.1 Pseudoalteromonas sp. SR43-2 | reverse complement strand
CCCCTGTTACCGCCGTGAAAGGGCGGTGTCCTAGGCCTCTAGACGATGGGGACACATAAATGTGTCACTAGGACAACTGAATTTTTAGACTCGTTTCAGGCGAGCTTTCTTAATAACACTTCACTATTAAAATAAGTAAGTGGCGTCCCCAAGGGGATTCGAACCCCTGTTACCGCCGTGAAAGGGCGGTGTCCTAGGCCTCTAGACGATGGGGACACATAAATGTGTCACTAGGACAACTGAATTTTTAG
>NZ_JACJED010000062.1:0-251 GCF_014163885.1 Pseudoalteromonas sp. SR43-2 | reverse complement strand
TTAAATTTAAGTGTTGACAAAAAAATAGGAAAGCGTAATATGCGCAGCCCTAGCGAGATAAAGTTCAACTTTATAATCGCAACGTTCTTTAACAATATAAAGCAATCATCTGTGTGGGCACTCGTGCAGATTGAGTTCTAACAGCCAACCTACTTAGGTAGCGAGGCAAACAAATTAGAGTCTCAATTGAAAACTGAGTGACCAACAGAATAGTTATTTCGGTAATTATTCGGCACAGTCAATTCAATATC
>NZ_JACJED010000061.1:0-256 GCF_014163885.1 Pseudoalteromonas sp. SR43-2 | reverse complement strand
CAGATTGAGTTCTAACAGCCAACCTACTTAGGTAGCGAGGCAAACAAATTAGAGTCTCAATTGAAAACTGAGTGACCAACAGAATAGTTATTTCGGTAATTATTCGGCACAGTCAATTCAATATCGAAAGATATTAAAAAATTCAGAATTCATTGAGCTGTCGAAAGACATAAAACTTTTTAATTGAAGAGTTTGATCATGGCTCAGATTGAACGCTGGCGGCAGGCCTAACACATGCAAGTCGAGCGGTAACAGA
>NZ_JACJED010000060.1:0-259 GCF_014163885.1 Pseudoalteromonas sp. SR43-2 | reverse complement strand
CCCCTGTTACCGCCGTGAAAGGGCGGTGTCCTAGGCCTCTAGACGATGGGGACACATAAATGTGTCACTAGGACAACTGAATTTTTAGACTCGTTTCAGGCGAGCTTTCTTAATAACACTTCACTTCCCTATTAAAAATAAGTAAGTGGCGTCCCCAAGGGGATTCGAACCCCTGTTACCGCCGTGAAAGGGCGGTGTCCTAGGCCTCTAGACGATGGGGACACATAAATGTGTCACTAGGACAACTGAATTTTTAGAC
>NZ_JACJED010000005.1:36235-239108 GCF_014163885.1 Pseudoalteromonas sp. SR43-2 | reverse complement strand
GTTACATGTTTGGTGCATCACCAGCATTATGTAACTCATTTTTACAAGGTCGAAAAACCGATTTACCATTTAAAAAACTAGGTAAAGGTACGCTTTACTTAGAAGTTGGTACGGCACTGCGTTTAGGCAATTTAGGTTATACAAATAGCGCCCAGTCGTCACTACGTGTAATGTATAACTCGTTAGATGAATATGTTGCAGGTCTTAAAAAAGCAATCAACACACCATCAGAAATTTATGGTGATCTTGATGACTATAAGAGTGAAAACCCTAAACAATTAAATAAAAATATTCTGCAGATTGAAAACGAATTTTACTCACCAATTCGTCCTAAGCGTAATGCTAAAAGTGGCGAAACGCCAACGGATGCATTGCTTCGAGCAGGCATTGAATATGTAGAAATTCGCGCTTTAGACGTTAACCCGTTTAGCGAAGTGGGTATTGATATTGAGCAAATTAACTTTTTAGATGTGTTTTTAACGTATTGTTTATTAAAAGATTCAGCTCCAATGGATTGGAAAGAACAAGCACGCAGTACTGAAAACCTCGACACAGTAGTCAATCAAGGTCGAGAAGAAGGGCTAATGCTTAACTTTAATAATACACAGCGTAGTCTTCAGTCGTGGGGTGATGAAATATTTGCCCAGCTCACTGATGTCGCTAAATGGATGGATAATGCTTATGGTGTTAATTATTACTCCGATACTATAAAGCGCATGGCAACGTGGGTGCATAATCCAGAGCTTACCTATTCTGGACGTTACGTGTCACAATTAAAAGAGTCTGGTTTAGACAACGGTCACTTTGCACTAGCACTGGCTAATAAATACAAACAAAGCCACGCAGACACTGATTACAGTGAGTTTTTAAAGCCTTGGCTAGAACAACAAGTTGTAGAGTCTAACGAAGCACAAACTGTAATTGAGCAAGCAGATACTCAGTCATTTACTGCCTTTTTAGATGCGTATTTTGACGGTAAATAATCTTAATACCTAGCAAAATTTAAGCAAAAAAAACGCAGCCTAAGTTGGCTGCGTAAATATATATTCAGGGATGAACTAATGCTGTACTGCTGCATTCATTGAGTCAGACCCACACTTTTTAAAAAAGTTCTGTGAGATCTTAGAAAAATGAAAAAAAATGCAATTATTTTATCTCTTGCCATTACTTTAGCTGGTTGTGCTACAGCGCCTCCAAAACAACCTAACGATCTATGTAAAATATTTGAAGAAAAACCTGATTGGTATTTTGACGCAAAAGATGCGCAAGAAAAATGGGGTTCTCCTAAGCATGTACTCATGAGTATGATGTACCAGGAAAGCTCATTTAAGCATGATGCCGCTCCGCCTATGGAGTACTTCTTATGGATAATTCCAACCGGTCGCGCAAGTGATGCTTATGGCTACTCACAGGCTAAAACACCAACATGGTCTGATTATATTCGTGAAACAGGAAACAATGGTGCTGATAGAGACGACTTTGACGATGCAATCGACTTTATGGCGTGGTTTGTTTATAAAACGCATAAAGTAAATAAAATCTCTAAATGGGATGCTTACGCACAATACCTTAATTATCATGAAGGTTGGGGTGGCTATAAGCGTGGCACATATAAAAAGAAAAAGTGGTTAATGGGTGTAGCAAATAAAGTTAAACACAGAGCGAGCCGTTATGGCGCGCAATTAAAGCGCTGTGAAGGCGAGCTTGATAAAGGTTGGTTTGAACGTCTTATATTTGGCTAGAGAGTTATTAATGGATATAAAAAAGGAGCCAATCGGCTCCTTTTATACTTAGCGAGAACGCTTATTAGGCTGAATCTTCACCTGTTTTATCATATTCTCTTTTACTTCGAGTACTTCAATAGGGTAGCCCGCAATACGTAGACTAATATTTGCATCGGGAATATCTTCCAAGTATTCAACAATTAAACCACTCAAAGTTTTTGGGCCGTCTAGTGGGAAATCCCAACCCATCTCTTTATTTAAATCGCGTACGTTAGCGCCGCCATCTACAATACAAGAGCCATCTGTTTGTGTTTCTACTTCTTCGCTTGGCGTACGAGTTTGTGTAGTTGTAAAATCGCCAACAACTTCTTCTAAAATATCTTCAAGCGTTACTAAACCTTGAATATCGCCATACTCGTCTACTACTAAGCCAATACGCTCTTTAGACTGCTGAAACTTTAACAGCTGAGTGTTAAGTGATGTTCCCTCTGGGATAAAGTAAATTTCGCGTACAGCACGCAGCAAAGATGGTTTATCAAATTGCTCTTTTGTAAGTAGACGAAGTGCATCTCGAGAGTGAATAAAGCCTACTGCGTCATCTATATTGTCGCGATACAACAACACGCGAGTATGTTGTGCATGGGTAAGCTGGCGACTAATTAGTTTCCAATCATCATTAATATCAATAGCCACAATTTCGTTACGTGGGATCATGATATCTTCAACGGTTACTTGCTCTAAATCTAAAATTGAGGTCAGCATACTTTGATGGCGAGCAGGGATAAGTGCGCCTGACTCATTGAGCACTGTTTTTAATTCTTCTTTGCTCATGCTGTGCTCGTCGATTTGAGCGGCACTAATACCAAATAATCGCAATATCCCGTTGGTCATCCAGTTAACGATAACAACAAAAGGAAAAAGAATTTTTAGTAACCCTTTAAGTATTATTGAGCTTGGAAAGGCAACTTTTTCAGGATAGAGGGCAGCAAGAGTTTTAGGTGTTACTTCGGCAAATATAAGCACGACTAAAGTTAACACACCCGTAGCGATAGCAATACCAAGGTCACCGTAAAGGCGAATACCTATAATGGTAGCAACTTGAGCTGCAGCTATATTGACAAGATTATTGCCAATTAAGATTAAACCGATGAGCCTATCTGGACGGCTAAGTAATTTACTGACTCGTTTAGCTGCACGATGATCCTCTTTAGCGAGGTGTCGCAGGCGTATACGATTGATTGACATAATTCCGGTTTCTGAACCAGAAAAATAAGCAGAAAAAAGCACCAAAAAACCTAAAATGATAAATAGGGTACTTGTCGATATGTCGTCCAACGATGGATCCTTTTCTTATAAATCAATGCGTATTAAGCTAGAGTGAGCAAGCAGAGTCAAGTTAAAACTTATTTAGTATCACTTCTTGTATGAAACGGCTGCCAAAATATGCGAGTGTGAGGACAAATGCAGCGACCATGATCGTAATAACCACAGGTTTACCGCGCCAACCCTTTTTCATATGCCCGATGGCTACAATGGCAAAAATAGCCCACGCAACTAACGACAATATCGTTTTATGAATGAGCTCTTTAGCAAACATCCCATCAAGAAATACAAACCCCGAGAGTAATGCGAACGTGAGTAATATGGTGCCTAAATTAAGGAGTTGGTAAAGCTGGCGCTCAACAACCATCAAAGGCGGAAGGTGACTATGCACAATTGCTAAATCTTTACGTTTTAAACGTTTATCAATAAAGTAGAACTGTACACCATATAAAGTAGCAATAATTAAAATACAGTAGGCCAATAGGGATAAGGAAATGTGTGTTACTAAGCCAACCTCAATATTAATGCTTTGAAGTAAAATATGATGAGGAATAAATAAACTGGCAATTGTAAGTAAAGCACCAAAACCATAAACAACGGGCAATAATAAAGTGGCAGGGAACTTTAGCGACACAGCTGTTACTGAAACTACAATAACCCAGCATGTTAAAAGGGAGACGTTTACAATACTTAAGTCTTGACCGTCGGATCTAAAAACAGAGTTAACTAACAGCAGCATATGCGCCACTATAGCAACCGTGCTCAATATGACGGTTACCTTTTGGCTAGGGCCTTGTTGATGAAACAGGCGTGAGAGCACGTGAGACGTTGCTAACACATAAAATAAACTGGCAATAATAGTTAAACTAATAATCAGCATTGTGCTTGGGCCACTTAATTTGAGACAAAATAATCCTTGTTGTTATATAGCCATTGTATTTTATAGCAAAGCAAATGCATAGACCTTAAAAAAAGAAACTCAACAAGGTGCACTTGAACACTGTATTGTAAGACGCCATATACGGTATACTACTTTTAATTGAAACTTAATAAGTCAATCCTGGTTAATTGAAAATCAAACTAACCGTAAAATTTTAATGGATTGATATAAACGTCTTATCGGAACCGTTACATGTTTGAGAACCTCCAAGAACGATTAGGTAAAACCTTAAAAAATATCAGTGGCCGTGGCCGTCTGACTGAAGACAACATAAAAGACACACTTCGCGAAGTGCGTATGGCATTTTTAGAAGCCGATGTGGCACTGCCTGTTGTTCGCGAGTTTGTAAAACAAGTTAAAGAACGTGCAGTTGGGGTTGAAGTTACAAAAAGCTTAAGCCCAGGCCAAGTATTTATAAAAATAGTGCGTGAAGAACTAGAAAAAGCAATGGGTGAGGCCAATGAAGAGCTAAGCCTAAATGTACAACCGCCAGCCGTTGTTATGGTAGCGGGTCTGCAAGGTGCGGGTAAAACCACCAGTGTAGCTAAGCTTGCTAAGTTTTTAAAAGAACGCAAAAAGAAATCAGTGCTTGTAGTAAGTGCCGATGTTTATCGCCCTGCTGCGATTAAACAGCTAGAAACGCTTGCTACAGAAGTTGACGTTGATTTCTTTCCAAGTGATATTTCGCAAAAGCCAGTGGATATTGCAAACGCTGCAATTTCTCATGCTAAAAAGAAATTTATAGATGTAGTACTTGTTGATACCGCAGGTCGTTTACATGTTGACAGCAACATGATGGACGAGATTAAAGATCTTCACAAAGCAATCAACCCAATTGAAACTTTATTCGTTGTTGATGCAATGACGGGTCAAGATGCGGCAAATACAGCTAAAGCATTTGACGAAGCCCTGCCACTAACCGGTGTAATATTAACAAAAACCGATGGTGATGCACGTGGTGGTGCTGCTTTATCTATTCGTCATATCACAGGCAAACCAATTAAATTTATGGGTGTGGGTGAGCGTACTGACGCACTCGAGCCTTTTCATCCAGACCGTATAGCGTCGCGTATTTTAGGTATGGGTGATGTACTTTCATTAATCGAAGAAGTCGAAATGAAAGTAGATAAAGAGCAAGCTGCCAAAGTTGCTGAAAAAGTATTTAAAGGTGCCGGTTTTACCCTTGACGACTTTGCTGATCAATTAAAGCAAATGAAAAACATGGGTGGCATGATGTCGATGCTTGATAAGCTCCCTGGTATGTCTAACTTACCAGATGCCGTTAAAGGCCAAATGGGTGACAAAACATTTATCCAAATGGAAGCTATTATTAGCTCAATGACTAAAAAAGAGCGCGCACGTCCAGAAATCATCAAAGGTTCACGTAAAAAACGCATAGCTGCTGGCTCTGGTACACAAGTACAAGAGATTAATAAGTTGCTTAAGCAGTTTACGCAAATGCAAAAAATGATGAAAAAGATGAAAGGTAAAGGCGGCATGACTAAAATGATGCGCGGTATGAAAGGCATGTTACCACCTGGGATGATGGGTGGCGGTGGTCCTAAGTTTTAAAAAATACTTTTGAGTTATTTTTTAAATAATAGCGAATCATATTTAAAGGAGCAAATAGCTCCTTTTTTGTTGAATAAATTATGCATGTAATACACCTTTAACCCTATTTTGTCGTTGAGATCACGGTTTAACCTACTAAACTGTCTTTTTGCTTCACTTCTTACTTGCGTTATTGCCAAAAACTCGTACAATTCCCCAGCTCCCCATTCTGGGGAGTAAATCTTATTAATGAAAACAGTCAATCTTTATAGAGGACGGTATGGTAACTATTCGTTTGCAACGTGGTGGCGCTAAAAAACGCCCTTTCTATCAAATTGTGGTTGCGGATAGCCGTTTCTCGCGTGACGGTCGCTTCATCGAGAAAGTAGGCTTTTTTAACCCAATTGCTTCAGGTCAAGAAGAAAAAATTCGTTTAGATTTACCACGTGTTGAACACTGGGTAGGTCAGGGCGCATCTCTTTCAGATCGCGTAGCTAAGTTAGTAAAAGACGCTCGTAAAGCGGCTTAATAGGCGTAAGTGTAACCATGAGTCAAGAGAACACCTCATCAATAATTGTCGTAGGAAAGCTCGGTGCCCCATATGGTATAAAGGGCTGGCTTAAGGTACATTCATTTACTGATGATCCCGTAGGGATCTTCGATTTCAGCCCGTGGTTGATAGGGCAGCAAGGTAAATGGCAGTCCTTAGAAGTGGTCGACTGGCGTCGCCACAACAAAGGCTTTATCGCTAAATTTGCGCAGATAAACGACCGAGACGAAGCAATGGCTTATACCCATGCTGAAATCTCAATGGATGCAGCGCATTTACCAGAACTTCCGCAAGGTGAGTTCTATTGGCGAGATCTCATTGGCATGTCTGTTGTAACCGATAAAGGTTATAGCTTAGGCATTGTTGATGACCTTATGGAGACAGGGTCAAATGACGTACTAGTTGTGAAAGCAAACAGTAAAGACGCATTTGGTCAAGCTGAACGTTTGATTCCTTTTTTAACTGATTCGGTTATTAAAGAAGTTAAATACGACGCAAGAGAAATTACCGTAGATTGGGATCCAGGGTTTTAATGACGCAAACTAGTTCATTATGGGTAGGGGTGATAAGCCTTTTTCCAGACATGTTTGACGCTATTACAGACCAAGGTGTTACCGGTCGCGCAGTAAAAAATGGTTTAATTGATTTTAACTGTTGGAATCCGCGAGACTACGCTTTAGATAAGCATAGAACCGTAGATGACCGTCCTTACGGGGGCGGACCAGGTATGTTAATGATGGTTGAGCCATTAAAAAAAGCGATTGCCGAAGCTAAAAAAGCAGCTGGTGATGGCGCTAAAGTAATTTATATGTCCCCGCAAGGGCGCAAACTTGATCAGCAGGGCGCTAGCGAACTCGCTAACTCTAATAAACTGATTTTGATTGCCGGTCGCTATGAAGGTATAGATGAGAGAATAATAGAATCATATGTTGACGAAGAATGGTCAATTGGTGATTTTATTTTGAGTGGTGGTGAACTACCTGCCATGACATTAATTGACGCAGTAGCGCGATTAGTGCCAGGTGTGTTAGGTCATAACCAGTCAGCAGAACAAGATTCGTTTTCGGATGGCTTGTTAGATTGTCCACACTATACACGACCAGAAACATTGGACGACAAACAGGTTCCTGCTGTATTACTCAGTGGAAACCACCAAGAGATAGCAAAGTGGCGGCTTAAGCAGTCATTAGGTAGAACTTGGTTACGACGTCCTGACTTGTTGCATAACCTAGCTCTGACTGAGGAGCAAGCGGTATTACTCGCAGAATTTCAGCAAGAGTACCAAAAAGCTTGTGGCTAGAAGACAGTTACACCTAGGAAAGTGAGAAACATAATGGCAAAAGTAAACCAAAATATTATTAAAGCGCTTGAAGATGAGCAGCTTAAAACAGACGTACCTGCATTTGGCCCTGGTGATACAGTGGTTGTACAGGTAAAAGTAAAAGAAGGTGCTAAAGAGCGTCTACAGGCCTTTGAAGGTGTTGTAATCGCTAAGCGTAATCGTGGTCTTCACTCAGCATTCACAGTTCGTAAAATTTCGAACGGTGAAGGTGTTGAGCGTGTATTCCAAACGCACAGCCCTCTTATTGATAGCGTAGCAGTTAAGCGTCGCGGTGCAGTTCGCCGTGCTAAGCTTTACTACCTACGTGAGCGTTCTGGTAAATCTGCACGTATTAGAGAAAAACTTAACTAATACGCGCTGTTTATCAACGCAAAAAAACGGGTTGCATCCTTCGGGTTGCAACCCGTTTTGGTTTTAGAATATTATTTTCTCAATTCTCAATTCTCAATTCTCAATTCTTATTTCCTCATTAGTAAAATTTAAGCTTTAGCCTTTTATCAGTTAGCTGATCCTGTTAGTATTTATCGTATTGATTAGTTTACTTTTATGTAAATTTATATTTACGTTATTTGTTTTTTAAGGTGGTATGAACGTGGCTGACATAAGTGATTTAGCACAGCTGAGAGAAGGTATAGATGAATGCGACGCACAACTTGTTGCCTTACTTGCTAAACGTAATGGTATTACGCAAAAAATTGGTGAGATAAAACAACAAACAGGCGCGCCTTTACATGCTCCTAATCGTGAAGCAGAGCTATTAGCGGCAAGAAGACAAGAAGCAATAAATCAAAATGTAAGCCCCGATCTCGTTGAAGATATACTAAGACGCATGATGCGAGAAGCCTATCAAAACCAACAAGCAAAACTTGCATGTGCAGCGCCAGAACTTTCGCCAATTGTTATTGTAGGTGGCCAAGGTGCTATGGGGCAGCTATTTGCTCAGCAGTTTATTCGCTCAGGTTACGAAGTTAAAGTTTTAGATAAAGATCAGCAAAACGATGCGCAAAATATTTTAAAAGGTGCCAAGCTAGTAATGATTAGCGTACCAATTAATGCATTGGACGCAGTAGTTGCTAAGTTACCTAAACTAGATGATGACTGTTTACTAGTTGATATTACATCGGTAAAGCAATCGCCTATTAAAGCACTAAAAGCTGCGCACAGTGGCCCTGTGGTTGGTTTGCATCCTATGTTTGGCCCTGACATATCACACTGGGTAAAACAAACAGTCGTTGTATGTGAAGGGCGAGAGCACCAAGCGGCAAAAGGCTTGTTACAGCAGTTACAAGTATGGGGTTGTCAGCTTGTTGAGCTTGATGCTAAAAAACACGACGAAGCAATGCAAATTATTCAGGTAATGCGCCATTTAACAACATTTGTGTACGGACAGTTTTTAGCAAAACAAAGTCATACACTAGAAGAGTTACGTAGTTGCTCGTCACCTATATATCAATTAGAGCTGATGATGGTAGGGCGTTTATTTGCGCAGTCGCCGGAGTTGTACTCAGATATTATGTTAGCGCAATTCGATGATGTAGAGAGCCTACTCGCACAGTACCAAGACACTTTTGCAAGTACATTGGAAAAATTAAAAGCAGGAGATAAAGCAGCGCTTATTGATTCTTTTGCACAGGCGAAAGTTTACTTTTCTGACTCAACAGAGCACTTTTTAACACAAAGCCGAAGCTTATTAAATAAAGCGAATGATTCAAAAGTTTTAGACTAATACTTGTCACTTTTTGCTAAAAAGGGCCGATATCGGCCCTTTTTAATTATGAAAGTGTGTATTAGGTATTAACGCTTACAGCCTGTAATGACTCGCTTTGATAGCAGCCTAAAATACGCACATATTGGGTGTGTTCTTTAAGTTCTTCTAGCGCTTCTTTTACTTGGCTATCAGCTAAGTTTGCTTCAAGATCCACATAAAATACTTCTTCCCACGGATTGCCCGGAGTTGGGCGCGACTCAAGTTTTACTAAATTAATCTTATGCTGTTTAAAAATCATCAACGCATCGGCTAGTGAGCCCGCTTGCTGTTTTGTCGACATGATTAAACTAGTTTTAGTTGGAATTTGGTTAGACACTTGCAGAGGTTTACGCGCAACAACAATAAAGCGGCTATGATTTTCGCTTTGATTAGCAAGATTTGATTTGATGACTTCAAGGCCGACATTTTTTCCTGCTTGTGCAGAGCCAATTGCAGCACTATTTGGTGTGTTTAGAGCTGATTGTAATGCGCTTGATGTAGAGTCACAAGTTTCATGTTGTAAATCACCTAAGCCCTGTAAAAAGCGGCTGCACTGTGCAAATGGTTGTGGGTGTGCAAATACTTTTGTTAGTTGGCTAAGTTCAGTATCAGGGTTTGCGAGTAAGCAATGCTCTACACTGTGGGTGACTTCTCCAACAATAGAGACTTGTGCGTGCTGTAATAAGTCAAATACTTCGTTAATGCTACCAGAGCTTGTGTTTTCAATCGGTAATAAACCAAAATCAGCTTGGCCGTTTTCTACTTTACCTGTTATTTCGTCAAACGATGTACAGCCAATTTCAATTAATTTACCAGGGCGGCGACTAAAGTATTTATGACATGCAAGCTGGCTATAAGAACCTTGACCACCTAAGTAAGTTACACGGTGTGTTTCACTCAGTGCGTCTGGATTAAGGTTTTTTTGTAACATTGCTTGTTGGTGTAAAACTGAATCTTCCAAAATAGTTTGAAACACATTATTTACGTAGTAAGCATCTAAACCCAGTGACTTACCATAACCAATTAATTTTTCTAGAAGCGCGAGTTCACGTGCTTCATCGCGAATTGGCTTGTTGTTGGCGATTTTATATTCAACCACACCGTGGCTAATGCGACGGCGTTTAGCTAATAACACGAGTAAGTCGGAGTCTATTTCATTTATATCGTGTCTTAGTGCATTTAATACATCATTTGTCATTTTGGTATCCTCATTCCAAAAGTAGGCTGTTATTACACAGCAAAAACAAAAAAGCCTCCCGGTTGGGAGGCTTTACTATTCGATTGATTTTATCTCACAAACAGGTAAGCCTCTTCTATATAAAGAAGCTAAAAAACGAAAAAAAAGTGCGAGAGATAAATATATTCATACGGTTAATGTATGGAGAGTTGCCAACAATGTCAATAAAGATCTAAATAAGCTTAGGGTACTATTTATTTACCTTAGGTGGTTATTATAGAAACTTTACAAATAATTTATAAATATGAATGCGGATCTGGTATATTTCGTTAACTGGTTCAAATAATAACAATTATTAATAATTAAGGTTGACCCGTGGTTTACAGACGGCCTCCATCTCGTTTTGGATTGAATTCTTTAAGTGTAAAACTTTCATTGCTTATATCTGCTATTTGTTTAATAGCAGGGGTATGTGCGGCTGCCTTAATGCTTAAATCTGAAGAGAAACAACTTGTTTTTGAAGAACATGAGGTGTTAAAAAGCTCTACAGATTTATTAGTTAAGCAGTTTAATGAGCGTATTAAAACAAAAATAAATATTGCTCAGCAAGCTAATAACGTAGTAACAGAGCAGCTTTTTCAATCTAATTCACCAATTAATTTAGGTAATAAATCACAGTTACAGTTTAATAGCGATGGTACCATTCGAAGTGCCTCGGCTGATGGATTGTCAGCAGCATTTTTACCACAGCAAAATTACTCTCCCTTTTATAAACGCCTATTTAATGATTCTGAAATGTTATGGCGTATAATTTCTCCGACTCTGGTACACGACTTTTTTAACTTTTATTTAATTACCGATGACGATTTCATTCGTGTTTCTCCTCCAAACTGGGCATTAAATGCACCAGCCGAGTTTAGAGTTACGCAAGGTACAACGTATAAATCTATTAAAAGTATGTTGGGGTCAGAGCGAGAGCCTGCATGGTCAAAAGTTTATTACGATACAGTATGGCGAAAGTGGGTTATTAGCTTACTAGTGCCGGTGTATGTTGATAACGAGTTTTTAGGTGTAACGGGAAGCGATATTTCCCTTAACAAACTTATTTCATTTTTACCTGTTGGCGATAAAGAAAAACACTTACTTGTATTTGATAGTAAAGGGCAATTGTTAGCCCATCCCAATCTAAACCCCGCATTATTAGCTGACTACGGTAGTGACAATAAAGCACTCGCTACTAACGAATTTGTAAACCCAGAACTGCAGTCAATTATTGACGATGCAATTGCGGTGAAGTTACCAGAATACGCCAATTCATTTGAACAAAATGATGAAGCTCACATTATTAATATCCGTAAAATTGATGATTTAGATTGGTACATAGGGGTTTATAAAAAACGTTCATCAACGTTATCTGCGTTACAAGATTTAAAACTGAAGTTTTTTGGACTCTTTATTTTATACGCAATATTAGTTGCCTTATTGCTGCATCAGGCGCTTTATCAACTAGTGCTTCGCCGTTTACATACTTTAGTTTATGCAGTAACAAGCTTTGGTAAAGGTCAGCTAACAACAGAGTTTCCGCCAGAAAACAAAGATGAGATTGGTACCCTTAATGGCTCATTTAGAGACATGACGGTAGAAATTCGCAAGCTTATTGATGGTTTAAACCAAAGAATTACAGAAAAAGAAATTGCTGAAAAAGCAGCTAATCGTTTATCTAAAGCGGTCGCGTTCTCGGGCACTGGGGTTGTGATCACCGATGAAAATTTTGTCATTGAGTACGTAAACCCCAAAATGCTCGAAATGACAGGCTATCCAGAAAGCCATTTTAATAGAGCACCATTACTTAATATTATTGCCTCAGAAATGTCTATTTTAATTGAAGATATAGACATAGATTTACGCAGCCGTAATTACTGGCGCGGGGACACATTAATAGCTGGTTTAAACAAAGAGCCAATTTGGGTGTCTTTAAGTGTTTCGCCAATTCGTGAAGAGGGCGGTGAAATAACCAGTTATGTAGCATCAGCACAAGATATTTCGTTTGTAAAAGAAAGCCAGCGTAAAATGGAACAATTGGCTTACTTTGACACCCTTACGGGACTTGCCAACAGAACATTTTTTAGAATGCAATTGCGTAAATCAATGGCATTAGCAGAGCGCGGACATTATGCATTTGCTTTGTTTTACTTTGATTTAGACGAATTTAAGCGTATTAACGACACATTAGGGCACGATGCTGGCGATCAATTATTAATTGAAGTGGCAAACAGACTTAAAAAACGTTTACGAGCCGAGGACACCATAGCGCGCTTAGGTGGTGATGAATTTGCAGTGTTGCTCAGTGGTATAGAAAGCCAAGCTCACGCAGCTGATGTTGCCAATACAATTCAAAAAACACTGAATGTGCCTATAAAACTAGGTAGCAATGAAGTTATTGTGAGCGCGAGTATTGGTATAACTATGGCTCCTTACGATAGCTTAGAGGAAGATCAGTTACTCAAACATGCTGATTTGGCAATGTATGAGGCAAAAGCAAAAGGACGTAATACCTTCCACTTTTATAGCCAAGAATTAAATGCGGCCGCAAATGAGCGTTTATTTATTGAAAATGAGTTACGTATAGGGCTCAAAGAAAAGCAATTTGTAGTTTACTACCAACCTCAAGTTGATAGCCGTACTCATCAGGTCGTTGGTTATGAAGCGTTATTAAGATGGTTCCACCCAACTGAAGGCGCAATCCCTCCAGATAAATTTATTCCTATTGCAGAAGCGACAGGCCTTATAGTTGAATTAGGTGAATGGGTGCTTCAAGAGTCTTGTGATTTTGCCGTAAGATTGGCAGAACAAGGTCTAGAAAATAATATATCGATAAACTTATCGGCCCGCCAGTTTAAAGACTCAAGCTTAGTTACAACACTGAGCAAAATGATAATTAAGTCGGGTGTTTCAGCAAAGCGCCTTCATTTAGAGCTGACCGAAAGCATGCTAATGGGTAATGTAGAGGCAGCCATTACACAATTGCACGAGCTTAAAGCATTAGGTATATCTATTTCTATTGATGACTTTGGTACAGGTTATTCGTCGCTCAGTTACTTAAAACGATTCCCGGTTGATATATTGAAAATTGACCGTTCATTTGTAAAAGATATCCCAGAGGATACAAATGATATGGAAATCACTGCAGCTATTATTGCCATGGCGCAAAAGTTAAAGCTAGACGTGGTCGCAGAAGGGGTTGAGACAATAGAGCAGATGCAGTTTTTACATAATAATAATTGCTTCGTTGTACAAGGCTATTATTTTAGTAAGCCAATTGCTGAGCACGAACTACCGAATTTGTATGAAAGGTTAAATGAACTCGCAAATAGCGAAGTAACTAGTTAATAAAATTGCGGGTTAACCACCCGCAATTTTAACTTTAAATTTTAACGCTTCTAAAATGCCTTTTAGTTTATCTCGGTCATCACCTTGTACTTCAATAATGCCTTCTTTTACTGCGCCGCCTTGGCCCATTTTGCTTTTTATAGTTTTAGCTAACTTTTTTAAATCGTGATCTTTTGGATCAATGCCAACAACTAGCATTACGCCTTTGCCTTTACGCCCTTTTGTTTGACGCTCAATGCGAATAAAACCATCTTTAAAAAGTTTAGCGTGCAACTCTTTTTCTGGTTTCGGCTGGTCAATGCGACCCGTACTAGTTGAATATACTAAGTGACTATCACTCATACCTTACCTTTGTGGATAAAAATGAATTAAATACTGGTGTAAATGATAGCAAATTTGAAGTTGTGTGTTTTTCTTTTTGCTAAATACTTTTAACAGGTTATATTTAGTTCAAAGGAAATATTATTGGAGTTTACTATGAGTTTAACTAAGAATGAATCAGTCGATGGCACTACATTAACAATACAAATTAAAGGTAAGTTTGATTTTAATTTAGTGCAATCTTTTCGACAAGCTTATGCTCAAATGAGCGAAAAAACAGTAAAGGTTATTATCGATTTAAGAGAGACTGATTATATGGATAGTTCAGCACTTGGCATGTTACTTAACATGAAAAAAACCATTGATAGCCAAGTAAAAACCATCGAAATAAGTAATTGCCAGCCTCAGCTTAGAAAAATCCTACAAATTTCACGTTTTGATAAAAAGTTTGATATTAGCTAATGATACATGTGTTGATTGTTGACGATCAGGCGCTCAATCGCATTTTACTAAGTAAAATGCTTGAGCAGGAAGGTTACAAAATTTCAGTGGCTTACAATGGGCTAGATGCACTTAATGTACTTAAAAGAGAGCAAATAGACATTGTTCTACTTGATGTTTTAATGCCCATAATGGATGGTTTTGAAACCGCTGAAAAAATAAAACAGCAGTATAGTGAAGTTTACTTACCGATTATTTTTATAACTTCCTTAGAAGATCAAGCAAGTTTTGAGCGCTGCCTTGCGGTAGGTGGCGATGACTTTATTCATAAACCATTTGAAAAAGTTATTTTGCATGCAAAAATTAAAGCACATAGCCGCACCAGAGAGTTGAGTAAAAAATCAAATCAACAAAAAAAGCTGCTTGAATATCATCACAATCAAATTGAACGTGAACACGAAATAATTGAGCATATTTTTAATAACTCATTAGAGAATCAAGGCAAGTTTAAAGAGTACCTCGATTTTAATTTATCGCCGGCGTCTATGTTTAACGGCGATATGTTTTTAGTGGCGCAAAGTCCAATAGGCAATCTGTATTGCATGTTGGGAGACTTTACAGGACACGGCTTAGCGGCAGCTATTGGTGCATTACCTATCTCTCGTGTTTTTTATACTATGGTACAAAAAGGCATGGCGATTAATGACATTGCCTGTGAGCTAAATACACTGCTTTACAATCTCCTACCTGGACACATGTTTTGTGCTGCAACCATTATCGAGCTTAGTGCATCCGGTAAAAGTATTTCTGCATGGATGGGCGGCCTGCCAGATGCGTACCTAATAGATAAAGACGGTAATGTAAAACAAACATTAGAGTCGCAACATATGGCGCTGGGGATTTTAGACGACCAAGAATTTGAATATGAAGTTATTCACTTTGAAACAAATAGTAATACACGCCTAGTATTAGCAACCGACGGTATTATAGAAACAGCAAACAAAGAAGATACATTTTTTGGGGAAGAGCGTTTTTTACAAACCTTAAAAAGTAAATCGATGATTAGTAGCGAAGATATAGTGGGTGACGTTACTAAGTTTGCAGATGGCACTAAACAGCAAGATGATTTAAGCATTGTTTTACTAAACTGCCTGCCTTTAGTTCCTGAGGAGCAAGAGCGAGAAGCATTCTCTACTTTAGCGTTTAATTTATCTTTAAGTTTAAACTCAGAACAAATAAAAAAAACAGACCCCGTTTACGACGTTGTTAATATTTTAAGCAGTGTTGGGGGGCTAAATGCCCATCGTTCTAATATATTTTTACTGTTGTCTGAGGCTTATAACAATGCGCTTGATCATGGTGTACTAGGGCTTAACTCAGAGATTAAAAAACAAGAAGACGGCTTTTTTCGATATTATGAATTAAGAGAGGCAGCTCTTGCTAAACTTACAGATGCGATGATTATTATTGATATGCGCTATTGCCCCGACACGCTCAGTTTATATTTCATTATTTGTGACTCAGGCCGAGGGTTTAGTAGTAAGCACGATGAGTTGGCAAAGGTTAATAATGAATTTGGTAGAGGGGTGTCTTTACTAGAAGAAATAGCCGAAAAGGTAACTTATAACGCCAGCGGTAACCAAGTTGAAATGTGCTACAAGTTGAGCTAGCTCTGCAAAAATATCCATGCTATTATTCTCGAAACTTTAGATGTATGGATGGCCAAATGATTTCTTCTTACCTAAAAAAAGCACAACTAAGTGCTAATCCAGCTTTGATTTCAACAGAGCTTGAAAAGCTTGAGCTACATTTAGCAAACACAGCTTTGCCTGATGTATGTTGGGAGTATCAAATACCTGAGCTTGGCGAGGGCGGTGCGTGTAGTTTATTTGGTTACCTACAAGATGAGCCATTCAAATTAACTGATTATCTTGAAAATGATGAGCAAACCCAGTTCAAGCTAGCTAATTTACAAAGTATTGTGAGCTACATTGAGCACCAAACAAGTGTTGATTGGTATGGTATTTATCAATCAACTAATACTAGTGAAGGTAAGCAACTATTAAAATTGGCTTATCATGGTGTGCCTAGTCGTCCGTTGTTCCCTTTAACGCAAGCATTTGCGGCAGGTAGTAATAACGTGCAGGTTGCGCTATCTCACAAGGGCCGTATTATTAATAACGTTGAAGAGTACTTATCACAAGGTGGTGAATACTACACATGCGATCCTAAAGTTAAATCAGAAACCTGCTTACCTTTATTTAATACACAAAATGAATGTGTTGGTATTGTAGATGCTGAAGCTTTTAAAAATGATTTTTTTGATGAAAAGACGCTTGCCGTTTTAATTGCATGTTGTATTAAAATTCCTCACTTTCTAGTGTAAATAACGCTAGTCAACATGATGTGCTTTTATGTTAAGCTTAGCTTAACAGCTAACCCCTAAATAACGATAAGAGATAGCCAATGTTCTCAGTATTAAAACCATTACCAACAGATCCTATTCTTGGCCTTATGGCGGCCTATAAACAAGATACAAACCCTAATAAAATTGATTTAGGTGTAGGTGTCTACAAAGATGAGCAAGGCAATACACCGGTTCTTAAAGCGGTTAAAAAAGCTGAAGCGTTTCGTCTTGAAAACGAAATGAGCAAATCTTACATTGGTTTAGCGGGTAACTTAGATTACTGCCAAAAGATGGAGCAGTTACTACTAGGCGAACATCAAGCATTGCTAGCAAATCGCGTACGTACTGCGCAAGCACCAGGTGGTACGGGTGCACTTCGCGTTGCAGCTGAATTTATTAAGCGTTGCAATGCAGATGCAACAGTATGGGTAACTAATCCAACATGGGCAAACCATATTAGCTTGTTTGAAGCTGCAGGCTTAACAGTAAAAGAATACCCGTATTACGATTACGAAAATAAAGACTTACTGTTTGATGAAATGATCAACACACTTAAACAAGTGCCTAAAGGTGATGTGGTTTTAGTGCATGCATGTTGTCATAACCCAAGCGGTATGGACTTAAACGAAACACAGTGGAACACAGTTGCCGAACTTGCAAAAGAAGTTGGCTTTACACCACTTGTTGATATTGCATACCAAGGCTTTGGAGCTTCACTTGAAGAAGATGCACGTGGCTTACGTATTTTAGCTGATGCAGTAGAAGAGCTAATTATTTGTTCTTCATGTTCTAAAAACTTTGGCTTATACCGCGAGCGTATTGGTGCATGTTCACTAATTGCAAAAGATAGCGCAACAGCAGATATTTCAAACTCTGTAATGCTAAGCGTTGTACGTAGTATTTACTCAATGCCGCCAGCGCATGGTGCTGATATTGTTAATACTATTTTAAGCAGTACAGAGCTTACACAATTATGGCACTCTGAGCTTGATGAAATGCGTAGCCGCATAAATGGCTTACGTAGCTTAATTAAAGAAAGCTTAGCAACTAAAGATATTGCGCAAGACTTCTCATTTATTGAACGCCAAAACGGTATGTTTTCTTTCTTAGGTATTAATAAAGAGCAAATTGCTCGCCTACAAAAAGAATATGGTATTTACATTGTAGGTTCTAGCCGCGTAAATGTTGCAGGTGTTAGCCAGTCAAATATTGAATACTTTTCAAATGCTGTAGCTGACGTTTGTAAATAAACGCAGTTAATATAAAAAACTGCACATCTAATGATGTGCGGTTTTTTATTATCTAAATTAAAACAAAAAGCTTTAACCGATAGCAGGAATTAGCCCCGCCATTTGCATAAACTGCGCAGCAATAATCGTTATGCCACATATAGCTGCTATGCCAAGCCCAACATTCCCACTTTTAACTTTGTAGCCTGTTTTACTTGATGTTGTACGCTGTTTATAAACCATTGCTACAGGCAAAAATATTGCAAGTACGACAAGTGCTATTGCAGCGTAACCTAAAGCCATAATAAAGCCTTGAGGATAAAATAATGCAAAGCCAAGCGGCGGGATAAACGTAATCAAGGCCGTTTTAATTCGGTCCGTTTTATTGTCACCTTTTTTAAATGTATCAGCAAAAAAATCAAATAACCCTAAACTCACCCCTAAAAATGATGTCGCAAGTGCTAAATCAGCAAATAACTTAACGGCCGTTGCCACACTTGGGTTATGCGCAATACTTGCCACGCTTGATACAAAGCCACTAAGGCCTTGGCTGTTGAGTAAGTCAGCTTGGCTCATAATACCTTGGCTAAGTAGTTGCCAAAAAATATAAATGACTAAAGGGAGGGCGGCTCCAGCAATCATTACTTTGCGCAGTACTTTTATTTCTACACCAACATATTTAACAATAGAAGGAATAGAGCCATGAAAGCCAAACGAAGTAAATATAACCGGTATAGCCGAAAGGATTAATCCTTGCTCTACAGGCATCTCTAATAAGTGCTTACCTTGTACATAAGGGGTTAGCATGTAAAACAAACTAGCTAATACAATAATTTTTATTGTAAATAACACTCTGTTTAGTTTATCTACCTTGCTAGTGCCCAGCGTTACCACACTTGCAATAATAACAGCGAGGATCACAGAGCCAAACTGTGGGGCTATATTTACATCAAAGCCTATATTTATACGCGCTTGAAGTTGTGCACCACCACCTGCAATATAAGCAGCGCATAAAGCGTAAAATAAAAAAACCATCGAAAAATTCGCGATGTATTGTCCGCGCTTTCCAAGCCATAATTTAGCCAACGTATTTAACGTTGCATCGCGTGGTGCATATTGGTGTAGCTCTAGCATGAGTAGTGCGGTGTAGGTCATTAGTAACCAGCTAGCAATTATTAATGCAAGCGCGGTGCTAAACCCAAGCCCGGCAGATGCAATTGGCAGTGCCAACATACCTGCACCAATAGTTGTGCCTGCAACAATTAACATGCTTCCAGTTGTTTTATTTTTAAGCACTTAATTACCTTAATTATTATTAATATACATGCACGATATAACTAGTTACTCAAATCTCAAATAGTTTTGTAATAAAAGAGCTGTATTAAAATGTAACTTACAATTTACAACTGTATTTATTAAGGACTTGTATGCATTTAAAAGTATTAAAATAGGGTGGTGAGGGTATAATTTTATGTACGTTGGATTGCGTTATAAAACGCTAAGGATTGGCATGTGCCGGTAAAAGTATCGTATTTTTTAATGGTTCTTATATGGTCCACTACACCACTGGGTATAGTGTGGAGTAGTGAAACAGTATCGCCAACGCTTGCTGTATTAATGCGTATGCTGGTGGGGTTGTTTTTAGGTGGTTTAATTGTTGCCATAACAAACATTAGAGTACCTTGGAGCAAGAATGCGTGCTTACTTTATTTTTATTCGAGTATAGGTATTTTTGGCGGTATGTTACTGAGCTATATGGCAGCTAAAACAGTCCCTTCGGGTATTATTTCGCTTATGTTTGGCCTTGCACCTATTTTGTCAGGGTTGCTTGCTCAGCAATTACTAAATGAACCTAAATTTAGCCCGATTAAATTAGTGGCGTTAGCGTGCGCCCTAATCGGCTTATATTTTGTTAGTTATAACCAAGTACAAAACTCGCAAACTCAAGGGCTCGGGTTACTTTATGTGTTTATGGCTGTTTGCTTTTTTAGCTTAAGTGGTGTGATGATTAAGCGCGTACAAATTGCGATTCACCCTATGGCGACAACATTTGGTGCCTTAGTTTTTGTAACCCCACTCTTTTTTATTGCTTGGTGGTTATTAGATGGTCAGTTGCATATACAAAACTGGAGTGCAAAATCATTGTGGGCAATTGGTTATCTAGGTGTGTTTGGATCTTTAGTTGGGGCTTTGGCGTATTTTCATGTACTGCAAAACCTAAATGCGAGTACGGTATCACTTACTACGCTCATAACCCCTAGCTTTGCGTTAGGCTTAGGAGCTTGGCTAAACAATGAGCCATTAAGCCAAGAGCTAATCATTGGTGCGGTTATTATTTTAATTAGCCTAGGTTTTTTCCAATTTGGTGATAAATTTTTAAAGCGAAAGAGAGTAAACACAAATTAGTTTTACTACATTTTCTCTATTTGAATAATTAAACGACGGTTTTTGTCTCGGCCTAAAATGTTATCGTTATTATCAACAAAGCGTTTTTCGCCTAAACCGGTGGTTTGCACTTTTGCTTCATCGACACCCAAGCTCACCATATAATCTTTTATAGTTTTGGCGCGCTTGCGCGATAAATCTAAGTTATTCCAGCGGCCGCCATAGCTATCAGTGTATGAGTCAATACTAATGGACTCTATGCTTGCATCATTTTTTAAATACTCAGCAATCTTATCAAGGCGTTGTTGCGACGATTTAGTTAATTTACTGCTGTTAGATTGATAGTTCATTACAGTAAACGAAATATCTTCAAAGCTGTAAGGGAGTAGCTCATCACGGCATTGTAAAAAAGCCCAGTAAGCTTGTTTAAAGTTTACGCTCGATATACCAACGGCAATTTTATCGGCACTGTTTTGCCAGTCTTGATAATAAAAAGTAGGGTAGTAGCCTTTTTCAAGCTCGCTAAGCATCTCCCATGCGGTTTTATTGCCCAGCTCGCCATCAAACTTTTTAAGTAATTTCATATTTGCAATATCGCGAGCCGGTAAGCCTGCACGCCAAGACGGTGGCACGGCTTTTAAACCAGCAATTGCGTAGTTATCTGGGCGTACAACCATATCTAAATTAAACGTTAAGTTTTTATTTTTACTTGCTGAAGCTTTAAAAATAGCTTCCCCATAATAAGGAACCTCATGATTTAATTGGCATTGTAAGCGCGTTGTTTTAACGACTTCCCAGTTGGAGTTGTCTTGGGTTGCTGTATATTGGCGCATAGCAGCTTGCGAGTGAGTACTGTAAAGCACTGCACTTATACTAAGGCTAATAAATAACAACTTATACTTCATGGTGCTCTCCAGCTATCCGGGAATGACAATAATTTGGCAAATTAACGACTGCAATGATTAGTTTGTTCTCTACGTAACTAACTTACAAGTTAAAGCAAGTTATGTGCCTACAATTTTAAAGCAATAAATACTTAAATCCCCTAGCCTAGGGGGCATCAATTTTGACATAATAGTCAGCTTACACGTATAAACAAAGAAGACTATGGCAAATACTGAGCAAACACCTTTCGCAAAACGCTTTCGTGGATTTTTTCCTGTTGTTATTGATGTTGAAACTGCTGGTTTTAACAAAGAGACAGATGCCTTGTTAGAAATAGCAGCTTCTGTTTTAAAAATGGATGACGAAGGACTGCTCAGCATAGATCATACTGTTCATTTTCATGTTCAGCCATTCGAAGGCGCTAATATTGAACAAGCAGCCATCGACTTTAACGGTATAGACCCGTTTTCACCATTACGTGGCGCAGTACCTGAAGACGAAGTAATTAAAGAAATATGTAAAGTAGTACGCAAAGCGCAAAAGGCCGCTGGGTGCCAACGCTCAGTTATTGTGGCGCATAATGCCGCATTCGATCATGGCTTTTTAAATGCAGCAATAGAGCGTAATAACATTAAGCGTACGCCATTTCATCCATTTGTAAGCTTTGATACAACATCTTTAGCGGGTTTAGCGTTAGGGCAGACTGTATTAGCAAAAGCATGTAGAGCGGCAGGTATCGAGTTTGATAACAGCCAAGCACACTCAGCGCTTTACGACACAGAACGTACAGCTGAGCTTTATTGTTTAATAGTAAATCGCTGGCAGCAATTAGGTGGTTGGCCATTAGCGCCAACCGACGATTGCGACGCTAATGCCGAAGTTGAAACTGAGACACAAAATAACGAAGAAACTAAAACGTCTGAGTAATTTTACCCTCAGTTAGCTTAACTAGGTGGGGCGGGTAAATACGCGAAAATTGTTTAGAATCTTTCGCTATTTTAAGCTCCACACCAGGGTGCATTAATTCATTTACTTTTAAACGACTACTGGCAAGTAATTGCACTATTTTTTGCTTAATAAGTAGTTTTTGACGATGAATATGCGCAGAGCGTATTTTTATATGCTTTTCATTTTCAGTTATCTTATTCATGAATTGCTGACGCTGAGCAGCCCCCGCAATTTTACTCGCTTTTTCACGAGCCTGTTGTAAAGCGGTTACTTTAGTCGCAAGTACTTTTTCAAAATCGGTTATTTGTGTTTGCTTTTGGCGAAGCTCAAACCAGAGTTGTGCTAAAAATACGCGTGTTTTAGTACCGGCTGGCGCGCCTAGCTCACCCGTTTCAATGCGCATAGCATCTAAAATGTTACCGCCAATAATTTTACCTCGCGGATCATTTGCTTTGCCTACACGTATTAATCGCCTAGCGCTTAAATCACAATGTAGAGCTTGGCGTTCAATAAATAAATCTTGTTCTGATTTAATATTGCAGTACTGAGCATAACCAATAGAAATAGTTCGTTGAGCGGTTATAGAGCATGTAAATGCTTCCTCGCCTTCACGTTTTCTACCAATTGCGCCAAGCATAATGGTTACCGCACTTTTACTTTCAACAGCTCCTGATTCTACAAAACCCAGTACCGTAATATCACCATTGGCTTTTACACGCATGCCGTCTTTAATATCGCCAGTAATAATTACGCTACCATCAAAATCAACGTGGCCTGTACTTACATCTACATTATCAAAGCATAAAACGTCATCTACACGCATACCTCGGGGTAGGGCAACGGGCACACCTTTGCAGTCGGCAATAAGCATATTAGGATTATTAGGATCTACTTTTGTACCTTCGAAAGGCTGGAGTTGGTGATCTGTACCTGGTTTTGCACTAATTGAATCGCCAAATACCGTATAGCCATCTTCTCCAGGGGTAGCGGCAATACGCTGCATTAAGGGAGTACCAGGTTTTACGGTGATAATAGCGCCAAGATTTTTCATATCAACCTTACCGCCTTCTTTAGCTTGTGGGCTAAGCACACGGTCTTGGGCTGTTGAGCATAAACGCACAAATTTAGCATCGCTGCCTTTTTTAGGATTACGCCCATGTGCAATTATGGCGCTATAAGAGCTTCCTGCTGGTTTTTCAAATTGCTGGCCTAAAAAGGTATCAAGCGCGCGTGGGCTTATTCCTTTTTTAACACCTGCATTAGCAAGCGCTTTTTGTGCACCTTCCATAGACAAAAGCGCACCACCTTTAGCGGTAGTTAATGTTGCTTCTGCGACCATGTTTTTTTCATCAATATCAATGACAAGCGACGCATCTACCGCTTTAGCAACGACAAGTGATACTTCCAGATAGTTTTTAGTTGGCGCAAAAAGCTTTCCAATATTGGCAATGACAGCTTCGTACTCACTAAACTCAGATTGTTCGAGCATTTGCGTAAGCTGAGTACTCGTAACAGGAAAGCCACTATCAATAGGGTGACTAACTAAAGAGACAAACCCTGTATTTTGATCAAATGAAAAAACCGACATTTATTAATTCCCTACTCTATGCCTGTTATTATTTTTTTTTACAACTAAAGGTTTAGAAATGACAAAAACCTTAACTCCTTATTTGAACACAGGTTAAACACATTGTTAAGCAAATGTTTAGATGGGCTTGCATAAACTAAATTTTGGTTACTTAATGCTCGGTTAGTGCACGCAATTAAAATAAAGCGTTACTAGGCCTTGAGTATCAGTACTTTACTCAGTTATACTGTTTGCACGCTCTGGATTGAGTTACTAATTCAGGGGCTGATTAGGATTCGACGGAATTCAAGAAGCCCAAGGTGCATGTCGAGGTGCGGTTTGCCTCGTTAAACAGCCGCAACCTAAAGTAATCGCAAACGACGATAACTACTCTCTAGCAGCTTAGGCTGGCTAGCGCTCCTTCCATGTATTCTTGTGGACTGGATTTTGGAGTGTCACCCTAACACCTGATCGCGACGGAAACCCTGGCCGGGGTTGAAGCGTTAAAACTAAGCGGCCTCGCCTTTATTTACCGTGTTTGTCCGGGACTTAAAGGTTAATTAAATGACAATACTAAACATGTAGTACCGACGGTCGAGGCTTTTCGGACGGGGGTTCAAATCCCCCCAGCTCCACCAATAAAGGTTTTTAGATACGTTGCTAAGAACCGTAAAAGACCCGCAACGCTAGTTAATTCGAGCCTTGCGGGTTTTTTTATGCCTATAGTTTAACCATTAGTGACCGTTTAAAACTTGTAACAACCGCGATTTGTTGTAACACTAAACGTAACAACTGGAATATTACATAGGGATCGTTGTTACAAATGGCTATTCAAAAACTCATAGATAAACAAATAAGCGCAGCTAAGCCAAAAGATAAAGAATACAACCTCACGGACGGTGGTGGCTTAACACTACGGATAAAACCCAGTGGTGGTAAGTTTTGGCTTTATAACTACACAGCGCCTATTACTAAAAAACGCAAAAATATGGGGCTTGGTTCATACCCAGACATAAGCCTTGCAAAAGCCCGTGAGCGCCATAGAAAATATAAAGCCTTAGTGCTTGAAAATATCGACCCTATTCACCAACGCCAGTTAGATGAAAAACAAGCACAAGAAACACACCTACAAACATTTAAAGCCGTTGCTTTAATGTGGTTTGAGAAAAAGAAAACAGAAATAAAACCACAAACAGCCGAAGCAGCACTTAGCCTCTTAAACAATCATGCCTTTCCTGCGTTTGGTGATGAACCAATAAGCAAATTAAAAGCCTTTCAAGTAATAGAGCTAGTGCGCCCCGTAGAGGCAAAGGGGAGCTTAGAGACAGTTAAAAGGCTATGCCAGCGTATTAACGAAGTGATGGTTCACGCGGTTAACTGTGGGCTTATAGAAGCCAATCCACTAGCGAATATAAGACAAGCATTCCAAGCTCCTAAAAAAAACGCTATGCCGTCTATTGAAGCGGATAGGCTACCAGAGTTAATGAGTGCTTTAAATCGTGCCAGTATTAAGCTTACAACACGTTGTTTAATTGAATGGCAGTTACACACCATGACGCGCCCTAATGAGGCTGCAACGGCTAAATGGCAAGATATAGACTTAAATGCTGGTGTGTGGGTTATACCTGCCGAGCAAATGAAAAAAGGCAAAGAGCAACGCATACCCCTTACACCGCAAACACTTGCTTTACTTGAATTAATGAAACCAATAAGCGCACACCGCGAATATGTATTTCCCGCAGATAGAGACCCACGCAGCCACACAAACGTGCAAACAGCTAACGCAGCAATAAAGCGTATGGGATTTAAGGGCGAGCTGGTAGCGCATGGTTTACGCTCGCTTGCTAGTACAACGCTCAATGCACAAGGGTTTGATCCTGATGTAATAGAGGCGGCTTTAGCACACGTAGATACAAATGAAGTAAGGCGAGCATATAACCGCACTGATTACTTTGAGCGCAGAAAAACCATGATGTGCTGGTGGTCTGAACATATCGAAAGTGCGGCAAGTGGCAGTAGTTCGTTAGCTGGTATTAAAGGTTTGAAGGTAGTTTAAAATGCATGATAGTGGCAATGATACATTTGAGAACTGGGTTGATGAGTTTAATTCTGTAAACAATCAATTGACCAAGTTAAGAGCCAATGGAGAAGTCGATTTTGAGACTTATATTCTCATTTTGAATAGCATTGGGCACTTTCTAAAAACAAAAAATCCTTCCTATATTGAAAGATTAATAATAATTGCAGATGAAAATAATATATCAATGCCTGCTATGGTTAGCTCGTATCAGTTAAAAGCTTTAAAGCTGAGATATATAGGAGATAAAAGCTCTTATAAGAAAGCTTTAACTGCTGAGCAATTTGATATGGCATTCAACTATATGGCTAGATTTAAAGCAGTTGGGGCTACTGTGCGTGAATCTTCTATATTTGCTGCAATATGTGTTGCAACCAGTTTAAAAGATCACACACTACCAATAAAAGCATCTTCTATAGAGAAGAAATATTCAAGGGAGTTTAAATGTATCAAAACTCCGTTTAGTGGGAAAACAAGAGAGGAAATGATTTTTGAAATTGTTACAGGTGATGAAAAATTGAAAGACTATTGGCTAAATTCGCTTAATAAACTTAGAGATCAGTTCGACTTAAATAACCTTCCTTACTGGATAGAGGGGAATGTTAGATCTTAAGCGAATGCTTTTATTTTTTTATTCCCTTATTTGAACTTCTTATCTCCCTAATAATGAAACCTCAACGTTCAATAACGATTCTTAGAGGTTTTAAATGTCATATAAATTAAATCTAATACGCAAAGATAAAGCACGGGCTACATACGCATGTGGTAAAACTTTATTTCAGCAAAAAATTAACGAAGGACTTGTTCCACCCCCAATAAAATTAGGTTTAAGAGCCGTAGCATTCTATGAGCATGAGGTTAATGCAACCTTAGCAGTAACCATTGCAGGCTACAGTAACCAGCAAATAAAAGATTTTGTTAGTGAACTGGTGACCAAACGCAAAAACTTACTTGCGCAATACACTCACTTGGAGGCAGCTAATGATTAATTTTAACGATATACACTCGCTCATCACATTAGAGTCATTAGAGATTAAAGCCCCTGATACGTTTAAAGAGCTTTTAAGCATGGAGATAGAGCATAGGAAGCTTTTACTCGCTTGGCTTAACGGTATGAGTTCTAGCCCTATTGGTAGAGGTTATGCAGATATAGAGATAGATAAAGAAGATGCAGTATCCAGCGCACTCAAAACAAGTTATTTCATAGAGTTTACAAGTGAAAGAGTACGAGGAAAACATGTGCGGCACTTTATGACATATCAGCAAATTTTCGACTTTTTTAATGACCGAGAGAACCAAAGAAGAAAGGTTCAAAGTAATGTGTATGCGTTAAGGCGAACTAGCAAAGATAAAGCCTACATAAAAGACATTAAAGAGCGGGGCGAGGGTTGGGCTATTAGTCGGGTTAAGCTTTTATCTGAAAAGCTCAAAGCCAGTAATGATGATTAGAAAAAAAGCTGATTAAGATGGCAGTCAAAATCAGCGAAAGGTATGTAAAGCTGGTGGTGCTTTTGCCCCACCAGCAACCAATATCTTACATAAGATTTGTACTGTTTCCCACCATGAAATTACATAGAAATGTTAGTTGTTACTATCTCTAAACACCTTTATCCATGAGTCAATTTGCATAGTTTGTAAAAAACGCGGTTATAAGCGGTGTTGATTAATAGGTTTACGACACTCAAATTTTAATTAATTGTGAGTGCCTCTTAACTTTATAGGCTTTTCGTTTAAGTGTAACGCGAGTTTTCTCGTTCTAATTATTGCTTTGTAATTTATCGGATATTTATATTATCTATTAGTTTGCTTAGGAGTCAGTATGGCTAATTATCAGTATGTGAGTCATTCACCAGTGATACAACACGGTCAAAATTTGTGGCAGGTTCATGTAAAAAAAAGTGGTATATACACCATGCAAATGAAAAGCATGTTAGATCAACTCGAGTCAGTTTTAACGCACTATAGCCAAGTTTTAGTTTTAAGATTTGATATTGGTATTCCATATCAAACAAATGATAACCGTTTTATTATTGCTGTTATGGAAAGCTTTAGCGGCTTTATAAAGCAAAGGTATAAAATGCCTATTTTTGGCTACCATTGGACACGGGAGCAAGAAAGGGCGAAAAAGCAGCATTATCATGTGGTCGTTATTCTTGATGCCAACAAAGTAAGCTACCCAAGCAAGATAAATGAATTTATTTTAGAAATGGGAAATACACTGGCTGTGCGCCCATGGATACCAGAAAATTGTTTTTATAGATTTAAACGAAATGAGCATGATAAAAAGCAAGGCGCTATATGGCGTATGTCTTACCTTGCTAAAGCCAGAGGGAAGGGCTACAAACCACCACAAACCAAAAACCATGGATCTAGTAGGGTTAAGCCTAAGCAAATTAAATAGGTGTTTTCGTAAGTCACGAGCAGCCTAATAGCTTATTTTGATATAACCTACCTCACAAAACCTCATTAAAACTTAACATAACTTAACTATTTTCATGAACGAGCGTACTAAATACCCCCACAAAACCTGATAAAACTTGACTTTTATTTACGAAAATACACCTATTCAAGCTTTTTACGGAGAGATATGCGCAAGGGTTTATTGAGTCCTAAAAAAGAGAGCTATTATTACGATTCAAGTAATGTAAGCTTTTTATTATTAGAGTTTAATCGCAGTTGCTGCACTTCCAGCCCCCAATAGGTTTATTTATTATTTTCCAAACAATGACAAGGAGAAGCCATAAACCAGCGGTTAAAAGAGTGAGGATAAGGTGTATGAGTAGCATAAAGCCACTCGACTTAGTGCTGTTACGATGGTGTTTTGTCGTTTTACTGCATCTACTACACTTCTTTAATTTTTCTTCAATGATTACTGCCATATTAGTTCCTTTAAAGTTAGTAACGGTACATATATTTATTTAAAGCCCAATTAAAAGCAAGGATAAAGCTAGGATTTTATGAGGGGCTTTGTTTTTAGGTGAAATATATAGCTTATGAAAAGATCATATCGTAATGCGCCTTTCGAATGTCTTTTCACCGCTGTTCATTATTATTCTATAATTACAGCTGTTCCAGAGGCGACAATAAATAGCATACCAGACTTACCACCGCCAGAAATTTCACTGTAGTCTAAATCAACGGCTATTACTGCATTAGCCCCAATTGAGGCTGCTTCCTTTCTTAATTCTGCTAAGGCTGTTTTCCTTGCATCTCTTAGGGTGTTTTGAATACTGTTACTGCGCCCGCCTAAAACATCAGTAAAGCTTGCAAAAATATCCATAAAAATATTCATGCCGTAAACGCATTCAGCCGTAATTACGTCGATACGCTTAAGAATGTTTAAATTAGGGGCTGTTTCAGTTGTGACTAATACTTTTTCAGGGTTTAAATTATGAAGTTTATTTAGTTCGACTTTATAAGATTGCATCTCATCTAATGTGCTTTTTGTATTACTACCAGAAACACCATACTTTCTTTGTAAATATATTTCTTTCGCTGTTTCTATTATGCTTGCACTCTCTTCGTTTACAGTGGTTATGTATTTACCGTAATGATGCACTTTATAACCTGGATTAGTATCTAAAGTTCGTATACCACTCAGCACATAGCTTTTTGAATTTATGTTTAAGTTTGGTATGGATATTTCTATTTTATTATCGAGTTGGTCAACAAATTCAACGTCTTTAAAATCATCTATAAAAGCGTCACATTCACTAATGTAGTTATTTCTAAATACGTTAGATTGACTCGTTAGTACAGTTAAGTTGCATAGATATTTATGATGATACCAAATGGTAGCATGAACATTATCACCCTCAACTTTTGAGCAGTACGTAAGACCTTCGGTATCGTATAGTTGATTGGTTATTGTGTTTTTAAGTCCTTTTTCAGAAATGCTCCACATTGGAGTTTTTTTATCTGATTCAGTTTTTGTTTTTTTAGAAAAAAACATATCTATCCTTAGTGTGATTTTATAAATTAATAAATACTTATGTAGAATGACAAATGTTTAATTTTTTAGCAATGGACTTAATTATTGTTTGTTAAGCCTAATGTATTAAATAACTACTGTTGTAAAATGATAGCCACAATAATAATTAGCTTCGTTGTATTGGTTCAGCTGCAAAACGCGAATTTGAACCCACACAAAAACAAATAGTCACAACAATCGTAACAACAAGTGGTTTTATATAGATAAGTTTTATTAATTTTCAGCTAGTTACATGCCCGATTAAGACTCCCCCAGCTCCACCAATAAAGGTTTTTGAACTCGTTATTCAAAAACCATAAGAAACCCGCAAATTTGTTAATCCAAATTTGCGGGTTTTTTTATGAAATTTATAAAGTAAAAATAAAGTTTAAGAATGTCTTATAGCACGTAGCTTTATTTTTATTGCAATCACAAGCAGGCTAAATAATGACAGCATACTTATTAACAACGTTAGGTTAAGTATGGGGTTACTTGGCTCATAGGTAGCGACAGGAGAGTTATTTATAGTTTGCGAGTTTTGATATTGCCTAATATAGCTTTGGCTGATCCAATCTACCGCGTTTATCCATTGTACTTTGGCGGGGTCAGTATTGTTTAGCATCCCTATTGCGTGCTTATCGTTATCTAAGCTTTTTGAAAGTTGTATCAGTTGCTGCCAAAATTCATTTTTAGGGCCTAGGTCATCTATTTCTTGCAGGTGCTGTTGTAATTTATTGCCCCCCATCGCTTTTATATCAGCTTGTCCTGTACTTTGCGCGTAGCTATTTATTAGCGATGAAAAGCGACTAAAGTACTCATTACTTTTTTGCTGTGTAGGGTTAGCTGTTTGCTCGTTTGTGACTTTTTGTGTTGGTTTATTTAGGCTATTTTGATCAATCAAATATTGTTTATAGTTTTGGTAACTTAAGCTGTTTGTAGTTGTGTTATTTGTGGTTCCATTATTTAGAGTGCCAAAGTTATTTTTAAGTGCATTAACACTGATCACTACGCCTATTATGGTAATAATACAAAGTGCGCAATAGCAAAAGTACAATGCGCTTTTTAAAGTGTTACGCAGTAGTTTATATTTATTATAACTTTGCTTAATAGCTGCAGCTGTATTTGGGGCTTCGTCTGTATCTAGGCGTTCGTTTTGTATTGAGATATTTTTGCCGTTAGTGCTTTCACTAATGTGTTTATCTGTATTTTTACTGTGCTCAGTGAGTGCTATTTGATTATTTTGAGACTGAGAGCTTACAGTAGAGAGTTGAGGTTCTACTTTAGTAATCAAACCTAGCTTTTTTAGTGAGGATTCTGTTTTAACAGCATCAATACTCGATAAGTCTTTTTTTAAAGCGTAAGCTTTTCCATCAAATAACTGAACAACTATATTATGAGGAATATTAAGAAGTTGGCTAAGTTTTTCTTGGGCAGAGGTAATGTCAGTATTTTGATATAACTGACCATTAAAAACAATTTTAAATGTGGCGCTCACGTTAGTACCTTGCTTGTGTAATTCCATTTTTGGAATTTTATTTTTATTATTTGATACACAAAGTTAACTTAACAGATAAAGGATATGCTTTCTAATGATTTGCGATTAAAAAAGCCTTAACAAACAGCGTTAAGGCTTTGGCGTGTAGCTGTTACTTTATCGTTTAGCGAGTGATTTTACAGATTGCTTTTGATCACTTGCTGGTTGGGTTGCTTTGTCTATTAATGTTTCAAGTGGTTTATTTCGAACGCACATAAGTACTTTGTTCATTGCTTGGCATGTGCCTGTCGCTTTTTTATCATGGCTTGTGTAGCTGCAATCTTCATTAATGGCTTTTGCTTCACATGCTTCCCAAGGCGCATTTGAGCCGTGGCCTGCATGACTTAGCGCTGAGCATGAGGCAGCAAGTAAAAAGCCAGTGGTTAGTGCTTTTATCACGTTAAATATTTTCATTAGTATCTCAGTTAATTATTTGGCCAGAATGCGAGTTATCTTGCGGTAGCACCTTTAAAACAACCAATAAACATGTTTTCAGATACATCTGCTGCATGGTAGTGGTATCCGCGTGTATCGTCGGTGTGGCCTCTACATTCGTCTAAATCAGTGGGTTCTAATCCATCTTCGTTAAGCATGCCAAATATACCAAATCCATCGAGTGCATAACCCATCATGGCGGCATGACCGTCTGATTGAATTTGTGTTTGGCTACAGCCTGCTTCACCGTGATAGTGATAACCTGCTACTAAGTTAATATGGCCAGCGCAATCATCAAAGGCTGCAATAGTGTATGCGCCTAAAATAGCCTCAACAGGGGCTGGTGCAGCAAGTACAACACCATTGAGAGCAACACCTACATTAGCATTACCAATACTGCTGTTTTGAGTGGTTGCAACGGGCGTTATTGGTATTAAAAATGATTCTGATATACCGCCATCAACATAATCAATAGAGCATTCTACGCAGTGGTTTTGGTATTGTTCTTCTACGTTTGGACGTGCAGCGCCATCACACGATTCTTGTGTGTCTGTTACATTTACAAGGCCTGTACCTTCGTCGTATAGCTGCCAATGACTATCGTTATATAATGTAGGAAGATTTAAAATAAAGTCACCAGTTATATCATAAACCTCACCGGTTCCGTCAAACCAAATACCGGCTTCGTCTGCTGTTGAGGTGATATTTCTAGGGCAAAATACACCAATCTCGTAATTTGAAGGTGCACCTGCAATATCAATTTTGTAGCATGAAGCTTCATCGCCATTACTTAGCGTACATGTTTGAGTGGTAATTGATGAAATGAGCGCATCGTTTTCAAAGTTAAAAGGGTCAACTTCTACAATGAAATCGGTTGAAGTATCTGTTGTAGTGCCCTCATCGGTGGTTGTTTCAGTTACGACGGTACTTTCAGCATCGCTACCGTTACAGGCGGCTAAACTCAGTGCAAGTATACACACTGCAAGCGGTGCTAAAATTGGTGCGTTAAGTTTTCTCATCAGAAATATCCGGTAATGAAGTTGAATGTATAATATTTGTTAAATGTGCAAACAAAGTGCAAAAACAACGCAACATAATACATTGCCTGAAATAGAGGCTTATAACGCTTGCTATAAGTGTATGTTGTACCTTTTATTGTTTAAAATACTGCGACTTTAAAGTACCTAAATAGGCAGTGGAGTTTTATGGACTTTTTACTTCCCGACAGTATGTCTTTATTTTTGTTTTTATTAATGATGATCACCGCTGGCTTTACTTCTTTTATATCTGCTGCATTTGGTGCGGGTGGCGGGCTAATGTTGCTTGTTGTTATGGCGTCGTTTATGCCTATGGCAGTTGTTGTGCCTGTGCATGGTTTAGTACAGCTTGGCTCTAATGCAAATAGGTTTTTACTCAGCTTTAAGCATATTGATAAAAGCATGTTTGTATATTTTGCGTTAGGCGGCTTAGTAGGGGCGGGGTTATCAAGTTTTGTTATTGATGATATATCGCTTGATGCTATGAAGTTAGTGGTCGCTATTTTTGTTATTTATTTACTGTGGGGTAAAACACCGCCAGTAAAATTAACCTCTAAGTTATGGCGTATGGTCGCCGGAGGCATAACGACTTTTATTTCTATGTTTGTGGGAGCGAGCGGGCCATTAGTTGGTAGCTGTTTATATATAAATAATTACGAAAAGTTAAAATTTACGGCAACGTTTTCGAGCATTATGAGTGTGCAGCATCTGTTAAAAGCGGTAATTTATGGTGCTGTTGGCTTTAGCTTTTGGCAATGGATGCCGCTTGTAATTGCTATGGTACTAAGTGGTGCTGTAGGTACTTGGTTTGGAATTAAATTACTTAAAGGTATGTCTGGGGATAAATTTAAGCGTATTTTTAGAGTCGTTTTAACGCTATTAACGCTACAACTCGGTTGGCAAGGTATTAAAATATTACTCCACTAATTTACTTAGTGGAGTAAATTTAACTTTATTAAACATAAATTACTTAAGCGAATTAAATAACTCATTGCCTAAAAACTACCGATGCAGAGTGACTACACTGTAATTTTTGGCTTATCGATGAGCTATACTAATCTGCAATAATTGTTTATACGTTTAATTAAATAGGTATTAAAGCTTATTTAACTGCGGCTTTAATTGGTTTGTCGCCATCAAATAACTCAAAGATGCGGTTAGTAATAAATGAGTTAGTCGCAATATGTAATAATGCATTGGCTACGTTTTCACGGCTAATTTTAGCCTCAGAACGATCACTTGGTCGCTGCGTCGTTACTTGCATTGAAGCGCTATCATCAGTCAGTGTACCAGGGCGAACAATGGTGTAATTTAAACCACTATTGATTAAGTGCTCGTCAGCCATGTGCTTAGCAACTAAGTAAGGTTTTAAATCACCTTGAATCGAATCTGGGTCGTCTGCACCGATTGAGCTGACCATAATAAAGTGTTTAACGCCATGTTCTTTAGCAAAGGTAGCTGCTTTAGTTGCAGCCCATAAATCAATAAGTACAGTTTTATCATCGCCCGTATTTCCGCCAGAACCTGCAGCAAAAATCACTTGGTCACAGCCTTTTATTGCTTCGCCAAAATCGCCTTCAAGATCTTGCTCAACAATAGTTAAAAAAGAGCTGTTTAAATCACTTAGCTTATTTTTGTCACGCACTAATGCCACAACATTTTGCTCATTTTTTAAAAGTAGCTCAGTTGCCATTTTACCTATTTGTCCGCTTGCGCCAATAATTAGGGTCTTACTCATAATTAACTCCTTCCAATAAATAGTAAAAGTAATGTGCTTACAAACAGACCTTGGGGGTAGGGGATAATTTTTAAAGGGTAAAAAAGAGTTTAAATGAGCTAATTTCAAAAAATACTTTAATTAAAATTCAATACTTAACTGAGCATTAAAATTAGCTGCTTTTGGCGTGTTTTTTAGAACTTTTTATTCAACCATTATACTCACTTCGGTCACATAACTACGGCGATATAGACTAATACGAACCTTATGTTCTTGGTAATTATAAAACAAAGTGCGATATGTATTATTGCCGTTTGTTTTTAACGGCTCACCTAATTTTTGCTGATAAAAGCGAGCGATATCAGAAATTGAATCTGTTAAATAACCAGTGCGAACCATTGGGTATTCGCCGGCTACATCCATTGTTGTAACAAACTCTTCAGGAAGTGGGATTTCAGTGACGTTTTGGCTAAGTACATTAAACGATAGAGTGCATAGCAGTATTATTAAAAATGCTAAAGTTTTCATTAAAGTCCTTTAAATAATAAATTCCATTTATTGGTACTCATTTTACCTCAATAAGCACCTTTGTCATTTAAATTTTATTACGAATTAAATCTCGTACTATAAACCGAGCAGGGTGAATAGCTTGGCTTACACGTTCGCTTAATGGGCGGGGCTCGTTATTTATACAACTTATTAACCGACGCATTATACAACTCTTAATATGGCTGCACTCCAGTTACACGTTGAAGTTTGAAAAAGTTACGCAAATAAGGATCGTTGAATTAAGTTTGCTCATTAGGCATAGTGCTAATGTAAACTAATACTTTAAAAGGAATTTTTATGAAAAATAATATTATCAAAGTACTTTTAATTTGTACTACCTACCTGTGCTGCATATTTAACCTGCAAGCAAAGCCATTATTAACGGCTTACCCCGATGCGAAATTAGAGAGAAAAGTCACTTTATCGGGTGAAGAAGCACAGTTTGTATCAGCCTTTAATCCTGCGCTAAAAAAATCTCAAAAATTTGAATATAAGACATTTATTGGTGATGTAAGTCATTTTTCTTATCTAATAAAGAATGTTGCTTCTTTAAAGGTAATAGAAAACTACAAAGACGCTTTAAATGATGCTGGATTTAAAGTTTTGTATATATGTTCTTTAAACGATTGTTATGAAAAGCGAGAGGATAAATTGCTGGCTGAAGAGTCGAGCTATTTCAACGTGTCTAGTTATTACGGACAACCACATTATATTTACGCAGCAAAAGGAGAGGTTCCTGAAGCTGCCATTTCGTTATTTGTTGGACAATATAAAAATACGACACAAGCGCTTTTGACTACGATCAATATTAAAGAAATTGAAACTGGGCTGATAAAAGCTGATTTTGAAGCATTCAAGAAAAAATTTAGTAATAAAATAAAAAAATCTACACATGAAGATCTTAAAGGTTCTGCTGATCATCTTTTATTAAGTCGTTACCCTGGTAGCTATATCGAGGATTATCAAAATGTTGATTATGAGGAGTTTAGTATCCCAATTGGCAAGTCTGATAAAAAAACGAGTACTTCACCTATGCTTGATGTTACAGGAGATTTAACGCGAATTACTTATATTGCGAATAAAGTATCGACGTTAAAAATTTATCATAACTATGTGAGTGCTTTGACTAAAGAAGGTTTTGAAACCGTATTTTCTTGTCAAAAAAATGAATGCGGTACAAAAAGAAAAGAGATTCAAGCATTAGGCGATAAGCTGGCAATCAAATCTGTTTATAACTACTTTCACCAACCTAGATATCAAGTTATGAAAAACACTCTAAATGAGCAAACTACCTACGTTGCCTTTTTTATAGGTAATTATAATGGCGATTCTCGTATTCAGCTTGTTGTTGCTCGTACAGAGCCCTTAGTGACAGGCTTAATAGAAACGAATAGTGATAAAGTTCTTGAGCAGTTAGAGCAAAAAGGAAAGGCGTCTATTTACGGTATTTTATTTGATTATGATAAAGCCACTATTAAAGCTGAATCTAAAGAGGCGTTAGATGTTATTGCTCAAGTTATGGAAAAAAATAAAAAATTGAGTTTATATGTTGTTGGTCATACCGATGATAAAGGCTCGTTTGATTATAATTTAAAGCTTTCAAAGCGCCGTGCTGATGCGGTTGTTAACGCATTAATTGCTGATTATGGGGTAGCTAAAGCAAGGTTATTAGCTCAAGGAGCGGGTCCTTATTCCCCCGTTGCAACTAATAAAAATGATTTAGGTCGTGAACTAAACCGCCGTGTTGAATTAGTTGAAAGGTTGTCTAGTTCGAAATAATTTATGTTTTTAACTTATATGCACATTAGACCTATTGTTTTAATGTGCATACCTCATTTAAATTTTATTACGAATTAAGTCTCGCACTATAAACCGGGCAGGGTGAATAGCTTGGCTTACACGTTCGCTTAATGGGCGAGGCTCGTTATTTAAACAGCTTACGAGATGTTCTGCGCTTAGCGGTGCGCTACATAAAGCGCGGGCGCCAAAGCCGGTAAAAATATGTAGGCCTTGTTGTGGCTTATTAAGTTTCTCATATTGATAGCGTTTTCCTAGGCGTAAGTTAGCAAAGGCCATTGTATAATCACTTTGTTCGCACCATTGCCCTGCCATTGGTAGGTGATCTATAAATGTGCATCGTACAGCTGCTTTTGCCGAGGTAATATTGCCAAGGGTAGAGGCAAATTCACTTTGCTGATAAAAGCTAAGTAGTTGCTCTTGGTTTAATTGGTTGTCGAGCGCTGTAACTTGACGGCTTTTAGTATTTTTTTCAAACGTGGCTCCCATACAGTGATGATCTAAATAGGCTGGGGTAAAATACCCTTTATGGCATAGCACTGTTTTAAGTTTGCGTGATTGCTCACTTGCCTCAATATGTGAAACTTGCCCGCGTACGCCTACTATTGGTAGCGATTTTGTTTGCTCAAATGCATCACTGTGCTCGCCTGCACAAATAATTACATCACTAAAAGGACCTAGCCGTTCATCATTTGTTGATAAAAACCAGCCGTTATCGGTTTTTTCTAGCTGTTCAATATTACAACTAAATGAGCTTTTAAATGGGTTTATGCTATTTGCAGCGCTTAACATGGCGTTTACTAGTTGCGGAGGGTTAACCCAGCCGCCTTGTTCAAAAAATACGCCCGAATAACCTGTTTTTACGCCGGCTATTTCGTCGCCTTGCTCTGCGGTTACGTTGTGCATTAGCTGGGTTGGCCACAGTTGTTTTTGTGCTAAATTTTCATGTTTATCGGCCAGAGGCTTTTTTACTGCGTGTTGTAATACGCCGCACCAATCGTAATCAAAGCTAAAGCCATTATTGATTAGTTGGTTATACAAACGCTTTGCGTATAAAAAGCTATGTGCAAACAATTCACTGTGCGGTGAATTTTTAGCTTGTAGGTGAGGGTAAATAGCACCTTGCACATTGTGCGATGCCCCCATAGCTGGTTTTTCATCTTGGCAGAATAATTGACTTGCTATGCCTCGTTTAGCCAAGCTATATAAAATGCAGCTACTGGCTATACCGCCGCCAATGACCGCTACATTTTTTAAAGCGCTGCTATCTTGATGAAAATATGCAGGAGCTGATTGAGCATCATTTACGCACTCTAGTTGGCCAACAAGCATATCTCTTTTTTGGCCAAAGCCTTTGGCTTTTTTAGTATTAAACCCTGCATCAATTAATCCACGGCGAACAAAACCTGCTGAAGTAAATGTTGATAAGGTTGCATTTGCCCTTGATATATTGACCATAGAATTAAATAAACTTTGCTGCCACATTTCGGGGTTTTTACTTGGCGCAAAACCATCTAAATACCAAGCGTCAACAATTCCTGTTTGCGGATAGCTCATTGCTTGTATTGATTCAAGTGCATCACCAAAGTATAAATCGAGAACAACAAGTCCATTGTCAAATTCGAGTCTGTGGCATCCTTCTAAATTAATTGGGTATTGTTTAGATAATTTGTTACTAAAGGCGCTTAATGATGGCCATGCCTGTAGTGCTTTGTTTAAATCGTCTATGTGCAGTGGATATTTTTCAAATGAAATAAAGTGTAAGCGTTTAACACCATTATCTAATTGATTTTGAACTTGTTGACGTGCAAGGTGGTCAGTAAAACGCTGCCATGTATTTAAAAAGTTTAAACCTGTACCAAAGCCGGTTTCGGCAATAACAAAATGTGGCTGGTCATGATTTTGTAATCGTACATCTATATTATTTTGCTCATAATACACATAATGCGATTCAGCTAAGCCATCGTCATTAGAAAAATAAATATCACCGAAGTCATTAGCGAAAGGTGTACCTAAATTATTAAAGTGTATATGTGCATTTTTGATCATGATTTTTTAATTTTATAGATATATTTTTTAATTATTTTACGGGTTTTCTTTGAAATAGTCTGGCGTTATTTATAAGCTAGCAGTTCAGAGTACAAGTGTACGCTAGAAAGCTGACCACTTAGGTGATTAAATTCGCGTAAAATAGAATGCAATTAAGTATTAAGCTAAGGGAATTACCCATGAGAAGAGCTGTAATTACAGGTATCGGTGTTGTATCAAGTATAGGTAACAACAAAGAAGAAGTATTAGAATCGTTAAAAACGGGCAAAAGCGGCATCGCTTTTAATCAAGAATTTGCCGATTATAAGTTACGTAGTAACGTATCGGGTAAAATTGATATTGACGTTAAAGCACACGTTGACCGCAAAGCAATGCGCTTTATGGGAGATGCTGCTGCTTACTCTTATATTTCAATGACGCAAGCAATTGAAGACTCAGGTTTGTCTGACGACCAAGTATCAAATGAGCGCACGGGTATTATTGTTGGCTCTGGCGGTGGTTCGTCTAAATGGCAAGTAGAAGCTGCTGATATTTTACGTGAAAAAGGCGTAAAACGTGTAGGTCCTTATATGGTGCCACGCACTATGGCGAGTACTACATCTGCTTGTTTAGCAACACCATTTAAAATTAAAGGTGTTAACTATTCAATTAGCTCTGCATGTGCAACATCTGCGCATTGTATTGGTAATGCAGTAGAGCAAATCCAGCTTGGCAAGCAAGACGTTGTGTTTGCTGGTGGTGGTGAAGAGCTACACTGGACATTGGCAATGGAATTTGACGCTATGGGCGCACTTTCTACTAAATACAATGAAACACCTGAAAAAGCGTCTCGTACATACGATGCAAATCGCGATGGTTTTGTTATTTCTGGCGGCGGCGGTATTGTTGTAGTTGAAGAACTTGAACATGCACTTGCACGTGGCGCGCATATTTACGCTGAAATTGTTGGCTACGGTGCAACATCAGATGGCTACGACATGGTTGCTCCTTCTGGCGAAGGTGCAGCACGTTGTATGCGCCAAGCTATGCAAGATGTAGATAGTATTGATTACCTAAACACTCACGGCACATCAACGCCTGTAGGCGATGTTAAAGAGTTAGGTGCGATACAAGAAGTGTTTGGTGGTAAATCACCAATGATCAGCGCAACTAAAGCAATGACGGGTCATGCCCTAGGTGCTGCAGGTGTTCACGAAGCTATCTTCTCATTATTAATGCTAGAGCACAGCTTTGTAGCACCTTCAATTAATATTGATGAGCTAGATGAGCAAGCGACAGGTTTAGATATTATTACTGAGCGTCGTGATGTTGAGTTAAATACTGTAATGTCTAATAGCTTTGGCTTTGGTGGCACAAACGCGACTTTAGTTATGAGTAAGTACAAAGGTTAATTTGAGCTTATAAGCCCTATATGCAAACGCATAACTGGGCTAAATAGCCCAAAACAAAAAAGGAAAGCCGAGGCTTTCCTTTTTTATTATCGAAAGTTTAATTAACCTTCGTTATGTTCTTGACGTGCTTGCTCAATTTCGTCTGCAATTTCTTGCGCTTTTTGCTTAGTTTTTTCAGTTAACTCGCCAGCAGCTTCTTTGCTTTTAATCCATGCGTCAACCGCAATCTCTTTGCCGTCGTCGTACATGTCTAAGCCCATTGCTTTACTTTGCTCTAATAGCTCGTTTAAAGACTCGTCATTTTTAAGATCGTTAGTTGTCTCTTTAACGTCGTTCCATGCATCACCAAGCTTTTCTTGCATTTGTGCGCTTTTATCTTTTGCATCTTCTTTTACTTCGTTGGCATCTTCACAACCAGTTAATGTAATTAAAGTGCCTAATAAAGCTAAACCTGCTAATTTATTCATGTGCTATCTCCTTTAGAGACTGATAATTAATTCGAGACAGACTATACAACAATGAAAATGAACGCCCCCGTAACAAAACGATTAAATTTTAAATTAATGAATGAGCATGATTGGCCTCAATTATTTGAACTCGACCAAGACCCAGCTGTAATGCAGTATTTAACACGAGGTGAACCTACCTCTTTAGAGCAAATAAAAAATGAGGGAGTGCCTCGTATGCTCGCATATCGAAATGAGCTAAAAGGCTGGGGGCTGTGGAGCATCACTATAAAGCAAACCAATACATTTATAGGTTGGGTATTAATAAGGCCTATGGGCTTTTTTACTGATGCACCAAACTACAGTGATATTGAAATAGGCTGGCGCTTTAAGCAAGCAAGTTGGGGGCATGGTTATGCAACCGAGGCGGCTTTAGCATTATGTGATGAACTTATAAAGCAAGATGACGTTAAGGTGATAAGTGCAACGGCACTAAAAGATAATACGGCTTCTATAAATATAATGAAAAAGCTAGGCCTGCAATTTATAAAAAATTATACACATACAGACGAGCAAGGCGACTTACCTGCGGTGCTTTATTCAAAAAATGTTTAAAGATGATTAAATATCAACAGTATAAAGATTGACCTGTCCTTAAGTGACGTGCATTAATAAGAATGCGTAACTAAAAAATAATAAATTAAGGATGTTGTATGGGATTGCTTTTTTCACCAAGTAAATTAATCGTCAAAAGTGTGCTGGTTTTACAGTTCGCTGCTTTTAGTGTTTTAGCGCAGCCTTTATCGCAAAGTGCGGTAGCAATGCCTGACTCGTTCAGTGCCGATGCTGCTAAAAGTATATTAGAGCAAGGCGGTAATGCTGTTGATGCGGCTATTACGGCACAATTTGTACTTGCAGTAACGCTTCCTGAAGCTGGCAATATTGGCGGCGGGGGATTTATGCTTATTCAAAAAGATGGCAAGGGTGATTTTATAGATTATCGCGAAACAGCGCCAACAGCGGCTCATCGTGATATGTATTTAGATGAGCAAGGTAATGTTATTGCAAACAAATCAATATATGGTATTCACGCAAGCGGTGTACCTGGCAGTGTAGCGGGCATGTGGCTTGCCCATCAAAAACATGGCACTTTAAAGTGGGAAGAATTAGTACAACCAGCGGTAACGTTGGCTGAGCAAGGGTTTGTAGTTCCGCCTAAGTTAGCAAAAGGTGTGAGCAATTATATAGCCCGCCTAAAAGAGCAAAAAATAAATGTAAACTTCGAAAAATACTTTGCTGATGTAAAAGCTAATAAAGTATTTAAGCAACCCGAGTTAGCGGCGACGCTAAAGCGTATCCGTGATAACGGCCAAGATGGGTTTTATAAAGGTGAAACTGCAAATATTATTGCTAAATTTATGCACCAACATGGCGGTATAATTAATCAAGATGATTTAAAAGGTTACACCGCTAAATCACGTACACCTATTAAAGCGAGTTGGAATGGTTATGAAGTACTTACTTCTCCACCGCCGAGTTCAGGTGGTATTGCTATTTTACAGTGGCTTAAAATGTATGAGTTACAAAAACCAGATGCGGGCTTAGCGCATAACTCTACTCAGTATGTACACTTACTTTCTGAAATAGGTAAACGTGTATTTGCAGATAGGGCGGAGTATTTAGGCGATCCTGATTTTTTTGATGTACCAGTCAACGCATTAACTAATATTAACTACCTCAAAGAGCGCAGTAATGGCATTTCGTTAACCGCTATCTCGACTACCGAAAATATTAAACCGGGCCTTAAAGAAAGTGAGCAAACTACACACTTTTCAATCGTTGATAAAATGGGTAACGCTGTCGCAAATACCACCACAATAAACTTAGGGTTTGGTAGCGGTGTAGTTGTTGAAGGTGCAGGGTTTATTTTAAATGATGAAATGGACGACTTTAGTGCCAAACCAGGCGTTATGAATGTGTTTGGTGCAATAGGCGGTAAAGCTAACGAAATACAGCCGCACAAGCGTATGCTTAGCTCTATGACGCCTACAATACTCCTTAAAGACAACACCGTTAAAATGGTGACAGGCTCGCCTGGTGGCACAACAATTATTAGCTCTGTGTACGAATCTATCTTAAATGCGGTAGAGTTTGATATGACTGCTGAGCAGGTTGTAAATAGCCCTCGTTTTCATCATCAACTATGGCCTAAAAATATAATTAGAACACACATAGGTTTAACCGATAGCGTAAAAGCAGAGCTTACAAAAATGGGTTACACCATAGATGAGAATCACTTTGGTGACTTACACGTTATTATTAATAAAGAGGGCCAATTAGATGCCGCTTCTGAAGCATCAGGACGTGGTAAATCAATTGTTTTTTAAATAAAAAAACACCGCGCTAAAAGCGCGGTGCTTTAAATAATACAAAATTATTGAGTATCAATTAAATCTTCAACACCCACTATTAGCCATGGAGCGTCGTCTGAAATTAGACGCTCTAAGTGCCAAATTTCTAAAATAGGCTCTTCTTTTTTATCGCCTAAATCACGGTACTTACCTTTAAAGCGAACACTAACTTGCCACGATTGCGCGTTTGTATCTGCGCGCACAAGTTCGGCATCAATAAACATCACTTCTGTTTCTACGCTTTGTATAGCTTCACGTTCAGCTTTAAACTCGGCAACAAGTGCAGGGCTTAAGTATTCAGCCATTGTGGAGTAATCGGCATTGTTCCATGCAGTTTGTAGCGTATGGTAATGACTACGGGCACCTTGCAAAAAGCCATTAACGTCAAAGTTAGGTGGTAAATTAAAAGGCACACTTTCACCTTGTGGGGCGCTGCTTGCAAAGCCTGTACTTGTTGGTTGCTCGATAGGTGCTTGTTTAAAAGCATTTTGCTGAGCACTTGTACTTGCACTGGCAAGTTGTGGGGCACGATTAGCACGTAAAAAGCCCGTTACTAGCTTAAATAAAATAAAGAGTCCGCCAGCTAATAAAATAATTTCTAATAGCTGAAAACCTTCAAAATCGTCGCCTAACATTGCTGCAATTAAGCCACCCGCTAAAAGCCCTCCAAAAACGCCTGCCATAATGCCTTTTTTATTTGATGTTGCTTTAGGTGCAGCGTTAGGTGTTGTTGTATCTGTTTGCTGTTTTTGCGCTGTTTGTTGTGTTGCAGGTGTCTGTCCGCGTTTACTACTGCCAAACTTTTTACGTGCGTGTGCATCAAAACTGGCAGTACATAATAATGCCAATAATGAAAAAATAACGATGATGTTCTTCATGAAATACCCTAATTAAAATCGAGCCGCGATTATAATTTACTTTCTTTAGAAATTTAATTAATTACTTTAAAAATCAGAGGTTTTGGGTATAAAGGAAGGGTTTATTAGAGGGTATTTAATAAAAAAACCGCTCAGTAGAAACTAAGCGGTAAATTTGTCTATTTTAAAGCCAACGAATTGCGCCAGTAACGCGTTCGTTATATGTATCTAGAGGTGCTCCAAGACTTGCCACTAAAATAGTATCAGCTTGTGAGCCACGATTAATGTGACCTTCAAAGCGCTCATCGCGGAAGTTGTCATCCCCAAAACCAAATGATTTATTTTCAGAAGGCACTATAAATACCGTCATAGGACCAAAGTCAGACTCAAATATTAAATGCAGTCCTTTTTCGCCTTTAAAATCACAAAACATGGCATAAGTTACAGCGCCAGGAAGTTCATCAAGATGACCACCTAATACTGCAAGCTTGTCGTTGACGCTTTGTAGGCTAATGGGCTCTTTTTTATCAAGCGCATTAATTTCGTAGTACACATGGGCAAGCGCATGCTCACCGGCTTCGTGTGCAATATTTTGCTCTGTACTAAAAAAGAAGGCACTAATCGCCACTACAAAAGATGCTGCTAACGCAAGATGTACACGATCAAACTTAAAACGCGATCGAGCATCAACCACATTTTTGCCTTTTGCTTGTTCTTCTTGGAGTGCTTTTTCTTTTAACGATGTGTTTAAAAGAATGCGGTCTGCAAGATTTTCAGGCACAGGTATATCTAAAGAATCTTGAATGAATTTATCAAAATCTTTCATATCGTTAATAAAACTTTGTCGCTCTGGGTTATTGTCAGCAAACTCCATAAGCTCCTTGTCAATGTCGTTTGGCTGCGCAATAGTGCGGCGACGAAACTCAAGTTCATCCATTATTTTGATGCCCCTTTAAGTTGTTCATCATCACGGCTTAAAGCCTCTTTAAGTTGATTTCTGGCACGGTATAAACGAGTCATTACCGTGTTTTTATTTAAATTAAGTATGCCTGCAATTTCTTCACCAGAGCAGCCCATTACAACTTGCAGTAATAATGGCTCTCGGTATTCATCAGATAGCAGTGCAATCTGGCGTTGAATTACCGTTTGTTCCATTTCATCGTCTAATGAATGGCTGGTTTCATCAACAAGCGTATCGTTTTCTACGTCGCTGTAATCAAACTGTTTACGTTCAAATCGGCGTGCGTTTTCTCTTCGTAATATAGTAAGCAGCCAAGGTTTAGCTGCCTTTTGATCAAGTAAAGAGTCGAGTGAACGCCATGCGCGTAAAAACGTTTCCTGTACTAAATCATCTGCTATGTGCGGATCACGGCATAACCAATAAGCAAAGCGATAAAGCTCTTTATTGTAAACGTGGACCAAGGCTTCATAACGCTTTTGTTTCTCTGCCATATCGATTAAGACCTGATTGTTTGATTTTTTCTTTCCAAGCATAAGCACTTTTTTAATTAAAAATTATTAGTTATTGCAAAAAATGACCTGAGGTTCGTAGTTATTAATCATAAAGGTCTTTTAATACAGCTTGTTGCGACTTTGATGCCTGAGTTTGATAGTTCTCAAGAATTTTAATAATAGCATTAAGATCCGTGTTTGCGCCTTTATTACTGTAAAGTTGTGCCTGCAATTGGCTAATGAGACCATTAAGCTCGCTGCTGTTTACACGGATGCAGAGCTCATCAATCGCGCCAACATTTTTATGGGTCACCTTTACAGAAAAGTTATTTAATGCGGTGTAAAAGGCTTTCACATCGTGTGTTTTAGCTAATGCTTTAAGCTCATTTAAGCTTGGCTGAGAAGTACCACGGGTGTTTAGCTGTAATTTTTCAGTCGTATTTTTAGTAGAACGGCTTATTAAGTAAAAAATTACAGTACCAATCCATAAAATATACCCTAAAGCGGCAACAACTATTAACCAAAGAGGAGTATCACTTTTAGTTTCAATAGGTTGTGTGCCAGTTGCTTGATTCGAAATATTTTCAAGAGTAGGTGAATTATTTGTGCTGGGTTGTGGGTTTGCTATGGCTGTATTAGGCGCGGTAGTACTTGGCGTTACTGTAATAGTACGCTTTGGTAATGTAGCTACACTAATACGGTTCATTTTGGTATTAAACCAAGGCAGCTTTATTTCAGGCAAAGTATAAGTACCTGGTTTTTGCGGCAGTAAGGCATATGATGCCGTTTGTTGCGATACAACGCGTCCGTCTCGCACTGCATTGTTATTTTCTTTTTTATCAGGATAGCTGCGTATGCCATCAATAGTAGGCATAGAGATTTCAGGTAATTGCTCTTTTGTAACTCCAAGCGCGGTAAGCGTAATAGTACGTGTTATAGGCGTACCTACTTCTACTGTGTTGTCGTTAGGTTGCCATTCTTCATCAAGGTTAACCAATTCGCTTGGTAACCATGCGCCTTTATAGTCACTCGGGATTGGTTTTATTTCTACTTGCTGATCCTCGCCAAGAGCAGATACCTCCAGTTGGCGGTAATTTTGCTGTACTCGCCCTTGAAACGCAGGGCCTGCAATCGTGTAGGCACCACTTTTTTGTGGCTGAATCAAATACTCACGAGTAATAACAAGGTAGCGTTTGCCATCAACCAGCTCATAACTCTCAGTTTGTTTACCTAATTGGGTTAGCTGAGCATCTTCCATACTTGGTGTGCTTAAGCTGCCATCAAGCAGTTCTTTGGCAAGGTAGAGCTTAACAGTGTAAACACCGGCTTCTTGGACAAATAATGAATTACTTGAGAGCGACGTTTTTAAAAATATTTCGTTATTTTTATCTGCATCAACTGAGCGTTTTGCCACTTTTAATTTAATAGGTTGTGAGGTTAACCCTGCAACGCTAAATGCCGGTATCGTGTAATCACCCTCTGTACGGGTCATTAGTTTAACTGACCACGTAGTTTGTTTATTAATGCTGCCATTAATAATGTTGGTACGAGAGCTTAAGCTCGTCGGGCCTACAACAAAGTCTTTTAACAGCGATGAGGTGTCTGGTTGCTCGCCTTTAACTGTATCGTCTACCGATATATTAAGCATAAAAAATTCACCCGCTAATACAGGGTTTTTATCTATGCTGGCTTCTAATTTGGTGGCAGCCCACGAAGGCATCGCACTTAATAGCAATAAACAGCAAAATAATCGCATTACCATGATTTTTCGACTCCTGTAGGGCGACGTTTATATTGTCTTTTTTGGGCTTCTAATTGCATTTTATTCCGTAATAAAATAGCCGGATCGTCCGGGACTTTTCTAAGTAGTTGATTAAGCTGTTGTGCTTTTTCTTTTTCTTCATTAGTGAGCTCACTTGCTTGGGCTTGCATCGCTTGTTGCTGAGCACTTTGTTTTTGCTCATCAGTGGCAGGTTGCTCACTTATTGCTTGTGGCTTACTTTGTTGCTGCTCATCCTCTTTAGGCTGATCAGCGTCTTTATTTTGCCCTTGTTCGCTTTGTGGCTGGGCTTGCATATCAGGTTCATTTTGCTTATCTGATTGCTCGCCAGGCTCACCTTGTTGATCTTTTGATTGTTCAGATTCTTTATCTGATTTTTCATCGCTTGAGCTTTGACTTTCGTTTTCGCCTTTTTCAGAATCGCTTTTATCACCATTTTGTTGCTGGTCCTGTTTTGACCCATCAGAATTTTGCCCTTGGTTCTGCTCATCTTTTTTCTGACTATCATCTTGGTCTTGAGAGTCGTCGCCGTCGCTTTGCTGATCTTGCTGGTTTTGTTGCTCTTGTTGATTTAGTAATTGCTCAACTAAGGCTTGGTTATCGGCTGCTTGTGTAAAGTCATCTTGTAAGCTTTGGGCCTGTTTGTACGCCTCAATTGCGTCCTCAAGTTTGCCAGCTTTGGCAAGGGCATTACCGTAGTTGTATAATCCGGTAGCCGACTTATCATTACTAAACTCATTAAGTGCAGCATCAAAATTACCTTGCTGGTAAAGCGCCGCGCCTTTCAACTCACTCGATTGCGCCTGTGTTGCTGCATCGTATTCTTTATTATTGTAAGCCTCTAATGCACGTTGATCTGCATTTTGCAAAAGAGTAGGGAGCTCTACGGCATACGCATTTTGTTGCGGTAAAAAACCAAAAGCTAAAAATGCGCCTAACAAGGCAGCGCGTCTAAATAAATACAAACCAAATGGCAGTAATAACAAGAGTCCGTAAATACCTGCATCTATTCGCCAAAGCGCATGGCTTTGTTTTTCGTCTTTCAATAATTCACTCTGTGCATTTGGGGCAAACGTATTTATGTCGTTATTGCTAGGTTGGTAACTAGCAAATTTACCACCGCTGCTTGATGCTAAATTTTTAAGCTGAGAGGCATTAATTGTAGGTACTACAATTTGGCCGTATCTGTCTTTCAAAAAGCCGCCTTCAGGTAACTTAATTGGTGCGCCTTGAGCGGTACCTACACCATATATATTTAATCTATATTGGGTGTTACTGGTAAAGCTACTCACGTCGCTTTGTTCTTGTTGGTCAATACCGTCGGTCACTAAAATAATGTCGCCATCAATATAACCCGCTTGCGTTAATAGCTCTTTGGCCATATCAAGACCCGCTAAAACGTTTGAGCCTTTGTCTGGCATTATTTCAGGGCTCAAGCTTGGAATTAAATTACTGAGTGTTGTGGCATCGTTTGTTAGTGGTGAAATTACATAGGCCGTGCCTGCGTAAGCTACAAGCGCGGTATCACCTTCTTTAAATAGCTCAATCATATCAAGCGCTTTAAAGCGTGATTGCATTAAACGATTTGGCAGAATATCGGTGCTGTACATTGAGTACGACATATCCATAACAATTACACGGGCACTTTTACTTTGAAATACAGGAACTTGTTTTTTCTCAAAGCTAGGCCCAGCACTAAATAAAATGCCAAGGCTGCAAAATAAAGCAACTAGCCAAAGTGGCTGGCTGGCTTTAGTGTTTGCTTCGCTCATTATAAATTGTGCTAAATGCGGTGCAATTAGCTGCTCACTGGTGGTTTTTTTATGCTTAATTAAGGCAACAAAAAATAATGCCACAGCAGGTATGAGTAACCATAAAAGAGCGGGGCGAATAAATTCAAAATCCATTAGTTTGGCTCCTTTAATGCACGCAGTGTACTAAGCATTACTTTTAAGCTAATAAGTAAAATAGCGATAAGTAACGGGTAGTAAAATAATGAGCTTTGTGGGCGAAATGTTTGTTCATCAGCGCTAATAGGTTCAAGCTTATCAAGCTCTGCGTAAATTTGTTGAAGGCCAGCTACATCTTTGGCTCTAAAGTATAATCCGCCAGTTTGCTCGGCAATCTTTTTAAGTAATCTTTCATCTAAATTACTGCCACTAGAGCCTCCCACATTAAAGAGACTAAAGCCGCGCGGATTATCTGAGCCAACACCAATGGTGTACACTTTAATACCTTCTTCGCGAGCTAGCAGTAGGGCATCTTCTGGGTTTAGATTGCCCGCGGTGTTTTGTCCGTCGGTTAATAGCACCACAATTCGGTTACTTTCATCTTTATTGGCAAAGCGTTTTACCGAAAGACCCAATGCATCACCAATGGCTGTTGCGCGCCCCACTAAACCAATTTGCGCTTCGCTGAGCATTTTACTTACTGTTTTGACGTCGCGGGTGAGCGGGGTTTGTAAAAACGCGGTGTCGCCAAATAATATTAGCCCAAGCCTGTCGCCTTGACGTTGCTCTATAAAATCACTGAGTACAGCTTTTACCATGGTAAGGCGGTCAACATATTGGCCATTATAAGCCATGTCTTGTTCGGTCATCGAGCCTGATAAGTCAACTGCTAACATTATATCGCGTCCTTCATTTGGTAATGAAATTGGCTCATCTAACCATGTTGGATTGGCAGCAGCAGTAACAAGTAATAACCAAATTACCCACTCGAGGGGATTTAAACGTCGTGCGTGTGGCTCGATGCTTTGGCTGGTTAAATTGTGCTTTGCAAAACTGGGTATACGTAAACGCGTACTGGCATTACTTGCTGCGGGTTTTAATAGTAAAAGTAATAAAGGCAAGGGTAGTAATAAAAATAACCATGGCCAGCTAAATTCAAACATTTACTGACTCCTTTATTTTAAATTGCTTAATACCTTGGCGAAATTTTTCGCACAGTGTTGTATCTTTTTGACTGGGGTTATACAAGCTTAGTATTTCTTGTTCTGTAAAGCTTAAACCGGTGAGTGTATTAAGTGTTGTGCACCATTTAGAGGTAGATTGCGCAGCAAGTCGCTTGTCGTAATATTCAATCACTAAACGTTTTAAAATAATATGCAGTTGCTGAGGGTTTTGCTCACTTTGACTCAATTGTATTGCGTAGCGTTTAGGCTTTTTAAATTTATGTTTTTTATAAAATATATAAATAGCTGCGCACAGTGCTAAAAACAGCAGTGCAATAATAACCCACCAAGCAGGGGCGAGTGGCCACCAATTAACTTGGCTTGGCGCTATTATATCGTGCAGGCCATCGAGTGGATTGGTTTGCATGGTTATTTTCTCACTAATTGCAGCTCAAGCGGTGTTGCTGCATTGAATGATATTAAATTAAGACCCGATTTAGTTAGGCGATTAAAGCGCGCGCTAAATGCTTGCTCAGCATTTTTAGCAAAACGTTCTCTAAAGCTGTTATCCATTAATGGTAGGGCAAAGTCTTGACCATTTGCATTAACGATAACGGCTTGCTTAAACGCAGGTAACTGATGCTCAAACGGATCGCTTATGTGGCAACCAATCAGCTCGCAGTGGCGGCTTAATATTTCAAGTTGCTTAAAGCTCGCATCATCCAGAGCATTAAAATCAGACACTAAATACACTAAGCTGCCTGGTTTTGCTAAATGGTTAAGGCGCTTTAGGTTATCGCTAAAGTTGTTAGTGGCTGTTTTATCAATATTGTTAAGCGCTTGCTGGTGGTTATCGCATAAATTATGACAAAGCTTAAGCACGGCTTTTTCACGGGCGCTGGGTTTTAGCTCTAAATGCGAGTGCTGATTAAACACAATACCGCCAATTCTATCGCCGCGCTGACACGCCGACCATGCAACAAGAGCGCTTATATGCGCAGCTTGCACCGACTTTAACAGTAACTTTGAGCCAAACAGCATTGAGTTAGAAAAATCAGTAAATACAAATACAGGACGCTCTTTTTCTTCTTGAAAGAGCTTTGTGTGAGTCTCGCCGGTACGCGCAGTAACTCGCCAATCAATAGAGCGAATATCGTCACCTTGCTGATAATGTCGCACTTCGGCAAATTCCATTCCTCGGCCTTTGTGCGGTGCAAGGTATTGCCCTGTTAAGGTATTTTTTATTTTTACCTTAGGGGCAAGTTCAAGCAATTGCGCTTTGGCTTTGTAATACATCAGCTCTTTGAGTGCTAAATTAACACCGTGGCTATGGCTCTGTTTGAGCCATGCTTGGGTTTCTAATTGTTTTTGCATAACTTATGGTACGGCTACAAGTTCAACTATACGGCTTATTACTTGATCTTTAGTAATGCCATCGGCTTGGGCTTCGTAACTTAAGATAATGCGATGACGCAGTACGTTATGCACAACAGCTTGAATGTCATCAGGTGCTACAAAGTCACGGCCTTGAAGCCATGCATGAGCACGAGCACATTTATCAAGTGCTATTGTTGCACGCGGACTTGCACCGAACTCAATCCAGCTACCTAGTTGCGCATCTAATTTAGCGCCTTCACGAGTGGCAATAATAAGTTGTACTAAATATTGCTCAAGCGGCTCTGCTAAATAAAGGCCTAATATTTCTTTACGAGCTGCAAATAAGTCGCTTTGACTGATTTTTTGCATTACTGGTTGTTGCTCGTTAAGCGCTTCGCCGCGTGTTAAACGCAGTATATCAAGCTCATGCTCTGTGCCAGGGTAGCCAATACTTAGGTGCAGTAAAAAGCGATCCAGCTGGGCTTCTGGTAACGGGTAAGTCCCTTCTTGCTCTAGCGGGTTTTGTGTTGCCATAACTAAGAACAGTTCGCTAAGCGGATAGGTATTTTTACCCACGGTAACTTGTCGCTCTGCCATGGCTTCTAATAGTGCTGATTGTACTTTGGCTGGTGCGCGGTTAATTTCGTCAGCTAAAATTAGGTTGTGAAAAAGAGGGCCTTTTTCAAATACAAACTCGCTAGTTTGTTGGCGGTAAATATCGGTACCTGTTACATCAGCTGGTAATAAATCTGGCGTAAACTGTACGCGCTGAAATGAGCCTTCAATGCCTTTAGCAAGTGCATTAACTGCACGTGTTTTTGCAAGCCCAGGAGGGCCTTCTACTAATAAGTGACCATCAGCTAAAATAGCAATAAGTAGCGCTTGTGTAAGCTCTGGCTGGCCAATGATTTGTGTATCTAAGTACGTTTTTAATTGTGAAAATGCGTTAGCTGCCATAATAAGTGGACTGTCCTCGTCAGCTGGGTTTGTACCTAATAGTGTTAGGTGATAAATACTGACCTATTTATAAGGTTTATAATTGGGTAACTCAAGAGTTAGACTGTATTTTTTAAAATAGTTCGTTATTTTTTAACGATTTTTAGCGTACCACAAAACTTTGTAAATGCGTCTAAAAAAGCCTATTGTGATAGTCGTAATTAAACACTGTTTATATAAATTTGTGTTTATCTATTGGCTTTAGGGCACGGGTTGTTTAGAATCGAGGAAAACAAACAGGTCAGACCTGTCAGCGGGAGAGCATAAATGTCTGAGCAAAACATACTAAAAACACCAAAGGGCGACCGTATTGCCATAGTTAGCGGCTTACGTACACCTTTTGCAAAACAAGCAACAGCGTTTCACCATGTACCAGCACTTGATATGGGTAAATTGGTGGTTAACGAAATGCTTGAACGATTAAATTTCAATAAGTCAGAAATTGATCAACTTGTATTTGGTCAAGTAGTACAAATGCCAGAAGCGCCAAATATTGCACGTGAAATTGTATTGGGCACAGGTATGCCTGTATCGGTTGATGCATATTCTGTATCGCGCGCATGTGCTACCAGCTTTCAGGCTATTGCTAATGTAGCTGAGTCTATTATGGCGGGATCTGTAAGTGTAGGTATTGCAGGCGGCGCAGATTCGTCATCAGTACTACCGATTGGTGTTAGTAAAAAGCTAGCAGGCAGCTTAGTTGATTTAAATAAAGCGCGTACGCTTGGTCAACGTTTAAAAATATTTTCAAAACTGCGCTTAAAAGATTTATTACCAGTGCCTCCTGCAGTTGCAGAGTACTCAACAGGCCTTTCAATGGGGCAAACTGCTGAGCAAATGGCTAAAACACATAATATTAGCCGTGAAGATCAAGATGCATTAGCGCATCGTTCTCACTCACTTGCAACGCAAGCATGGGCTGATGGTAAGTTAAAAGATGAAGTAATGACGGCGCATTTACCGCCATATAAAAGCTTTATTTCAGAAGACAACAACATTCGTAAAAACTCAACGGTTGAAGGCTACGCCAAGCTTAAACCTGTTTTTGACCGTCAGCACGGTACTGTTACCGCTGCAAATGCAACACCATTGACTGATGGTGCAGCGGCCGTACTTATGATGAGCGAAAGCAAAGCAAAAGCACTTGGCTATGAAATACTAGGTTACGTACGTAGCTTTGCATTTTCGGCAATTGGCGTAGAAAAAGACATGTTAATGGGCCCAGCTCATTCAACGCCTATTGCACTAGATAGAGCGGGTATTACGCTTGCTGATTTAGATTTAATTGAAATGCACGAAGCGTTTGCATCGCAAACACTTGCCAATATGAAAATGTTTGCCTCAGACAAATTTGCACAAGAGCATTTAGGTCGCAGCAAAGCAATTGGCGAAATTAACATGGATAAGTTTAACGTTAACGGCGGCTCTTTAGCATATGGTCACCCATTTGCAGCAACAGGTGCACGCTTAATTACGCAAAGCTTACACGAGCTTAAACGTCGTGGTGGCGGTTTGGCATTAACAACAGCGTGTGCTGCTGGTGGTTTAGGTGCAGCCTTTGTATTGGAGAGCGCGTAATGACTGATTCAGTATTTAATTTAGCGGTAGATGAAAACAAAATTGCCGTAGTAACGATTGATGTGCCAGGGGAGAAAATGAATACCCTGCGCAGTAGTTTTGCCGATGACTTAAAAGCATTATTAGAAGACGCTAAGTCGCAAAATGTAAAAGGCATGGTATTTATAAGCGGAAAAAGCGATAACTTTATCGCGGGCGCCGATGTAAAAATGCTCGATAGCGTTCAAAAGCGTGATGATGCTTTAGCTATTAGCGAACTATGTCATCAAGCATTTTTTGATATGACAAAACTGCCATACACAACAGTAAGCGCGATTCATGGCGCTGCATTAGGTGGTGGTTTAGAGTTTGCTTTAGCGTGTGACTACCGTGTTGGTACCGACAGCGATTTAACAAAAATTGGCTTACCAGAAGTGCAACTAGGTTTACTACCAGGTGGCGGCGGTACGCAGCGCTTAACTAAAATTGTTGGTATTCAAAAAGCACTTGAGTGGATGCTAACAGGTAAACAAATTCGCCCTAAGCAAGCTAAAAAAGCAGGCGTGCTTGATGACTGTGTACCACACAGTGTGCTGCTAAAAGTTGCAAAAGAATTTGCGACTAAGAAAAAGCCACAAGCAAAAGAGCCAAAGCTCGACAATATTAGTAAATTATTAGAGTCAAACCCGTTTGGTCGTAACTTTATATTTAAAAAAGCCAAAGAAAACGTACTTAAAAAAACGGGCGGGCACTACCCAGCACCACTCGCTATTATTAAAGCTGTGCGTGCTAGTGTAGAGCTTGATGAGCTAAAAGCGTATAAAACAGAAGCTGAAAGCTTTGCAACACTTGTAATGAGTGACGAATCGAAAGCGCTTCGCGGTATTTTCTTTGCAACCACTGAAATGAAAAAAGAGTGGCGCAATGATGACGCCCCCGCAATTAGCAAAACTGCTGTTTTAGGTGGTGGACTAATGGGCGCAGGTATTGCGCACGTAAGTGCTGTTAAAGCTAAAGTACCGGTACGTATTAAAGATGTAGCAGAGCAGGGCATTAGTAATGCAATGAGCTACACCTACAAAATTTTAGACAAGCGCCTTAAGCGCCGTATTATGTCTAAAGCTGATATGCAGTTAACAATGAACCGTATTACAGGTACAACAGACTACAGTGGCTTTAAACACATTGATTTAGTAATAGAAGCGGTGTTTGAAGATCTTGCGCTTAAGCAAGGTATGGTTGCCGACGTAGAGCAGCAATGCCAAGAAAATACAATTTTTGCTAGTAACACGTCATCATTACCAATTTCGCAAATTGCAGCGCAGGCAGCACGTCCTGAAAATGTAATTGGCTTACATTACTTTTCACCAGTAGAAAAAATGCCATTAGTGGAAATTATTCCACACGAAGGTACATCTAAAGAGACCATTGCTCGCGTTGTTAACTTTGCACGTAAGCAAGGTAAAACGCCAATTGTTGTAAAAGACATGGCCGGTTTTTACGTAAACCGTATTTTAGCGCCTTACTTAAATGAAGCTGCTAACTTAATGCTTGCGGGTGAGCCAATTGAAAAGATTGATGCAGCCCTAGTTGAGTTTGGCTTTCCGGTAGGACCGCTGGCTCTACTTGATGAAGTAGGGATTGATATTGGCTCTAAAATTGCTCCAATTCTTGAAAAAGAATTAGGTGAGCGTTTTAAAGGCCCTGATGCATTTATGCGTATGATTGATTCAAAACGCCTTGGCCGTAAGTCGGGTCGTGGTTTTTATGAATACGACAAAAAAGGCAAAAAGGTTGATGAGTCAGTTTACGAACTATTGGGTGTTACCCCAGCTCCACGTTTAAACAAAAGCGAAATTGCTAAGCGATGTGTATCAAAAATGCTTAACGAAGCAGTACGCTGTTTAGATGATGGCATTATTGCAAGCCCACGTGATGGCGACATTGGTGCAATATTTGGTATTGGTTTCCCACCATTTTTAGGTGGCCCGTTTAGCTATATGGATAAATTAGGCGCAAGTAAAATAAGCTCTGATATGTCTACATTGGCTAACAGCGATGCTAATTTTGCTCCATGTGAGTCACTGGTAACAATGGCAAGCTCTGGTACTACTTTTTATAATGCAGCAACTGTTGAGGTTGTAGCTCCTGAAGTACAAAGTACTGAGCCACAAGAGCAAAGTGTCACTGAGCCTGAAGTTACTAAAGAGATTGAAACGAAAGAATAAAGTTTCTACTGTTTATAAAAACCGCATTTAGATGCGGTTTTTTTATGATTTTTAATATTTAAATGAGGAGCTTAATGACATTATTTACACAAAGATTGAGCATGTACCAAATAGAAGAGTCTGATTGGCCTCTTTTTCTAGCGCTTCATCGCGATCCTCAAGTCCTTAAGTATTGTTTTGATATGCCAATGGAGTCACTGATAAGAAACCGCTTTGAGGTACGCTTACCTAAGTGGAATACTAAATCACGCCATCCACTGTGCTTACTCATTATTAATAATAAAACAAAACAACCAGTGGGTGTTACAGGCTTTGCCTATGACGGAGAAACCGCAGAGCTCGGTTATTTATTATTGCCAGAGTATTTTAATGAAGGCTACGCGACAGAGTCATTAAGAGCAGTGATTGATTGGGCTTGGAAAGAATGTGGTATTAGGCAGTTTAAAGCTGTCGTAACGCGTGGCAATATTGGTTCTGAAAAGGTGCTTAGTAAGTGTGGCTTAACCCATACCGATACACTTTTTAAAGTGCATACAATAGGCGAAAAGTTATATGACGATTTAATTTATACGCTTAAGGTTTAAGGTTTTAATGGGCTAGTAGCCTAGCCCAAAAAGTGCTACAAGTGAAGTGCGATAGCTTTGCGGTCTTTTTCTGGCATATTTTCTACGACTAAATTAAATGAGTTATCAATCATTCTCTCAATTTCACTTTGTGCAATTGTGCCGTCTAAAATTACTGTGTTCCATAAGCGTTTATTCATATGGTAACCAGGGATCACTGCCGGGAAAGTATCACGCAATGATATTGCTTCATCAGGATCGCATTTTAAGTTAAGCCACCAAATAACCTCACCATCATCATTAGTTTGACCGTCATTGCCAATAGCAAGAGTCGCAAACATTTTATGATTCACTTTATATACATCAACCTCTTGCGCAAATGGTTTTGTAACCTGAACAAGTGGTTTTTTAACTAAATACTCATGTACTTTTTTCTGGTCCATGATCCATTCCTTGAAGTCATACTCGGTAAAGCTACCATAGCAGTTTTTTTCACATTTGATTATATGTATTTTAGTATAAATTAAAATTTTACAAGCTAATACAACATGTAGCGTAAAACCAACGTAATTTTAGTTGAACAAAATCCAGTTCGTGGTATGTTTCTGCCAATCAAAAAAATAATAGGAATTCACACATGCCAAAGGCGAGTGATGTTAAAAAAGGTACTGCTATTGACTTCAATGGCCGCGTTTTAGTTGTAAAAGATATTGTGCGCTCTGTGCCGCAAGGTCGTGCTGGTGGTAGTTTATACCGTATGCGTTTATACGATGTGGTAACCGGTGGTAAAGTTGACGAAACATTCAAAGACAGTGACATGCTAACGCTGGCTGATTTAACACGCCGTGAAGTAATGCTATCGTACATTGATGGCGACGAGTATGTGTTCATGGATAATGAAGATTACACGCCTTACAACTTAAACAAAGATGCTATTAGCGAAGAAATTTTATTTGTTAATGAAGAAACGCAAGGCGTACACGTCATTGTTATTGATGGCGCGCCAGTAGGACTTGATTTACCGTCAAGTGTTGAACTTGTTGTTGAAGAAACAGACCCATCTATCAAAGGTGCATCTGCAAGTGCTCGTTCAAAACCTGCACGTATGTCTACTGGCTTAAATATTTCTGTGCCAGAGCATATTTCAACAGGTGACCGTATCCGTATTAATACTGTTGAACACAAATTTATGGGTCGTGCTGAAAAGTAACTTGTAAATTATAATTTTAAAAGCCGAATCTGTATTTAACAGCTTCGGCTTTTTTGCGCGCGGGGATTTGTTGCTTTAAATTTAATCACGTTAGCGTTAGAATAAGCGCCGTATTTTTGAGCAACTTTAAGGGGTAGCTTTGTTTATAGTTTTACTAAGCAGTGCATTTATAGCTTTAATGTATTTAGAAACCATTAAAAAAGGCATGCCAATTAAACGATGGCTGATTTTAGGCGGTTTACTTGGACCTGTAGCCTGGTGCTTGTTTAATCTACATTATCGTCGTGCTTTAGTTAGAAATGTAGGAATAAATGCGTGTATATGGCGCCCTTAATTTATCGATGCCACATTTTTATTTTTTCTAATTAAGCTTGGGGCCGCTTTAGTTTGTTGCTGCTTTAAAAATTCAGTAAATTCACTTTTTGATAGTGGCTTAGAATAGTAATAACCTTGTACTGTTTCGCAATTAAGCTTTTTGAGTATATCAATTTGATGGGCTTGTTCTACACCTTCAGCAACTACATGTAAATCAAGGTTATGCGCAATAGTGACTATTGAGTCGACCATATTACGGCCACGTTCGTTGGTCATGTCATCTATAAATGCTTTATCTACTTTAAGTGTATTAAGCGGAAATTGCTTTAAATACGCTAATGATGAATAACCAGTACCAAAATCATCCATTGCTAAATGAATACCTCGGGCACTTAACGAACGCATAATTGCAATGGCATCTTTAGGGTCATCCATTACAGTACCTTCTGTTATTTCAAGCTCTAAAAAGTAAGAAGGTAATTCATTTTTTTGCAAAATAACGTCAATACGAGAGGTTAAATCGGGGAGGCTAAATTGCTTTGCTGATAAGTTGACAGCTACTCGGCCGCTAAATAAACCGTTATCTAGCCATTCTTTTACGTCTCTGCAGGCTTTGTTTAATACCACCTCACCAATTTCAATTATTTGGCCCGTTTCCTCGGCTATAGGTATAAAAACTCCCGGACTAATAATGCCTTTTTTGGGTGTAATAAAGCGCACTAATGCTTCCATTCCGGTTAGCTTGCCTGTGCGAATATTCATTTTTGGTTGGTAGTACACTTCAAAATGGTCTTCTTTTAAACCAAAGCGCATGAGGTTTTCAATTTGCAGTCGTTTAACGGCTTGACGGTTCATCGTGTCGTTAAAAAATAAGTAGCTGTTACCTTTCTTTTTAGCATGATACATCGCGGTATCTGCATTTTTTAAAAGCAGTTCAGGTGTATTACCGTCTTCTGGGAATAATACAATACCTACACTTGAGGTGATTGCTAGTTCGTGGCCTGCTATTTTAAATGGTGTAGCAATGGCTGCTAAAAACTGTTTAGCCATGCGTGTAATTACATGTATGTCGTTAGTGTCAGACATTACCAGAGCAAACTCATCGCCGCCTAAACGATAAAACACATCATTTTCGCGGGTTAGTTTATTTAAGCGCATTGCTAGTTTAGCTAATAAGCTGTCACCTAGCTGATGTCCTAACGAGTCATTTATTTTTTTAAAGTTATCTAAATCGAATACAAGCAAGGCGTGATGCGAATTGAGTTTTACTAGTTTATGCAAATCAGTAAAAAATAAATTTCGGTTAGGCAGACTGGTTGTCCGATCTCGATTCGATAAGTTATGTAATTGCGATTCTGCTTTTTTACGCTCTGTTAAATCTGAATATACAACGACATAATTAGTTATTTGATTTTGATCGTTTTTAATTTCATCTATGGATATTTCTATCGGTAATAAAATACGCTCACTATTACGAAGCTTCACTTCTTGTTGAATATGTTCGCGCTCTTTTACTATTTCAATAATTCTGTTTGTGTAGCTTGGCTCATACCCAGATAGGCTAAAATCTTTTCCTAAGTATTGTTCGCGTACGCCACCAAACAAGGTTAAAAAGCTAGGGTTTATATCAACCAGTTTAAAGTTTTTATCGTAAATTGCTAAGGCGTCAGTAAGCGACTCAACACATTTTGCAAAAAGGTTTAAGCGCTCTTCAGTTGATTTTAACTGTGATATATCGCGAACGGTACCTGTCATTCTAAGGGGGGATAAGTTGGCGTCTTTTTCAATTATTTTTCCGCGATCGAGCACCCAGTGCCAACGACCAAAAGTATCTTTGATTCGGTAGGTGGCTTCAAAAAAAGCAGACTGCTCTGCAAAGTGCACTTTTAGCAAGTGCTCAACGTTATTAATATCGTGAGGATGGATAAGGCCTTTATTTGGTGGAAACCCCATTAACGTAGTTGAGTCCATTAAATACTTATCGTTAATACGAATAACTTCGCCTGTTTTTATGTTCCAGTCCCAAAGTGTATCGCCGCTACCTTCTACAGTACTTTTAAGGCGTTTTTCCGAAAGTCGAAGTTGGCGGCGTGAACGTCTAAGTTTATGGATTACAAATAACAGGTACGGCAAAGCAAGCGCTATAATGGCGCTTGCTAGTATAAGTATATTGTCTGAGTTGTAATTAAGTGATGACTCAAAGGCAAAAAGCTCAAATGAGTAAGCAAGTACTACAAGCATGCTTAGTTTTATTATTGTTTTTATCATTTTTTGATTACTTCTAATTTACAAATGATAATTTAAAACAAGCTAAACCTAGAGTCAAAGAGATTGAGAGTAAACGAGCATATTTTGAGATTTACTGACTTTCGCCGAGCTTAAAAGCTCATATCTTGGTCTATTATCATCAAATAGGCTTAGTGCATAAACTTTTACTTCTCTTAGTGTTAGTGCGTTTAGGGCATCTAAAAGTCGCTGCTGCATATGAAATTCATGATCTCTGTTACCAATAGCAAGCCATAACCGTTGTGAGCGCAGGCGCAAGTTTTTATCTTTTTCTGCAATATGAGTACTAAGGCCATGTTTTTGCTGTTGCCAATCGTTTTCATCAAGTGCATCAATGTTATCAAGGTATTTTTTAATAAAGCTGTTATGGCGATGTAATAATGTTTTTGCATCAAACTTAGGTGACTGCACATAAAATGCTATTCCAGCACGAGTATTAAAAGGTGCATAACCTGCGCCAACTAAATAACCTAGCTGTTGTGTTGTTCGTAACTCGTTAAAGTAATCTTGATTAATTAAATGATTTAACGCCATCATTTTTACTTTTTCGGCCACGCAATCCGTTTGCGCCTGATAGTAAACTACCATGGCATGGTCGCTACAAGGAAGTTCTAACTCGTAGCGAGTTACTTTTTTAATTTCAAAAAGAGGGCGTCTTAAATCTTCAATTATGGCTGCGTTTTTTAGGTGTTCGGCGACCTTTTTTTGAAAGGCTAATGCATCACTTTGCTGCCAGTTACCATGTAAAAATGATTCAACATGTAGTGCTTTAAAAAAGTCTGTTCTGAACTCATTAAATTGCTGAAAACAGGTGTTTTTCAATGCCGATGCAAGCTCCCCAGGTTGAGGGTTCCAAGGCATTATTTTTGCGCCTAAAATACTAAACAACTCACTGACTGGTTTGTTTTGGTTGCTATTGCGCCAATGCCTTACAAGTTGTTTTTTATATTCAGCAAAGCGTTTTGCACAAATTTCTACATTAAATAAAGCATCTATTAATTGATCAACAAGCTCTAACTGGCTAGATGAAAGCCCTGCGGTATGTAGAGTTAACCCACCTTGATGCGAGGTTAAGTGATAGCTAAGCCCCGCAAGTTCTGCAGGATAAAATTGCTCGCCCACGCTATCCATAAATAAATCTGTAAATAAGCGGGTGAGTGCCATATGCTTTACATCTTTTACGGCAAAATCAGAATCCATGGCCAAATAAAAATGGCCTTTAGCAACACGAAATGTGTTGTCTTGTTTAAACCAAAAATCAAAACCGGGTTCTTTTACTAATAACTCGGGTTTTGTTTGTGGTTTTATGACATCAAATAACACCACTTCTTTTGTTAAATAAGGATTAGCGGTAGGCAGCAGCATTTCGCTCAGCGGTTTATTTATCTCGCTAAGTGCATCAAGCCAACTAGGTGAAATATGTTCTACTTTATATGGTGTGTTGTACCATGCGGTTTTATGTTCAGGCTCTACATCTGGATGTATAAGTACGATGCGCATATTATGTGGCGTTAACCACTGCATGGCCATTTCGTGGGTCGCTTTTTTAAAGCCTTCCATTAAATAGTCGCCTTGCACGTAGTTTGCTTCATCGTAATGCTGCATATTAATGCTTAAATTACTGACCCAATCAATCAAGCGTGACTTTTCTTGGTTATCGAATGCTATTTGTAATAGATTTTTTTTATCTTGATATAAACGCGGCAATTTTTCGGTGTTATCGTTAATTAAGCAAATGTATTCAAACACCATTTCAATAATGTCTTCGAAGTATTCAATACCTTCATCGGTAAGCGCTAAGCTAATATTAAAGTCTTTAAAGTTGCTGCCATTAATACCACCGCCAGCAGAAAGCGCGTTTATCCAGCCTTGCTCTTTTAAAATAGAATAAAGAGAACCCGCGCCTTCATAGCCAAGTAAATGGGCAATAAAACTCACTGTTTTGTGGCGATAAAAGTCGTCAATATTAGGCATAGCAAAACTTATGATAAGTTTTTGCATATGCTTATGCGGCTCAATATGGAGTATTTTTCCTATGTCTTGTTTGCGATAGAGGGGCTCACTGATCTCTGGCTTTTTGAGGTTTTTATTACCCTTAATTGCGCCAAAGTAAGTTTGTGCCCAGCTTTGTAGTGTGTCTAATGTTTCGTTTGCGCAAATAACTAAAGTCATCCACTGAGCTTGGTACTGGCTATTAAAAAAGTCGCGAAGCTCATCACTAATACAGCGCTCTCTGTCAGCTAAGGTTTGTAGGTTTCCTACAGAAAATTTAGCAAATGGATGAGCTGGATTTACCGTTTCTTTGTGGGCTTGATAAATACGGCGACCATCGTCTTTTATTTTTAGTTTAAACTCGGCTTCAATTGCGTTGCGTTCTTTTTCTGTTTCGGCTGAATTTAAAAGTGGCGCAATAAAAAAACGGCTAAATTGGGTAAGCGCCTGTTCAAATTCTTGGTTATTAATATCAAAAAAGTAACAAGTATGCTCAGTGCCAGTCCACGCATTAGTGTTACCACCGGCTTGCGAAACAAAATTATTAAAACTGCCTGAATCTGGGTATTGGTCAGTGCCTAAAAAAAGCATGTGCTCTAAAAAGTGTGCTAGGCCTTGCCTATCAAGAGGATCGTCAAAATGCCCGGCGTTAACTGCCATTGATGCTGCCGCTTTTGTAGAATCTTTATCTTGCACTAATAGTACTTTTAGACCATTGTCCAGTGTAAAGGCGCGGTATGCTCTGTTATCATTGCGGCTGATATTCAAATGATGCTCCTGAAACTAAACGTTTACTTGTTAACAACAGATGATGGCTTCAGGAAAGCGAAATACAGCTTAAAGATTTACCTGAATCTCATGAAAGAATTATTTAGAAATAAATAGATTTATGTTGTTAATATAGCTGACAAATGGGCAAACTGGCTACTGTTTTATATTCTTTAATCGGTTGATTTTTTATGAAAACAATCCTAATAATGCGCCACGGCGAAGCAACACCCATGCAGGCTGATGATGCAGGTAGAAATTTAACCCAAGCAGGGCACGATGAAGCTGAAAAAATGGGCCTTTGGCTCAGTAAAGCACATTGCCCTGATGCACTGTTAGTTAGTCCTTACATTCGTGCACAGCAAACAGCTGCAGGTGTGGCTAAAAATAACGTATTTAAATTTAGCGAAACCACATCCGATATTATCCCCGAAGGCAAACCTCAAATTGCTGCTGACTATCTTGAAACGCTTATTGCTACTCATCCCCAATGCAACACATGGCTTATAGTGGCACACATGCCTATTGTAAGTTATTTAGTGGACCAATTAAGCCCTGGTAATATGCCAATTTTTAATACAGGTGCTGTTGCTGTTATTAGTTATGATGAGCAAACCCAGCGTAGTAGTTATATAAGTATAAATGCCCCAGAAAACCTTTAATATAAATAATTGAGAAAAGTAATATGACGATAGAACGCTTACAAACAGGTGCGCGCATGAGCCGCATAGTAAAACATAATGGCACTGTGTATTTATGTGGGCAGGTATGCGCCGACGCGCAAAAAGGTATTAAAGAGCAAACTCAAACTATGCTTGATAAAGTAGAGGCGCTGCTTGATGAAGCAGGGAGTTCAAAAGAACATATGCTTAGCGCGACTATTTATGTAAAGAGCATGGAATACTTTGCAGATATGAATGCAGTATGGGATGCATGGGTACCCGAGGGTTATGCACCTGCACGGGCATGCGTGGAAGCTAAAATGGCACGTGATGCACTACTTGTTGAAATTTCAGTAGTTGCAGCTTTAAAAGAATAATAGCTTTAATGAATCGCTCCCCCGTTGTACTTATCACAGGCTCTAGCCGAGGTATTGGCGCAGCTACCGCACTATATTTTGCAAAGCATGGTTATGATGTTTGCATTAATTATAAAGCTGATTTAGCTAGTGCGAAGCTAGTAGCCGATCAAGTAAGAAGCTTTGGCGTTAGAGCTCAAGTTATAAAAGCAGATGTATCGAAAGAGGCAGATGTTTTGGCTTTGTTTGATTTTATTGATAAAGAATTTAGCCAACTTGATGTACTAATAAATAACGCCGGTATTTTAAAACCACAAATGCCTTTGTTAGAAATGAGTGCTGAGCGCATAAACGAAGTTTTGACTACAAATATTACCAGTGCTTTTTTATGTAGCCGAGAGGCAATAAAGCGAATGAGAAATGGCGGTAGTATTGTTAATGTTTCATCGGGGGCCGCTAAAACGGGCTCTCCTAATGAGTACATTGATTATGCAGCATCTAAAGGTGCAATGGACACATTTACTATTGGCTTTGCAAAAGAGGTGGCAAGTAAAGGTATTCGAGTTAACTCGGTTAGACCTGGGCTTATTTACACTGATATGCATAGCGATGGCGGTGAAGAAAATCGAGTCGATCGTCTTAAAAGTAAACTACCCCTTGGCAGAGGCGGTACACCCGAAGAGGTTGCTGCAGCAATTTACTTTTTAGCTTCAGAGCACGCTTCTTTTACAACGGGTAGCTTTGTTGATGTAGCCGGCGGTTTGTAAGCTAAAGTAATAAAGCTAGCCAAAACGTAAAGCTAATAACACTTAAGATAGTAGAAAGTACGACAGCCCCAGCAAGCGTGGCTTCATGCTGCTTTATTTGAGTCGCAATAAGATAAGCATTTACGCCAACAGGGGACGCACTTAAAAGTACCAATACATTAAGTATTTGCGTGCCTAGCTTAAATACATAGGTGCCTACCAATAAAACTAGCGCAGGCAATAAAAATATTTTTAAAATTGATGCTATTAACGCCGGTTGCCAATTTGCAGCTATTTTATAAAAAGCTAAATTTGCACCAAGTACAAATAGCGCACAGGCAATTGCTGGTTTAGCTAATAGCTCCAAACTATTTGCTAAGTCGGTAAACAGTGTAACTCCTAATATGTTTAATATAAGCCCGCACCCAATACTTAGTACTATTGGGTTTAACACCATACTTTTTCCAAAGTGCGACCACGAAAATTTATCGCTACTACCTTTAGCGCCTATTAAAAAAGTAAGTGCAAATAACAATGTGCTATGAAAAGTAATGATCATAAATGCAATGGCTATCATCTCTTTGCCAAGCGAGGCAATAACAATAGGAATACCCACTAACACCATATTTGAATAGCTAGAAGCAAGTCCAAAGACACCGTGTTGTTGGTAATTTTTTAAATGTTTTTTACTTAAATAAAAGCGGTCAATTAAAATACCCACCCCAAATACACTCAGAACAGGTATGTAAAAGCTCAAAAATGCAAAAAGGCTAATGCTTTGCTGTAAGTTAATTTGCGACATATTTAATAATAAAAAAGCAGGCAAACTAATATAAAAAGTAAACTTACTCAGGCCTGCGATATGCTGCTTTTCGAAAAATTTTAATCGGCAACAGCTATAACCAAGCGCAACAATAAAAATGAGCGGAAAAATAATTGAAAAAATATGCACGTAGTTACATCCTAGTAATGGCTAAAGTTAGCGTCTAAATTCATCACTTTGCGGTAAATTAATTAAAATAAGTACAGCGCCTCTTCCACCATATTCGAGAGGGGCTTGGTGCATCGCTATTACGTCAGGGTGCTGTACTAAATACTGAGGCACTTTGTGCTTTAGTACGCCGCCACCAATACCATGCACTACACATGCACAATAATAATGCTGCTTTTTACATTCGTGAATGAGCCCAGCGAGTTCGTCTTTAGCAAGTTCTTTATTTAAGCCGTGTAAATCTAGCGTCAAATCGGGTGCAAAGTCACCACGGCGAAGCTGTTTAGCTAGGAAAGTATCTTGGCCAGGTTTTACATATTTAACCGTACCGTGGGTGTCTATATCGGGAATATAAACGTCTGAGAAGAAAAATTCAGATTGAGCCTGCTTTTTTTGCTGGGCAAATTGCTTAGCTTGTGACACCTTAGGCTTTGTATCAAAACGATGAGTATCTTGTTTAAATACTTTGGCGCCTGTGATCGTTTGACGAAATAAGCTTATGTCGTCATTGCTTAGGGACGAATGTGATGGAGTGTCTTTTTTCATAACTATTACCTAAACAAAAAAACGTAAAAACGCAGCGCAAAAGGCGGTACAATACTTAAATGAGGGGCAATTGTAATTTGCCCAGCGCAGATAGGCAATGCAATCGTCTTAAAGACTCAAAACAGTCAGTAAGCTAATACAGGTAAAAATATATGAGCGATTTACAAATAGAAGAAGCAACACTCGAAGAAGCCGTTGCAGAACTGTCAACTTTACATGACTGGTTACGTTGGACTACAAGCCAATTTGCAAGTAGTAGTATATTTTTTGGACACGGTACAGATAACGCATGGGATGAAGCTGTAAGCTTATTACTGCCTGCGCTTAGCTTGCCTGTTGATGCGCCAAAAGAATTAATGCACGCGCGTTTAACAAGCACAGAAAAAAACCGACTTGCGGGTCTTATTGCAGAACGTATTAACGACTGCACACCAGTCCCTTACTTAACAAACATTGCATGGTTTGCGGGTATGCCGTTTTATGTGGATGAACGTGTACTTATACCTCGCTCACCATTTGCCGAGCTTATTAGTAACCGTTTTACGCCGTGGCTTGAAGATCCACAATCGGTAAACCGTATATTAGATTTATGTACGGGTTCGGGTTGTATCGCAATTGCACTTGCGCAAGCTTTTGAGCAGGCACAAGTTGATGCGGTAGATATATCGTATGAAGCGCTTGAAGTGACAGACATTAACATTAACGATTACATGTTGAGTGATCGCGTGTTACCGATTCAGTCAGATGTATTTAGCGGTGTACCAGGTCAAAAATACGACCTAATAGTAGCAAACCCACCATATGTTGATGCAGAAGATATGGCTGACTTACCACGCGAATTTCATCATGAGCCAGAGCTTGGGCTTGCATCAGGCCACGATGGTTTAGATGTAACCCGTACTATATTGAGCGAAGCGAGTGAACATCTAACTGATAACGGTTTGTTATTTGTAGAAGTTGGTAACTCTATGGTACATATGGATGCACTGTATCCGGGCGCGCCGTTTGAATGGATTGAATTTGAACAAGGCGGCTTAGGTGTATTTGTAATTAGCAAAAAGCAGCTAGATGAGTATTTTGCAAAATAAGTAAAAAATGAATAGCCAAGCCCAGTGCTTGGCTATTGGTAGTCATTAGGAATGAGGAAAGTTAATGGCAGGTAATAGCATTGGGCAGTTATTTAAAGTGTCCACCTTTGGTGAGAGCCACGGCGTTGCATTAGGCGGCGTTGTTGATGGTACTCCCGCGGGTCTTGAAATCACAGAGGCCGACTTACAAATTGATTTAGATCGCCGAAAACCAGGCCAAAGCCGTTACACAACGCAGCGCCGTGAAAGCGATCAAATAAAAATATTAGCAGGCGTTTTTGAAGGTAAAACCACAGGTACCAGTATTGGTTTATTGATTGAAAATACCGATCAACGCTCGCAAGATTACGGCAAAATTAAAGATGTATTTCGCCCAGGTCATGGCGATTACACGTATTGGCATAAGTACGGCTTGCGTGATTATCGCGGTGGTGGTCGTTCATCTGCACGCGAAACCGCGATACGCGTAGCGGCAGGTGCTATTGCTAAAAAATACTTAAAGCAATTTCATGGTATTGAAGTTAAAGCATGTTTAAGTCAGCTTGGCCCTATTAAGGCCGAAACGTTTGACTGGGATGAAGTGGAAAATAACTTATTTTTCTTCCCTGATGCAAGTAAGCTCGAAGCGCTTGACGAATATATGCGTGACCTTAAAAAGCAAGGTGACTCAGTTGGCGCTAAAGTAAAAGTAGTGGCAAGCAATGTACCTGTTGGTCTTGGAGAGCCAGTATTTGACCGCCTTGACGCCGAACTTGCGCACTCATTAATGAGTATTAACGCAGTTAAAGGCGTTGAAATTGGTGATGGCTTTGATGTGGTTGAGCAAAAAGGCTCTGAGCATCGTGATGAACTAACCCCTGAAGGTTTTACATCAAATCATGCAGGTGGCGTACTTGCGGGTATTTCGACAGGGCAAGATATTATTGCTTCTATTGCGCTTAAGCCAACGTCGAGTATTACTATTCCAGGTAATAGCATTAATACAAGCAACGAAGCGGTTGAGATGATCACTAAAGGTCGTCACGACCCGTGTGTAGGTATTCGTGCAATACCGATTGCAGAGGCAATGATGGCCATTACCTTAATGGACCACTTACTGCGTCAACGCGGACAAAATCCACATGTAAACCACGAACATGGGCCAATTAATGGCTCTGTGTAAGTATTTATAATTATAAAAAAACGCGGATTACCGCGTTTTTTTATGTCTGTAATTTAGTTAGGAGCCTTTCAGGAGTTGTTCAAATAAGCACTATATACTGCGAGAAGGAGGGTAGTAATCATGAACGATAATATTAATGAACACTCACAAATAAAAGCCCAAGCTGCAATAGCCCGCTTAGAACGTTTCAGTAAGTTAACGGATAGCAGCATTGGTATTCCTTTTACTAAATTTAATATAGGTTTGGAGGCTGTGATTGGCTTAGTCCCTGTTATAGGTGATGCTGCAGGGCTAATTTTATCAAGCTATGTGCTTATAGAAGCGCAGCGCTTAGGTGTGAGTAAACGTATAAAGACTAAGATGATCATTAATATGCTCATAGATTTTGTGGGCGGCTTAGTGCCATTTTTTGGCGATATATTTGATGCGTTTTTTAAAGCTAACACGCGTAATACACAACTATTAAAAAAACATTTAAACAAGCAGTTAAGTGAGTAATTAATAGCTTTAAGTAACCGTTAGCAAAGAGACTTTAAACAAAATGTTGTTGGTTGTTTAATCACCTAGTAAGGTAGGAGCGTCTATTCACTTTGGTATTTACAATATGCAATTATTCATCGGTAATAAAAACTACTCCAGCTGGTCATTACGCGCATGGTATTTAATGAGTAGGTTTGATGTTGAGTTTAGTGAAACCCAGCTGGTACTCGACACCCCTGATTTTTACAATGAACTAAAAAAGACCTTTGCTGTGCAAAAAGTTCCAGCGTTAATCGATGGTGATTTACAGGTTTGGGATTCATTAGCAATTTGTGAATATATTAACGATGCTTACTTATCGGGCGCTGCATGGCCAAAATATATTACCCAAAGAGCTAAAGCGCGTGCGCTAAGCGCTGAAATGCATTCAGGCTTTATGGCGCTGCGCAGCGAAATGCCAATGAATATAAGAGCTACCCGTAAAGTAGACCTATCGAGCGAAGCATTAAAAGACATAGCCCGTATAGACGAGATATTTGCACAGCAACAAGATGTGTTTCCAAATGAGTGGTTTTTTGGTGACTTTAGTATTGCTGATGCTATGTACGTACCTATTGTATTGCGTTTAAAAACATATCAAATTACGTTATCGCCAGAGGCGCAACAATATTGTGACTTTGCTATGCGTTGCCCAGTATTACAAGTATGGATCACTCAGGCATTAACCGAAACCGATATTGTAGAGTGTGATGAAGCAGGAACGCCTGTATAATTATTGTTTTTCATATGGCATGTTCTATGCCTTAAAATCATAAGTTTAAACTAGGCAGCTCATGTATCTAAATCACCCAAGGTATGGCAATAAACCGATAACTACCAATACCTCAGTGACAATAGAGACGATAGAGAATGCGCACTGGCGTTACTCGAGGCTTAAATACTTCCCTGATACGGTAATATTGGCAGATATAAAAAAGCAAAACTATGCCATTGACCCTCGGGCACTTTATGTTGATATTGAAGAGAAGTGCGAAAGTTGCTCTAAGGCATTTATTTTTTTTGCTCAAGAGCAGCAATATTGGTTTGAGGTACTTGATTTTTGGGTTGATTCACACTGTACACGTTGTTTTGAATGCCGTAAGCATGCCAGATATATACTAACTCTACGTAAACGGTACGATATGTTAACTAGCTTAGCCAATAAAACCTCAAGTGAAAAAACACAGCGTAAAGAACTTGCCAATACGCTTTACTGTTTAGGTATTATTAAAAATATCAATAAAGTGAAAGATTAATCCGCTTATATTTTACTATCCCGCCTTATTTTTACTTTAGTTGTAAAAGCCCGTACAATTCGTCTCGTTTTTAGTGCGCTAATATGGCGCTGTAACCGAGACGAATTAATCAATTTTTATGCATCAAATAGCTGATCTAATTTCAATTTTTGAGCACACTTTTTATCAAAGTCACAATACACGACTGATAAAAGGCGATTGTGAGCCTGTGTATTTACCAGCAACAGAGCAGGTGCCATATCACCAAGTTGTATTCGCTCATGGTTTTTACGCGAGTGCACTGCATGAAATTGCACATTGGCTAGTAGCAGGCGATGCACGTCGTTTACAAGAAGACTACGGTTATTGGTACTGCCCCGATGGGCGCGACAAACAAAAACAAGCTGAGTTTGAAAAGGTAGAAGTAAAGCCCCAAGCTATAGAGTGGTTATTAAGCACCGCAGCAGGGTTTAATTTTAATGTGTCGGTGGATAACTTAAACGGCGAGCAAACATGTCGGTTTGATTTTCAGCAGCGAGTACATGCACGTGTATTATTGTTAATCGAAAATGGCTTTAACTCTCGTACAGAGTCACTTTTAAAAGCACTATGTGATTTTTACAATACACAGTGGCCATTAACAGCGCAGCAATTTAATTGGCAACATCCGAAGGAGCTTTGTAATGGCGTTTAAATTAGGTTTAATTGTAAACCCAGTAGCGGGTTTAGGCGGAACAGTTGCTTTAAAAGGTAGTGATGGCGCACACACAGCCGCTAAAGCAATCGAATTAGGTGCAGAACCCAAAGCAAATAGCCGCACAAAAGCAGCGCTTGAGGTGCTATTGCCTTATAAAGAGCGCTTAACCATTTACACCGTTAACGGTGACATGGGTGAGCAAACAGCAAAAGCCTTGGGCTTTAATGTAGAGGTTGTATATAACACTGCAGCAATAACAACCCCAGATGATACAGAACAAGCGGCAAAAGTACTTAAAGACTTTGGTGTTGATTTAATTTTATTTGCTGGAGGCGATGGTACAGCGCGTAATATTTGCCATGTAATAGAGGATACCATTCCCGTACTTGGTATTCCTGCAGGTTGTAAAATTCATTCTGGTGTTTACGCTATTACGCCAAAGGCTGCAGGGCGCGTAGTTGAAATGCTGGTTAAGGGTGAGTTAGTTACCTTAGCCGATGCAGATGTAATGGATATAGATGAAGATGCTTTCAGGCAAGGCACAGTAAAAGCCAAACGTTACGGCGAAATGCAAACACCTAGCGAAGTGCGCTATATGCAAGCGGTTAAAAATGGCGGTAAAGAAACCGACGAACTCGTACTTGCCGACATTGCAGCGCATGTTGTATCTCAAATGGATGAAGACACATTTTATATTATGGGTAGCGGCTCAACTGTTGAAGCCATAATGGAAGAAATGGGGCTTGAGAATACGTTACTTGGTGTTGATTTAATAAAAGATCAAACCTTAGTTGCCCAAGATTTAACGGCTAAGCAATTACTTGAGCTTACACATGATCAAAGTACTAAGTTAGTCATTACGCTCATTGGCGGGCAAGGGCATATATTTGGGCGTGGTAACCAGCAATTGAGTCCTGTGCTTATACGCGCAATTGGCAAAGAAAACATTATTGTAGTAGCAACAAAAACAAAACTACAAGCGCTTAATGGTCGCCCCCTTATTTGTGATACAGGCGATGGCGAATTAGATGATGAATTAACCGGTTATATTAAAGTAACCACCGGATTTAACGACCATATTATGTATGCAGTAGGGCACCACAACATTGAAAATACGGGTGCTTTGCAAAACCAGGAGATTAATAAATGAGTTTAGTGAACTATATCGATGCAGCCCAGCAGTACTTCGATGATTTAGTAATAAAAGCAACTGACGATGAGTTATTTGCAGGCGGCTATTTACGAGGTCATTTTGATCTTGCAGTTGGTTATGCCGAAGTAGAAAAGCTGACAATCAGTATAGATGAGCTAAACGAAACTGTAGAGCAAAGCTTAGTTAAAGCATATCGCAACGGCGAGCTTAACGAAGAAGACAAGGCATTAGTTGCACGCTTATGGGATGAAGTTAAAGCCCTCGCTTAACCCTAAGTGTTACAAAAAACACGATGTGTTTATCACTATCGTGTTTTTTTGTGCCCAAAACTTTTAAAGTAGATTTTCATGTTAATTTACTGTTTTGTTTTTATGCGATATTGTTACTAAAATAAATTTTAGGAACAATAAGAATGAATAATAATCAAGATGCTTTACCTTCAGGGGTTGTAGCGCGTTTTTTAAACTTTGTTGAGCGAGTAGGAAATAAGCTTCCAGATCCAGCCGTAATATTTCTATTTGCAATGTTATTAATTTGGTTTTTGTCGTGGTGGTTTTCAAGCGTGAGTTTTGATGCAATAGACCCACGTACCGGTGAAGCGATTATTATTAATAATATGCTGGCAAGTGATTCGCTCGCTACCTTTTTATCCTCTATGGTAAAAACCTTTACTGGCTTCGCTCCCTTAGGTGTTGTTTTAGTAGCTATGTTAGGTGTCGGTGTTGCAGAGCATTCGGGCTTTATTAATACCGGCCTTAAGTTAATGCTTAAAGTGACTCCTAAAAAGCTATTAACGCCTTCAATCATTTTAGTGGCCATTGTGAGCCATACCGCTACTGACGCAGGTTATGTATTAGTTATTCCACTTGCTGGTGTTATATTTTATGCTGCAGGACGCCATCCACTTGCGGGTATTGCAGCTGCATTTGCAGGAGTCAGTGGTGGTTTTGGGGCTAACTTTATTCCATCAGGGATTGATCCATTACTACAAAGCTTTACCCAAAGTGCGGCGCAAATAATTAATCCTGCAATAGCAATTAACCCGTTAAATAACTGGGCATTTGCTTCAGCATCTAGCTTATTTATTGTGGCATTAGGCTGGTACATTACCGATAAAATTATCGAACCACGTTTACAAAAAACAGCGGTTGATGGTGCTAAAGAGGATTTACCTGTATTTGAAGATGCACGTAGTGATGAAAAACGTGCCTTTTATATAGCCAGTACCGTGATGATTGCAGGACTTGCGTTATTAGCATTTGTTTCTGCTCCAGACGATTCTGCAATGCGCAGTAGTGACGGATCCCTTACTAATTTTAGCTCTCCTTTAATGCAATCAATTGTACCACTAATATTTTTACTTTTTTGGATCCCAGGCACTGTATATGGTTTTACGGTAGGCACTTTTAAAACTTCAAAAGATACGATTGATGCCATGAGTAAAGCAATGAGCGGTATGGCATATTATATCGTCATGGCATTTTTCTGTTCGCTATTTATTGCTGCATTTAGTAAATCAAATTTAGGTGCACTACTCGCAATCGAAGGTGCGCAGTTATTAAAGGCAATGGAATTGCCAAGTGCAGTAACGGTTGTAGGCATTATCTTTTTAACTGGCTTTGTTAACTTGTTTGTAGGTTCAAGTTCAGCAAAATGGGCGTTACTTGGCCCTATTTTTGTACCGATGTTAATGCAACTTGGCATTTCGCCTGACCTAACTCAAGCCGCTTATCGTGTAGGTGACTCAAGCTCTAATATTATTACACCGTTAATGCCATACTTCCCATTAGTGGTGGTGTACTGTCAAAAGTATGTAAAAGGCACCGGGATAGGCACTTTAATTGCTATTATGCTGCCGTACTCAATCGCCTTTATGATTGGCTGGAGTATCTTTTTATTAGGTTACTGGGCACTTGGTATTCCACTAGGACTTGATGCCAGCTACATTTATCCAGCATTGCCTTAGCCTAAACCTTTATGAACCTCACTCACTTGAGTGAGGTTTTTAAATAAAAGTTCTGTAATGTAAAAGTAAGTCTAAGTTACCTTTCTAAATCTCTCACTATATAGCCAAATAAGCTGGCCTCTCCAACAATATACACATGATCATTTTTATTGTTCATTATTGTAGACTTATCGTCATACCACCTAAAATCATGAATCTTATTCGTTTTAGGCTCTTTGAAGTATAAACGAGTACAGCTATCTTCATACTCAGTGCCACACTCTTGTACATCGGTCAGGATGTATTCTTTATACCAATAGTCGCCTTGCGTGTAGTAAGCCCATAATTTAATAGGATCAGAGATAAAAATATAGAGTATTCCATAGATTAATAAAGGGGATAATGGGTACATGAAAATGGATGCTAATTTTATTTTAGTATCTGAGAAATTGTATTTAAGTGATTCTCTATATTTACTGCAGCGTTTATATTCATTAAATATAAGTATATTTAGATAGATAAATAGCGCACAACAGATAATAGGGAGGGTTATAAAGAAAACAACGTCGTATAGTTCATTTGAGATGAATGGTGGATCTGTAAAGTCCATTAAAATAGGAAGAGTGATGCATAATAAAATGGGGAGTATTATTGCTACAAGGAGCAAGTTGTCGTAAATCTTTTTCAATTTTTAATTCGTCCGTGAACTATAGCCTTTGTCTAGTTTACAGAATTTTTGTTATTTTAAAAATCAGAGAAATGTATTTATAGGCATTAAGCAACCCGAACTCAGGATAAAAAAACTATCTCAAGCCGCTATTGAATTGACGCGAAAGTTTACTTTGTTTTCACTGTAGCAGCAGCTTAAAAACAAAAAAACCTTGTCACTTTCGTGGCAAGGTTTTTTTATTAAAGAGTCGTTGCTTATTTAGCTGTGAAGCTTACAGGGCGACGTTCTTTACGAGGACCGCTGCGCTTATCACCGCGTGCGCCGTCATCTTTATTAAAGCTGCGTTTCTTATCACCAGCTGGACGCTCAGAGCGTTCGCCACGTGGTTCAGCAGGGCCTTGATCAGTTGTAATTGTTAAGCCCATAGGGCGTTTACAAATAAACACTTTTTGGAAGTGATCAAGTACATCTTTAGGCATGTTTTGCGGTAATTGAACCGTGCTGTGATTGTCGTGTAGACGAATGTCACCAATAAACTTGCTTGAGATGTCAGCTTCGTTAGCGATAGCGCCAACAATATTTTTAACCTGAACACCATGTTCACGACCTACTTCGATACGGTAAGTATCCATAGGACCTGCATCACGGCTGTTACGTTCGCGAGGTTTACGCTCAGCGCGTTCACCACCACGTTCGCCGCCACGTTCGTTACGACGTCCACGGTCACCACGATCGTTGCGTGAATTGCGGTCGTTACGCTCGTTACGTTCACGAGGTTGAATCTTAACTTCTTCAACTTTAATTGGCGACTGTTGCTGTGCTAAACACAGTAACGCACCCGCTAAGCTTTCAAGAGGAAGATCAAGTTTTTCAGCCATGTTAGTAGCTACTTCATTGAAGAACGTGATGTCTTTGTTTTCAAGCGCAATAGTTAATTTTGCTTGTAACGCTTCGATACGTTTTTCTTCAACAATTTTTGCTGTAGGTAATTCAACTTGAGCAATTTCAGACTTCGTATGACGAATGATATTTTTAAGTAAATAACGTTCGTTATGTTTTACGAATAAGATTGCTTTACCAGTACGACCAGCACGACCTGTACGGCCGATACGGTGAACGTAGGCTTCAGAATCTTGTGGGATATCGTAGTTGATAACTAAGCTTAAACGGTCAACATCTAGACCACGTGCCGCTACATCTGTTGCAATAACAATGTTTAGCATGCCACTTTTTAAGCGATCTACAGTGCGCTCACGTGCTTGCTGGTTCATGTCACCGTTAAGTGGAGCAGCAGAGAAACCTTCGCGCTCTAATAACTCAGCAAGTTGTACTGTATCGTTACGCGTACGTACGAAAACAATAGCACCTTCATATTGCTCAGCTTCTAAGAAGCGAACAATTGCTTTATTTTTATGTACGCTTGCATTCCAAAACACTTGCTCAACAGATGATACTGTAGAGTTACGCGCAGAAATATGAACCTGTTCAGGATTGTTCATATACTTGCTGCTGATGTTTTGAATTTGCTTAGGCATAGTCGCAGAGAAAAGACATGTTTGCTTTTCGCGCGGTGTTTTTTCCATGATGCTTTCTACATCATCGATAAAGCCCATACGTAACATTTCATCGGCTTCATCAAGTACAAGTGCTTGTAGAGCATCAAACTTGATAGTGCCACGGTTAATGTGATCGATTAAACGACCTGGAGTTGCAACAATAACCTGAGCGCCACGACGAAGTGCGCTTAATTGGATACTGTAGCTTTGGCCACCATAGAGTGCCAATACTTCAATACCACGAACATGTTTAGCATATTGTTCGAATGCCTCAGCAACTTGGATCGCAAGCTCACGTGTTGGTGTGAGTACAAGGATCTGTGGCTGTTTCACAGACGGGTCAATATTATTTAGTAATGGCAGTGCAAATGCTGCGGTTTTACCTGTACCCGTTTGAGCTAGTCCCAGTACGTCCTTTCTTTCTAGCAATAACGGTATACATTGAGCTTGGATTTCAGATGGTGTCTTGTAACCCAACTCTTCAACTGCCTTCAAAATTGCAGGAGAAAGATTTAGAGATTCAAACGTGACTGGTTCTGACATTAATACGCCTCAACGAATTTAAAGAGGCGCGCATTATATAGGATTCGCGAGGCAAATGCTTGTATAAATTGAAACTAATTTCTATGTGTTTGATGTTGGTCGAAATTTAACCAGTTTAATTTGGGGTTTATTAAACTGGTTAACATATTTAATACAACGCTTATTTGTACAAGCCTAGGTTTTCTTTTGCGTAAGCTTCAAATTCTGTAAATCCACCGATGTGATTTTGATCCACAAAAATTTGTGGAACGGTAGGGCAAGGTTTACCAGCTGACTTTTCAAGATCGGCCTTACTAATGCCTTCTTTAATTATATCGATGTAACGAAATTTAAAGTCATCACGTTCATTTGATAGTTGCTCCGCAACATCTTTTGCACGAACACAATATGGACAACCTTCACGGCCAAAAATTACAGTTAACATAGCTTTCTCCTCAATTTGATTAAAATCAGTTTAAATGATTGAAAAATTATTTAAAGCAAAAAAAATCGATTACACCATTCTAATAAAAACCATAAATCATATATTGCACAGCAATATGATTTGCAAAATGCGAATGAGAAACTAAAGCGCTGTCTGTCTAATACTTAAGTATATGAATGCAAGTGTGTTTACAAGAATTAATTTGTGGCACATAACTTGATGATTAAGAGGTATACATTGGGTTAACGAGAATACTTTATGAATATTAATAGTCACGTGTTAGAAATTATCCAAGGGGTAATCGGTAAATATTGTGAAACCCAAAATCGAAATTTTTCAGTTACTTTAATTAATAAGTTGCAATGTAACTACGTTTGTTTGCAAATTCCTTTTGAGCAAATGATTGCGCAATGCGAGGAATTTCTGATTCCAGCGCTAGCATCTGTTAAGCAGAGCTTTTTACTTAACCTAGAAGCAAATATACAAGGGGTTAGTCTTCATTACCAGATTGATGATTCTGAGCAAGTAAGAACGCTGGATTTTCATGGGCTTTTAGCAACAAAAGAGTCTGTTAGTTTGGCACTTGATATTAGCCAAAATATAGACGTTCTAACTGATTGTGAGGCGTTATTTAAAAGTTGTTTAATAACATCGGATAATACCCATGAGCGCTTTGGCTTAAATTTTAAATTATTCAATAGCATTTTTAAGGAAACGGTACAGATTGAGGATTTACGTCACCTTAGTGGTGACGCGCTAACTGATAAACTAAATGGTGACAGCATAAATAGACACATAAAGTTATGCACTATTAGCGACATTAGTGAGCTGAGCCAAGAGAATAAACTATCTAAAAAAATATTAGGTTGGCCATTTTTTGATACTGACCTCATTGCTATTTTAACAACATTTCATACGCAAACACGTTTATCTGTATTAGTGGCGGATGATAGCTTACCAAGCCAAATTGCAACAAAAGTGATGCTCGAAATGCTGGGCTGCTTAGTAACGTGTGCAGAAAATGGCGCTAGTGCTTTAACGCTTGCTCAAAATGAACCATTTGATTTACTGCTCTTAGATGAGCGCATGCCAGGAATGTTTGGCAGTGACGTAGCACAGCAATTGGTGCGTCAAAATACCCCTAATAATGATACACCCAAAGTTATTTTAACGGGACTAACAGGGGATGAGCAGATAGCTGAGTTATTTGAAAAAGGTATTACGCACTATTTACAAAAACCAGTGACCAAAGCAGTGCTCGAAAAGTTTATTAAACCTTGGCAATTAGCGTCTTAAATTGGTTAATAAGGTGGCAATGATGCATGACTTTTCTAAAACAGCGCTTATTTTGATTGGTTTTCAAAATGATTACTTTTCACCGAAAGGTATTTTGTATGGCGTGGTTGAAGAGTCGTCAAGAATTACTGGCGTGGTAGAAAATACACTCTCTTTATTGACCGCCTGTGCAGAGCAATTTGCGTTAGTTGTTAATACACCCATTCATTTTACACAAAACTACAGTGAGCTTAAAAATCCGATTGGCATATTAAAAGCTATTGCTGATGTGGGCGCATTTAAAGCAGGTTCGTACGGCGCTCAAACCATTGAGCAGCTAGATTTTTTTAGCAATGTTATAGAAGTGGTGCCTGGGAAAAGAGGTTTAAATGCTTTTACACATACTGCTCTAGCGCAAAAGCTCAAAGAACATGGTGTCACTAATGTAATTTTAGCCGGTACGGTGACTTCTATTTGTATTGACTCAACTGCGCGTACGGCTGTTGAACTTGGTTTTAACGTCACTATTTTAAGTGACTGCACATCGAGTCGCACTCCTTTTGAACAAACTTTTTACTGTGAAGAGGTTTTTCCTCTTTATGCGCGAGTTTGTGATAGTAAAACTTTTATTAAGCATTGGAGAGAGCATGGATAACAACGATGAACTACAAGTGCAAATCCAATATGCATTGGTCGAAAAGCTCTCCAATAGTAATCGACGTCAAGCAAAGCTATTAGCTATTTTAGATGAATGTATTTTTGAGTGTGATAAACATTTAAATCTTACCTATATTAACGAAGCATGGGAGAAGAAACTAGGTTACTCAAGCGATTCATTAATTGGTTCTAATATCACTAAGTTAATGAATTGCGATGATATTGTGCATTTTGTTGCATACAGTTGTTGTTTGCTTGAAGGAAAGCAGACTCCTAGTGTAGAAATACAAATAAAAAATAGTCATGGACTCTTAAACTGGTTTGAGTTGAGGCTAGTTTATGATGAAAAAAGCGGTTTTATAGGTTCACTCTATGACATTCAACGCCATAAAGATTCTCAATTTTTACTAACGCAACAGCAAAAATATGTAAAGCGCTTATCGCTTGTTGCGAGTCATACAAATAACTTAGTAATAATTACAGATAAATTTGGCGTAATTGAGTGGGTTAACAATAGTTTTGAAGTACTTACAGGTTACACCTGTGATGAGGTTATAGGCACCAGTCCTGGTCATTTACTGCAAGGGCCAAAAACATGTGAAAAAAGCCGTAAGGTCATGTCTCATGCCGTAAAAAATGGACTTCCTTTTCAAGTTGAAACTACAAATTACGATAAAAACGGTAATATTTATTGGGTTGCTATTGATGCAAACCCAGTGCGAGATGATGAAGGCCAAGTAAAGCACTTTATCGCTATAGAAACTAATATTACGCAGCGAGTTAAAGCCGAACAAGCAATGGCAGAGATAGAATATAATTATCACTCTGTCGTTGATAATATCCCTGATATTGTTTTACGCCTTGATACATTTGGCAATCTATTATTTATAAATCAAGCATGGCAGCGAGTGCTACACAGCAGGGTAGATGAGAGCCTTGGCTTACCTATAATTAAGTTTATAGCAAAAGAAGATGTAGAAAAAATTAGTAGCACTTTACTTGATTATAAACAAGGTAAGCGTGATATACGTCGCTTTGATATACGTTTAATTAATGCACAAGGTATAAATAACTGGGTCGAAATTACACTTACTCCAATTGTTGGTGGCTACGAAAGTGATTTATCATCAATTGCTGCGACACTTGTGGATATACAAGAGCGTATTGAAAGCGAGCAAATATTACTTGAAGCTAAACATCAGGCAGAAACCCTAGCGGAGTCAAAAAGCCGATTCATGGCAAATATTAGCCATGAAATTCGCACGCCATTAAATGCTGTGATTGGATCTGCAGATATTTTGCATCATACCGGTTTAACTTCTGAACAAATGCGCTATACACAAATGATTAAAACAAGTTCTGACGCGCTATTAAGTGTATTGGACGATGTATTAACGTACTCACGTTTTGAAGCACAAGCCATAACACTAAATAATCAGCCATTTAGTATTGATACGTGTATTGAAGAGGCAATAGATATAATTTCCCAAAGCGCTTTACAAAAAGGGCTTGAGGTTATTTTTGATTTTTATCCTGATGTACCAGCTCAAGTAATTGGTGATCATGCCCGTATAAGACAAATAGTCATAAATTTATTAGCCAATGCGATTAAGTTCACTCAACATGGTGTAATAACGGTTACTGTTAAGTGCACTCATATTGAAGGTAATAATTTAAACCTTTATATATCTGTAAAAGACACGGGTATGGGAATTGCAAAAAATAAAATTGACAGTATGTTTATGCCTTTTATTCAATCCGATAATTCAATTACTCGAAAGCATGGTGGGAGTGGCTTAGGGCTTGCGATATGTAGGCAAATTTGTGATGTAGTAGGTGGAGATATTTCGGTTAGTTCTGAGTTTAATAAAGGAAGCGAGTTTGTAGTTAATTACCCGCTGCAAATAGACACAACTGACTCAATTTTAAGAGAAGGGTTTGCAGCACGAAGTAAAAAGCCAAAAGTATGGATAGTAGGAAATCACGAAATTCTAAAAACAGCCTTGGAGCATACGCTCACTCGGTTTTCTATCACTTTTGAACACTACGAAGTATGCCCAGATATACCCAAGTACGATAGTTTTCCTGATGCAATTGTACTAACTGATCCTCAAATGTTAGCCCAAACACGCGAGCGTATAAATACATACAACTCCCTTAATTCACCGTGTTTACTCATCCTAGATTTGCTAGGTAAAAGCTTATTACCGCAAAATATTAACGACAGAGAGCTCAGGTTAAATGGCCCTTATAAAGTATCCCATGTACTACGGGCAATTAGTTTATTAGAAGAGCAGTTGTTTCATTTGGATATTATATTTACCAATCGTGAGCAAAAAGAAACTTTAGAAAGCCCCTTAGGGTTAACTCAGTTAAGCGGAACCAATGTATTGGTTGCTGAAGATAATACGAATAATCAAATTGTAATTCGGCAGTTTTTAGAACAAAAAGGTTGCCGTGTATATATTGTTAGTGATGGTCAAGAGGCAATAATAAAGGCGCAAAACGATGAAATTGATATTATTTTTATGGATATCCAAATGCCAATACTCGATGGGATTTCTGCAACTAAAGCAATCAGAAAGTTAGGTATAGCCACCCCCATAATAGCACTCACTGCAAATGCGATTCATGGTGATAAAGAGCGATTTATAGACGCGGGGATGAATGACTATTTAGCTAAGCCAATTGTAAGTAAGACACTTTATTTATTACTTGATAAATATGCCCCAGAGCAGGTTATTGAATCTAAACATTTAAAGCTCTCTCGTTTAGCGCAAGTTTGGGAAAAGCTGAGTTGAGCAATGAAGGCTAGGGTTTGTTAAACGTTTAGGGTTAAATTTGTAGCAGTGTGTTTGGTATTTAGGCAAAGTTGAGCCTATGCAGTGTGGTTATTTTCCATAAATGGGCGATAACGTAGCATTAATGCCAAACAGGCGCTGCCCAAAGGGATCTTCCTAGGGGCTATTTACTCTTTGTTGCCAACATGGATGTAGGTAAGGGGCGTGAGCAGGACGCAGAAGCTTCGCTCGGTCTTACATCGATGTAAGTTAGTAGGGTAACGCAGGAGCTGTTACAGAACCCGCTGGGTTATAAACCTCGCGCCGGGATTAAACCGCCTGTAGTTTGAACGAATTTTAATCCGCAAAGATCAACAGACAATATAAAAAGTGGGTTTGTGTTGCATAAAACTTGATAAACGGAGAAATTAACCTAGTATTTTAGGGGTAAGTTAAATTTATTTTTTAGTAATTAATGAGTGTTTTTAGTGTGTGTTTTTTTAATTTGATTCGCAAATTGCAATTCAAAATAAAAATAAAATGTTATGAACTTTATTTAAATACTCAATCATACCTTTAATTTATTTTAACGACATGATTTTGTAAGGTTTTTACTTTTTTGTAAAGTTGTTATCTGGTTGGCACGACTTTCGCAATATATTAAATATCAAATCAAGACGAATTTAGTTAAATTTTTAAGGGGTGCAATATGCAAACAAACACAAAAGCCAAACAACAGCCTAAAGGTAACAATTGGGTACTAACACCTGAAATTATGGTTTTGTCAATTTTGCTTGTTGCCACTTTAGTAATAGGTATAACAGTTTTACGAGGTAGCGATTCGATTGAACCGCTGGCAGATATTCAGCCAATTACTTTTACACAAGCTGATGTTGAAAACGCTCAGTTGATGAGTAATACGTTTGACTCGCAAAATACCAACTATGCACAACATGTAACTTCTTCTAAAAACGAAAATAACGACACTCTTCCAAACTAGAGACTTTTGCGCAGGTAACTATTTATAGTTGCCTGCGTTTTTTTATGTTCCTACCACCAATTTAACTTTTTAATCCCTCCCCATAAAATTATTTATATTCTCTTAAATTTAGATGGTGCTTAACCTAAACAGGGTTTTATCAAAACTTTCTCTTTTCTCATATACAATTGCTAATATTAGCTTTGGTCAGTATCTATTAACTGGCTTATCTGTGTTTTATAAGCTCGATTAAGCGCTCACTTGCCAATTTAGCTGCATTGCAAACTGAATTGCAAAATGCGAATGAAATGGGAGAAGTAAATCCATTTAATCTTCTAATTTAACTACCTGAATATATTGGTTTTTATTTCTGTTTTTTTGTATTTAAAATGGCCTGTAAATTGCTCTTTAATATAATAAGTCACTAAGAGTGAAACCGGGGCAAAATCATGAGTGCGTTTAAATACCTAGAATCGGAAAAACCAGTCAATCTAGCAAGATGGCATGAGTTAGAGAGGATCATGTCTGATTCAATGCAAAATAATTATTTTAAAATGGTTTATCAACCGCTTGTATCATTGGGATCTGGAAAGCTGGTCGGCTTTGAGTCGCTAGTAAGGTGCCAATCACCGCGCTTTGGCATTGTTGGCCCTGATGAGTTTATCCCTCATGTAGAGCAATCGGGAATGATTTTAGAATTAGGTGACTGGATTTTTGAGCAATGCTTGTCTGATTTAAAGCATATGCGGCAGTTTGGTATGACAGATATTGCTGTTTCATTAAATATTTCACCGTTACAAATCTTAGATGGTGATGTGTTTTCAAAAGTAATGTCTTTGCTAGAAAAGCACCAAATACCACCACAGGCTATTAAAGTCGAATTAACGGAAACAGCGCTCATTCATAGTCCTGATAAAATAGCTAAGGCGTTTGAAAACTTCCATAAAGAAGGCGTAAAGGTGTGGATTGATGATTTTGGCACTGGGTATGCCTCTTTAGGTTTACTTCGTCAATTTGATATTGATGGTTTAAAAATTGATCGCAGTTTTGTAAGTGGTATTGCAACTAATAATGAAGACTTTACGTTATGTAGCGCAATTATTGCGATGGCTCAACGATTGGGTTTACAAACGGTAGCAGAGGGTATTGAAGAGAATGAGCAATTACAAATATTAGAACAACTTGGTTGCGATATAGCTCAGGGGTACTTGCTAGATAAGCCGCAAACGTTAACTAAAAGTATTGGTACTTGGACTTTGTAAATGTTTATATTCATTTTGATTTGCAAAATGCAAAAAACAAATTACTCTTAAACTACAACTCTTACATTTGATTAGTGTAAGAAGTTTTAACTTACACAAAGGTTATCTATGCCCATATCAGAGCAGTTTGTCGATAAAAGTATTACCGAGCTAAATGTATTAACTCAACTCGAAAAGGATGTTGGGACAACCGTGTTAGCTCGTTTAATTAAATTATTTATTGATGAATTAGTTACTATGGCTAACCAATTAGATACGGCAATTAGTAGTGAAGATACTATAAAAATTAAAGAAGTAATGCATGTCTTAAAAAATTCAGCAGCTTTATACGGTGCATCTGCTTTAGCCGCGTTAGCAACACAATTACACGATTCGCCACCGTCAACTACACAAGAAAACTTGCACGCAGCGCTTGTTATTAAACACAACTTGGATAAAACCCGAGATGCGTATCAAATAATGAGTAATAGTATAGCTATCTAGGAGAAAGCTGTGTCAGATATAATTGATAAAGGTCTTGTTTATATTGTTGAAGATAGCATTGCCAGTGGTGCTTTATATGCAAGTCAGCTTGAGCAGGCTGGTTTCCAATGCAAACACTTTACAGATGGGTACTCTGCTTTAGTCGGTATTAAAGAAAAAATGCCAGCGGTCATAGTACAAGACGTATGCTTGCCAGATATAAGTGGGCTTGAGGTATTACAATTTGTAAATAAGCAGAAAAATCCTGCTAATGTAGTCATGATCACCTCAAACAGCTCTATTGATATTGCAGTGGAAGCAATGCGTTTAGGCGGTTTTGATTTTTTAGAAAAACCTTTCACAAGTCAACGACTCATTAGTTCAGTAGAAAGTGCCTTGACGCCAAAAGAGCAAGTTAAAGTTCAACCATTGGTTAAAAACAGGGATAAAAATCAAGATTTTGTTGGTGAATCTCTGGCAATGAAAACCGTTTTTAGATTACTTGATAGTGCAGCTAGAAGCAAAGCGTGTGTGTTTATCACAGGTGAAAGTGGAACCGGTAAAGAAGTTTGCGCACAAACCCTTCATGATACAAGCCCGAGAAATACAGGACCATTTATTGCCATAAACTGTGCAGCTATTCCTGCTGAGCTATTTGAATCAGAATTTTTTGGTCATGTTAAAGGTGCGTTTAGTGGGGCATTAAGCGATCGAAAAGGGGCTGTTGAAGTGGCCAACGGCGGTACCTTATTTTTAGATGAATTATGTGAAATGGAACTTAACTTACAAGCAAAGTTATTACGCTTTTTACAAACAGGCATTTTTAGTAAGGTGGGTAGTAGTGAAGTATTACACAGCGATGTTCGTTTAGTCTGTGCAACAAACAGAAACCCAATCATAGAGGTTGCAGAAGGGCGTTTTAGAGAAGATTTATATTACCGTTTAAATGTTATCCCCGTAAAGCTCCCCCCTTTAAGAGAACGCGGAGGCGATATATTACTGCTTGCTGAGTATATTTTGAAACAAAAAAGCGATAGTAATGCAAAGCATTTCACTGGTTTTTCTGATGAAGTTAAGGCGCTTTTTTGTAATTACGATTGGCCAGGAAATATTCGCGAACTACAAAATGTAATTGAAAACACCGTTGTTATTAATGATGGCGATGTAATTGAAAAAGACATGCTACCAAGCTCATTTGGATTAGGCGCTGTGAAGCACTCGATATCCGCTAAGTCAGTTCACAATACAAACGAGCAGAGTGTTCAATTATCGCCTATGTCTGTTCATGATATAGAACCTTTGTGGCAAGTTGAAAAAAGGGCGATTGAAAATGCGATTAAAAGCTGTGAAGACAATATTCCTCTTGCTGCTGCTTATCTAGGGGTTAGTGCATCTACCATTTATAGAAAAATAAAGGGATGGTCTTAAAGTTATAATCGATTTTTAATTACACTTTTCAGATTGAATTAATAAAAGTTACCCTAAGCTCTATGGGTAAGAGCAAATTAACTTTTAATCTGAAACAGTAAAAGGAGATCGCAATGAGCAACACGAGTTTAAAACCTGCGGATATTATGCCATCACTAGTAGTGAGTGATGTTGATGAGAACAAGGTAGATTTAGTTGATAGAGTAAGTGACTCTCCTTGGAAAATGATTGTTGTTTATCGAGGCCAGCACTGCCCTAAATGTACTGCGCAACTTAACGAGCTTGCTAAAGTTCATAAAGACTTTAAAGATGCTGGTATTGAAGTGGTTGCGGTAAGTGGTGATAGCCATGAGCAGCTTGATAAACATCTTGAAAAAATAGATATTAACTTCCCAATTTACTATGGTTTAACAATCGAACAAATGACCGATTTAGGGCTACATATCAGCGAGCCTCGCAGTGATGCAGAAACTGATCATCCATTTGCTGAGCCAGGCATTTTTGTACTTAATGAAAAAAATCAGCTTCAAATGGTCGATATATCAAACAGCCCATTTGTTCGTCCTGATTTAGAGCAACTGCTAGGTGGAATTAAGTTTTCTAGAGAAAACGACTATCCAATCCGAGGCACATTTATTAAATAACATTCATTTTCATGGTTTCAAAAGGCACTTTTTAGTGCCTTTTTTATTTATTTTTAATTTTTTAAAATTAATCTCTTGAAAACAATTTTACCGTCCATATATAGTTTAGTAGGACGCCTGATGGGTCCTAAATTAAACTTAAATAATTGAAATTTATATTATTAATTAAACTTTGCTTGAGCTTGTTCAATAGAAAAGCACATGCAAAATATCGCTTAAATATGAGGATATTATTATGCGTACAGTAGATTTATCACCACTTTATCGTTCATTTATCGGCTTCGAACATTTAGCATCACTTATGGATGCGGCAGCTAATACAGATAAGCAGCCAAGTTTTCCTCCTTACAACATAGAAGCACTCGATAAAGACAAATACAGAATCACTATGGCCGTTGCCGGTTTTAGCGATAACGAATTAACCATTGAGTCAGAAAATAACACATTAAAAGTTACAGGTACTAAAGCAAATAAAGATGAAAACGCAGAGCGTAAATTTATTCATCAAGGTATTGCTGAGCGTAACTTTGAACGTAAATTCCAGTTAGGAGATCACGTAAAAGTACTCGGCGCAGATTTAGCCAATGGCTTACTAAGTATTGACTTAGAACGTGAAATCCCTGAAGCGCTAAAACCACGCAAAATTGAAATTGGTAATAGCAATCTAATAGAAGGTAAATAATCTTCTAAAGTACATATTTCCCTGATTACTTAGCCGCCTCATTCGAGGCGGCTTTTTTGTTTACAGCGCTTCTAAATTATTAAGGTAGTAGGTTGCTTGTTGCAGCGTTTGTTCTTGGAGTGTTTTTTCTTGTTTATCCCAGTTTTTATATACCATACCAATACGTGGGTTCTTTTCTAGTCTGTCTCTGTGTTTATTCATGAAATGCCAGTACAGGCTATTTAGCGGGCAAGCTTTATCACCTACTTTTTGTTTAACTTCGTACTGACAGCTTTTGCAGTAATCGCTCATCTTATTAATGTAGTTACCGCTTGCAGCATAAGGTTTAGTCGCAATTATTCCATCATCGGCAAACTGGCTCATTCCTCGGGTATTGGGCATCTCTACCCACTCTATGGCATCGATATAAACACCTAGGTACCAATTATCTACGTCATCAGGGTTTATTCCTGTAAGCATGCAAAAGTTTCCAATAACCATTAGGCGTTGAATATGGTGGGCATAAGCGGTTTCAAGGCTTTGTTTTAATGAGTGGCTTAGGCAATTCATTTTTGTAGAGCTGTTCCAAAAATAAGATGGTAATGTGTTTTTGGCTTGTAGTTGATTTTTAACAGCGTAGTCGGGCATGTTAATCCAATAAATGGCACGTACATATTCTCTCCAACCTAATATTTGCCTAGTAAAGCCCTCTACTTGCGAGAGGGATATTTCACTGGGTCTTTGTTCGTATTCTCTTATTACACGTTTGATTACATATAACGGGTGGAGTATTTTTGCGTTTAGGGCAAACGATAATCGGCTATGGTACAAGCTGGTATTATTTTTACTTTGATCTGTCATCGCATCTTGAAAGTGACCAAAGCAACTAAGTAAATGCTCGCAAAAGTATTCTAGAGATTCAATAGCTTGTTTACGCGTTGTTGGCCACTCTAGTCTCTGATCGGCTATTTCGCCAAGGTAAACGATCTTGTGCTTATTTAAGCGAGAAATGATGCTCTTGACATCATTATTGAATAGCTTAGGTTTTGGTATACACGCTAAGTCAGCTTTGGAAAATTTATTGCGATTATTACTGTCAAAATTCCATTTGCCACCGGTTGGCTTAGTATCATCAACTAATATATTAAACTGCTTACGCATAGCACGATAGAAGTGCTCCATTGTCACATGCTTGTTTTTTGTAAAGCGTGTTTTTATATCGGTGAACGGTAATAAAAAATGTTCAGTATCTGTGGCAATTACATCAAATGAGCCATCACTTTTAAACTTAGCTAATTGAGACTTAAGCCTAAACTCATCAGGGTATTGATATTCAATAGTTTCGCATTGGTATTTACCGGCAATTCGCTTGAGTAATTCAATTAAATCTTTGTCGTCAGCGGTATCGTCAAGTGTTAAATGCAAAACATTAAAACCTGCCGTTTTTAATGCAGTCGCAAAGTTTTCCATAGCATTAAAAAAAGCACACAGTTTTTGAATGTGATGCTTAACGTAGTCGGTTTCTTGTTTTAATTCTGCGATGAGATAAAGCGTGTCGTCGTCTTTTTGTTTATACCATGAATGAGATGGGTTTAGCTGATCGCCTAGTATTAATCTAAGTGTTTTATGATGGGTCATAGTAAAGCCAAATTTTTTTATACGGGCATAGTTAATTAAACGATCGTTTTAATATTTTACAACAAGCAAATAGGAGTAATTAAGTGCATAACGACAATAGTTTGCTGTTTTTAATGCTGGGGATTAGTTGTTTCTTGAGTTTAATAATAGATTAGTAAAACGAATAGAGGCGGTAAATAACGCAATACATTGTGCTGTTAGCAATAGGGCAAAAAAGTTTAACCGCATATCGAGGCGTTTTTGACCATGGTGTTAAAATGAGCATAATTAAGGGGAGATTAAGTAAATTAAGTCTCCCCCCCAATTGAATATCTAAATTTTATTACTTTGCTTTTGCTGCATTCTTTGTTGTAACGAAACCACATTGGTAACGTTGAAAAGAACATTGCTTGCAAAGCTTTCAAAGTACCTAAGCGCTTTTTTCCAAGCGAGCTGACTCTCAGTATTAAAATGCTTACCAAGGTGCTCTTCAAGGGTTTCGTAAAAAGCGTTAGATAAAAGGGCAATGTCACTGTGTGAAGCGCCGCTTTTTTTTAGATACATTAAATGGTGAGCTAAAAAAGGAGCTACCGATGCTGGTTTATCTAAATGTTTAACAATTCGTTCTAACACGCAAAAGAGGGTAAAGCTCTTTTCGTTAAACTGTAAGGCCGTCGGGTAATTCATCTCAATACTAGATTGGGCTAATTTACTATGAAATTTAGCCGTAAACGCATGAAAGTTAGGCTTAATAATTGTTAAGTTATTTAATAATGCTGATTGTTGTTGATTCATTTTTATCTCGTTGCAGTGAGTAATAACTATTATTATCAAGTAGGAATAATGTTGATTATAGCGGGCAGTTCAAATTCTGCACGTTTTTTAGTGTGAAAGTATGGCTTTTTGTTATATCTATTTACTTTCTGGTAATTAGTGAGCCTTTAAAACGTATTTTAAGAGTTATTAAACTTCAGTTTATCTGATTTTTATCCTGAAATAATAAGCTACTACATTTTATGACTCAAGTATGGGCATTTTATAAAGTTGGCTGATTACTTATGTTACTTACATATACATTAAATTAGCATCTTGACGAATTGCAAATTTTATAAACTAATTGCGTATTATAGTTGCTAATTATCCTGTACATCCTTATAATAGCGGCCATTGTTTAGCGTGTTGTATAACAGCTAACAGCGATATTAAATTTAAGGTTTGATATCTATTGGCGCGGGATGGAGCAGTCTGGTAGCTCGTCGGGCTCATAACCCGAAGGTCGTCGGTTCAAATCCGGCTCCCGCAACCAATTCTACTAGTAGGTATTACCTTACTAATTTATATCGCGCATTCTAAGTAATGCGCGTTTTGCGTTTTAGGCTATGTAGTTTAATTAGGTCAGTTTACTGACTCGCAACCAAGCTTGGCCCTCGGCCACACAGTTTTATGCTTTATTGGTGTGACGCCCCGCTTGGTTCGGGGCGTTGTTGTATCTGCACCTTACGATTTGTGGCAATTGCTATCAAATTAAAATTTAAACTCAGTATTTTAGGGCTATAAGCCCTTTTTTTGTTTGTATGGAGGATTTTCGTGACAAAACTTGAACAAGATTTAGTAACCATGTTAACGCCTGCGGTAGAAATGTTAGGCTTTGAGTTGCATGGTCTTGAATTTGTACAAGCGGGTCGCCATTCTACCTTGAGAGTATATATTGCTCATGAGGATGGGATCTCAGTTGATAACTGTGCGGATGCCAGTCGCCAAATTAGTGCGATTTTAGACGTCGAAGACCCAATTACAAATGAATATGATTTGGAAGTATCGTCTCCTGGTGTTGATCGTCTATTATTCAAACAAGATCACTACGAGCAGGCGCAAGGAGAGGAAGTACGCGTGCGTACTAAACTTCCACAGGATGGTCGTCGTAATTTTAAAGGCGACTTAGTAGCAGTTAGCAGCGATATGATCACACTATCTAGCGATGGTGCAGAGCATCTGATCATGCTTAGTAACATCGAACGTGCGAATTTAATCGCGAAGTTTTAAATTCGAGTGCGAAGGAATAGGGCAAGCGAGGCATTACCCATGGCAAAAGAGATATTATTGGTTGCTGAAGCCGTTTCCAATGAGAAAGCGGTTCCAAAAGAAAAGATTTTTGAAGCTCTAGAGTTCGCTCTAGCGACAGCGACAAAGAAAAAACACGATGGCGAAATTGAAGTACGTGTAGCAATTGACCGTAAAACCGGTGATTACGATACGTTCCGTCGCTGGCAAATTGCCGCTGTATTAGAAGATGGTTCTTTAGAGAACCCATACAGCGAAATCACTCTAGAAGCAGCACAGGTTGAAGAACCTGATTTGCAAATGGGTGATTATGTTGAAGAGCAAATTGACTCAATCAAATTTGACCGTATTACAACACAAATGGCTAAGCAAGTTATCGTACAAAAAGTACGTGAAGCTGAGCGCGCTTTAGTTGTTGAAGCATACAAAGATCAAGAAGGCGAGCTGGTAACGGGTGTTGTTAAAAAAGCAACTCGCGATGCAATCGTACTTGATTTAGGTAACAACGCAGAAGCGGTAATTTACCGTGATGACATGTTGCCACGTGAAAACTTCCGCCCGGGTGATCGAATCCGTGGTCTTTTATATGAAGTTAAACCTGAAGCACGCGGTGCTCAATTATTTGTAACGCGCTCAAAACCTGAAATGCTAATGGAATTATTCCGCATCGAGGTGCCAGAAATTGGCGAAGAGATGATTGAGTTACGTGCAGCTGCACGTGATCCAGGTTCACGCGCTAAAATTGCTGTTAAATCTAACGACAAACGCATTGATCCAATTGGTGCATGTGTTGGTATGCGTGGCGCACGAGTTCAAGCTGTATCGTCTGAGCTTGGTGGTGAGCGTGTTGATATCGTACTTTACGATGACAACCCAGCACAATTTGTTATCAATGCAATGGCGCCAGCAGAAGTTGCTTCAATCGTAATGGATGAAGACACTCACTCAATGGATATCGCTGTAGAAGCCGATAACCTAGCACAAGCAATTGGTCGTAATGGTCAGAATGTTCGTTTAGCAAGCCAATTAACTGGCTGGGAACTAAACGTAATGACTGTTGAAGACATGCGTACTAAAAATGAAGCTGAATCTGATAAGTTACTTAACTTATTCACTGAAAATTTAGATATAGATGATGAGTTTGCATCATTACTTATTAACGAAGGTTTCTCGACACTTGAAGAAGTGGCGTATGTACCTGCGTCTGAATTTTTAGAAATTGATGGTCTTGATGAAGATACTGTAGATTTATTGCGTTCACGCGCAAAAGATGCATTGACAACTAAAGCACTTAAAACGGAAGAAAGCTTAGATGGCGCAGAGCCTGCTGAAGACTTACTTGCGCTTGAAGGCTTAGAGCGTCACTTAGCATTTGTTATGGCAAGCAAAGGTGTTGTTACACTTGAAGACTTGGCAGAGCAAGGTATTGACGAATTAGTTGATATCACAGAACTTTCATCTGAAAAAGCGGGTGAACTGATTATGGCTGCACGAAACATTTGTTGGTTTGCAGACGAGTAATTTATTAACGGAGGTATTACACACTATGGCAGAAGTAAATGTTGAAAAACTAGCCGGCGATATAGGTACAACTGTTGATAAATTGCTACAGCAGTTTTCACAAGCAGGTATCACTAAGCAAGCAACTGATAACGTAACAGAAGCTGAAAAAGCAACGTTACTTGATCATTTAAGCAAGCATCATGGTGGTACAGGTTCAGATGGCCCAGCGCGTATGACTTTACAACGTAAGAGCAAAAGCACATTAAGTGTGACTGGTTCTACGGGTAAAGCTAAAGATGTTCAAGTTGAAGTTCGCAAAACACGTACCTACGTGAAGAAAAGCGCAATGGAACAAGAACAAGAGCAAGCACGCTTAGCCGCTGAAGAAAAAGCCCGTCTTGAACAGCAACAAAAAGCTGAACAAGAAGCCGCAGAATTAAAAGCGAAACAAGAGGCAGAACGTAAAGCGAAAGAAGAAGCTGACCGTAAAGCCAAAGAAGAAGCTAAACGCAAAGCTGATGCAGAGCGTAAAGCGAAACAAAAGCAGATGACCCCAGAGCAAAGTGCTAAGTCTGAGAAAGATCGCATAGAAGCTGAGCGTCTGCAAAAAGAAGCAGAAGAGGCCGCATTGAAGAAAGCTGAAGAAGAAGCGAAACGTCAAGCAGAAGAGGCAAGAAAGCTAGCTGAAGAGAATTCAGCACGCTGGAAGAAAGAAGAAGAAGAACGTAAGAAACGCGAAGAAACAGCGGATCACCATCTTACGACTTCAACTTATGCACGTGAAGCAGAAGATGTTGCCGATGCTCGTGATGAGCAAGGCACTCGCCGTGCTAAGAAAAAGAAAAAAGCGCCAGCAAAAGATAAATTTGCAGCGTCAAGAGGCCGTAACAAGTCTAAATTAAAAGCACCAGCATCGCTGCAGCATGGTTTCCAAAAACCAACTGTTGATGTTAAAAATGAAGTGCGTATTAGCGAAACAATTACAGTAGCTGAGCTTGCATCACGCATGGCTGTTAAAGGCGCTGAAGTTGTTAAAACAATGATGAAAATGGGTGACATGGTTACTATTAACCAAGTGATCGACCAAGAAGCTGCACAACTAGTTGCAGAAGAAATGGGTCACAAGGTTATCATTGTTAAAGAAAACGAATTAGAGCAAACAGTACTTAACGACCGCCATGAAGATGGTAAGTCAGAGCCTCGTGCTCCAGTAGTAACTGTAATGGGTCACGTTGACCATGGTAAAACATCGACTCTAGATTACATTCGTTCTGCGAAGGTTGCTTCTGGCGAAGCCGGTGGTATTACACAGCATATTGGTGCATACCATGTTGATGTAAACGGCAATATGATTACCTTCTTAGATACTCCAGGACATGCTGCATTTACATCAATGCGTGCTCGTGGTGCTAAAGCGACAGATATCGTAATCTTAGTGGTTGCAGCAGATGATGGTGTTATGCCACAAACTAAAGAAGCGGTACAGCACGCACGTGCAGCTGGCGTTCCTTTAATCATTGCTGTAAACAAAATGGATAAAGAAGGCGCAGATCCAGATCGCGTTAAAAACGAACTAGCTCAGCTAGACGTTATCCCTGAAGAATGGGGCGGCGATACGCAGTACGTTCATATCTCAGCTAAAACTGGTCTAGGTATTGATGACCTTCTTGAAGCCGTACTTATGCAATCTGAGCTTTTAGAGCTTTCAGCCCCTACCGAAGGTATGGCTGCAGGTGTTGTAATTGAATCTCGTCTTGATAAAGGTCGTGGTCCAGTTGCATCAGTACTTGTTCAATCTGGTACGCTTAACCAAGGTGACATTGTATTATGTGGTCTTGAGTATGGCCGTGTTCGTGCAATGCGCGATGAAAACGGTAAAGATATCAAGTCGGCAGGTCCATCGATTCCAGTAGAGATTTTAGGTCTTTCTGGTATTCCAGCTGCGGGTGACGAAGCAACTGTAGTTAAAGATGAGCGTAAAGCGCGTGAAGTTGCTTTATACCGTCAAGGTAAGTTCCGCGATGTTAAACTAGCACGTCAGCAAAAAGCTAAGCTTGAAAACATGTTTACTAACATGACTGAAGGTGATGTTTCTGAAGTTAACGTGGTACTTAAAGCAGACGTTCAAGGTTCTATCGAAGCAATCTCTGATTCACTAACTAAACTTTCTACTGATGAAGTAAAAGTGAAGATTGTAGGCTCTGGTGTTGGTGGTATTACTGAGACTGATGCGACACTAGCTGCAGCGTCTAACGCAATTGTAGTTGGCTTTAACGTTCGTGCTGATGCTTCTGCTCGTAAAGTGATTGATACTGAAAACTTAGACCTTCGTTATTACAGCGTAATTTATGCTTTAATCGAAGAAGTTAAGCAAGCAATGTCAGGCATGCTAGCACCTGAGTTTAAACAAGAAATCATTGGTCTTGCGCAAGTTCGTGACGTATTCAAGTCTCCAAAAATTGGCGCAATTGCTGGTTGTATGGTTACTGAAGGTGTTATTAAACGTAGCGCTCCAATCCGTGTACTACGTGAAAACGTGGTTATCTATGAAGGTGAACTTGAGTCACTTCGTCGCTTTAAAGACGATGTTGCTGATGTTCGTAACGGCATGGAATGTGGTATCGGCGTTAAGAACTACAATGACGTACGTGTTGGTGACCAAATCGAAGTATTTGAAACAGTTGAAGTACAACGTACTCTTTAATTGTTAGCTCGCTAAACTAATAAATGGGGGCTTAGCCCCCATTTGTGTATCCATTATTTAATTAGCTTATTATTAAATTTCAATAAGTTATGATTTTAGGACAAATGCAATGAGAGAATTTTCTCGCACTGATCGTGTTGCACAGCAAATCCAAAAAGAAATTGCTGTAATTTTACAACGCGAAATTAAAGATCCACGCTTAGGTATGGTGACAGTGTCAGCGGTAGAAGTATCGCGTGATTTATCTTATGCCAAAATTTTCATCACTGTGTTTAACACACAAGATGAAGATGCAGCTAAGCAAAGCGCAAAAGTACTTAATGAAGCAACGGGTTATATTCGCTCGTTACTTGGTAAGCGTATTCGTGCTCGTATAATGCCTGAGTTAAAGTTTGTAGTTGATAATTCACTGATGGAAGGTATGCGTATTTCTAATTTAGTGGATTCTATTATCCGCGAAGATAACGCAAAGCATGTCGATGAAGATGTAGAAAGTGTTGATGCTGATATTTCAAATAGTGAACAAAGTACTAAGCACGTAGAAGATACAGATAGCGAAGAAGGCACTGATACAGATGGCAAAGCGCAGTAAAGGCCGTGCAGTTGACGGTATTTTGTTGTTAAACAAACCGCAAGGCATTTCATCAAATAAAGCTCTGCAGCAAGCGAAAGGTGTTTATTTTGCACAAAAAGCTGGCCACACTGGGGCTTTAGACCCGCTTGCTACAGGTATGCTGCCAATTTGTTTTGGTGAGGCGACTAAGTTTACGCAGTTTTTACTCGATACAGATAAAACCTATATCGTTCGTGCAAAACTGGGTGAGCGTACAACGACATCAGATTCTGATGGTGAAATCGTAAGCACGAAAGATGTGAATGTGACGCGTGAGCAGTTAACAAAAGAAATTGCAGCTTTTGTTGGTGAGTCAGATCAATATCCATCAATGTACTCAGCACTTAAGTATCAAGGTAGACCATTATATAAGTACGCACGAGAGGGTATTGAAGTCCCTCGTAAATGCAGAAAAATAAATGTGTTTAGCTTATCGTTTGACGAATTTGATGAACAAAACAACGTATTACAAATGACGGCTCATGTATCAAAAGGGACGTATATTCGTACAATAGTTGATGATTTGGGCGAAAACCTAGGGTGTGGCGCACACGTTATAATGCTTCACAGAACTGCTGTTGGTCAGTATCCGGCAGATAAAATGGTTTCGCTTGATGAAATTGAAGCGTTGCTTGCTAAAGCGAAAGCAGAAGAGCTTGCGCCTTCTACTTATTTAGACTCGTTGTTATTACCTATAGACACTGCTTTAACTGATTTACCTGTTATTGAAATTTCGAAAGAGCAGGGCAAAGTATTTAGTCATGGGCAAGCAGTCGAGTTACCTGAAGCTTTACCTGAGGGGGCAATTAAAGTTGTTGCGGATGGTGTGTTTATTGGTACTGGCGAGCGCAACTCAAGTGGCCATTTAAAGGTTAAACGTGGTCTTGCTAGCCAGCAAGATGATTACGTAAAGCCTGAATAAGCAATTAGTGTGCCCAGCAGTGGCTTATTAGTTGTAGATGGGAATAATTAACTTGTAGTTATTCCCACAGTTGGTAGAATACGCCGGCTTAATCGTTTTGGCTGAATTAGTGATCGGCTAAGACACCTTTTAAATTTAATTTTTGGAGTTACTATGTCACTAAGCAATCAAGAAAAAATCGATATCATTGCTAAATTTGCACGTGCAGAAGGCGATACAGGTTCATCAGAAGTACAAGTAGCATTACTTACTTATGATATCAACAAGCTTCAAGGTCACTTTGCTGATCACAAGCATGACTTCCACTCACGTCGTGGTCTGCTTCGTAAAGTAAGCACTCGCCGTAAACTACTTGATTACCTTAAAGGTAAAGATATCACTAGTTATACTGCACTAATCAAAGAACTTGGCCTACGTCGTTAAGAACTAGATTATAGAAATGGGAGCTTTTTAGCTCCTTTTTTTGTGCCTAAAATTTGTGTTTGAAAATAAAACAAATTTATAAACTTATTGAATTATATTATAAAACTCCTATTTCATAGCTTATCAAGCATCGTTGTATTTACCCACTCATTAGCCCAACTTAAATCTAGTAGCTAGTGTGTGTTGACCTATCGTGATTAATTTTGCAGCTGTATGTTTGGTCTTTAGGCAAGGCAGCGCCTATGTAGTGTGGTTATTCCCCATAAATAGGCGATAACGCAGCATAAATGCCAAACATGCGCTGCCCTAGGATGAACAAATTTCAATCCACAAAGATCAACACACCCTAGACTCGCATTTTGAAGTAGCTTTGGTATATACTATGCGCGTAGGTAAAAAGGTTTATCTGCAATTATTCACATCATTGCCAATTGTAGTACTTAATTGATTTCCAACTGAATACAATTATGTACTGTAATTGGTACTTTGATGACAACTTATTAGAATACATTTAAGGAATATTTTAAGTGCAAGCAATTATTAAAGAATTCAAACTAGGTCAACATACAGTGACTCTAGAAACTGGTGCAATCGCTCGTCAAGCAGACGGCGCTGTACTTGCAAGCATTGGCGACACTTCAGTTTTAGTAACTGTTGTTGGTAAGCGTGAAGCACAACCTGGTCAAGACTTTTTCCCACTAACAGTTAACTACCAAGAGCGTATGTACGCTGCTGGTCGTATCCCTGGTGGTTTCTTAAAGCGTGAAGGCCGTCCTAACGATGGCGAAACTCTTATTGCACGTCTTATTGACCGTCCAATTCGTCCACTTTTCCCAAGCGGCTTTGTAAACGAAGTACAAGTTATTGCTACTGTTGTTTCTGTTAACCCTGAAATCCAACCTGATATGGTTGCGATGATTGGTACTTCAGCAGCACTTGCTATCTCTGGTATTCCATTCAGTGGTCCAATTGGTGCATCTCGTGTTGGTTACATCAACGGCGAATACGTACTTAACCCTACATTAAAAGAGCTTGAAGAAAGCCAACTTGATTTAGTGGTAGCCGGTACTGATAAAGCGGTACTTATGGTTGAATCAGAAGCTAACGTACTTGCAGAAGACGTAATGCTTGGCGCTGTTGTATATGGTCATGAGCAATCTCAAGCGATCATTACTGCAATCGAAGAATTTAAAGCGCAAGCAGGCAAGCCTACTTGGGATTGGACTGCACCTGAGAAAAATGTTGCACTAGAAGATAAAGTAGCAACTATTGCTGCTGAAAAAGTAGGCGCAGCTTACTTAATCACTGATAAAGTAGCGCGTAAAGAAGCTCTTGGTGAAGCTAAAGATGAAGTTGTTGCAGTATTAACAGCTGAACTTGCTGAAGGCGATTCTTTAGACAAGCAAGAAATTGGCAAAATCTTCGGTTCACTTGAGAAGAAAATCGTTCGTGGCCGTATCGCTGCTGGCGAAAAACGTATCGATGGTCGTGAACCAGATATGATTCGTGCACTAGACGTAATGACTGGCGTATTACCGCGTACTCACGGTTCTGCTATCTTTACACGTGGTGAAACTCAAGCGTTAGTAACAGCGACACTTGGTACAGAACGTGATTCACAGTTAATCGACGATTTAACTGGTACTCATAAAAACCACTTTATGCTTAACTACAACTTCCCTCCATTCTGTGTAGGTGAAACTGGTTTTGTTGGTTCTCCTAAGCGTCGTGAAATCGGCCATGGTAACCTTGCTAAGCGTGGTATTTCAGCTGTAATGCCTACACTTACTGAGTTCCCTTACTCAATCCGTGTAGTATCTGAAATTACTGAATCAAACGGTTCTTCTTCAATGGCGTCTGTTTGTGGTACTTCTCTAGCACTTATGAACGCGGGTGTACCAATTAAAGCATCTGTTGCCGGTATTGCGATGGGTCTAGTTAAAGAAGACGATAAATTCGTTGTTCTTTCTGACATTTTAGGTGATGAAGATCACTTAGGTGACATGGACTTTAAAGTTGCCGGTACTGCTGCGGGTATTACTGCACTTCAAATGGATATCAAAATCGAAGGTATCACTCAAGAAATCATGCAAATTGCGCTTAAACAAGCAAAAGCTGCACGTTTACATATCTTAGAAGTGATGGATGAAGCGATTTCTGCTCCTTCTGAAGAGCTATCAATGTTTGCTCCTCGCATATACACAATGAAAATCCCACAGAAGAAAATCGCTGAAGTTATTGGTAAAGGTGGCGCAACTATTCGTCAGCTTACTGAAGAAACTGGTACAACGATTGAAATCGGTGACGACGGTACAATTAAAATTGCCGCTACAGATGGCGAAAGTGCAGCTAATGCAATTAGCCGTATTGAGCAATTAACAGCTGAACTTGAAGTAGGTACTATCTACGAAGGTAAAGTTGTACGTATCGTAGACTTCGGTGCGTTTGTAAACATTCTTCCTGGCAAAGATGGTCTAGTACATATTTCTCAAATTAGTACTGAGCGCGTTAATAACGTGGCTGATCACCTTTCTGAAGGTCAAGAAGTTAAAGTTAAAGTACTAGAAGTAGATCGCCAAGGCCGTGTACGTCTAAGTATTAAAGAAGCAATGGAATCAGCAGCACCTGCAGCTGACGCGCCAACTGACGCGTAATTGCTAACTTATTAATCTAGTTATATTAGCTAGATAGTAAAAAAGGGGCTGTTTAGCCCCTTTTTTTATGCTTTAATGAAACCTTATTGGACAAGGTCTGTCTTATATTAATCGCGATATATCTTGGTATTAAGGATTTTAATGATACTCAAACATTTAGCTTTGGCATCTTTTGCTATTTTGTCTTTAAGCGCTTGCCAAACTACAACAGAATCAGAACCAACCCCGATTGTTAATGTGCCATTTACTGCACCTTTAGCTTCTGACTTTAGAAGTGAAATTGCTATTGCACGCTACTCAGAGCTATTAAATAGAGCCGACTTAAGCGAAGAACAACAAGCTAAGCTTTATTACGACCGTGGTGTACTTTTTGATAGTCTAGGTATGACAACTCTTTCGCGTATTGATTTTAATCGCGCAGTAAAGCTTAAGCCTGATTTAGCTGAAGTGTATAATTTTTTAGGTATTCAACATACGCTTATGCAGCAGTATGAAAAAGCCTATGAGTTTTTCGATTCTGCCCTAGAACTTGATGAAGAGCATGAATACGCCTATTTAAATCGTGGTATCGCACTGTATTACGGCGACAGAGCAGGCCTTGCTAAAAATGATTTTAATGAATTTTTAGCTCGCTCTCCAAAAGATCCGTACCGAGTTTTATGGGTTTATTTAGCACAAGCACAAGAGGATAAAGCCGTTGCGCTTGATGCACTTAAACAAAATGCCACTGCACTTGATGAGTCACAATGGGCGTACCAGTTAATTTCTCTTTATACGGGGGATATGAGTGAACATGCATTTTTATCTGGCATTAGTGATGGTGTTAGAACTGAGCAAGAATATGCGCAGCGTTTATGCGAAGCTTATTTTTATTTAGCTAAAATGCATCAAGCAGCAGGTGAGCTGTATTTAGCATCAGATTACTTTAGGCTTGCGCTAGCAACTAATGTACACGAGTTTATTGAGTACAAATATGCGCGTTTAGAGCTTGAGTTGATGCAAGGTGTTGACGCAAGTTAAGCGTTTTAAATTAACAGGTGTATTACTATGTTGTTTGTTAATTACAGGCTCGAGTAATCACCTAGGCGCTATTGGCTTTTGGCATGTTTTAAACGCAAAAGCTAATGTGCTACAAAGTTATTGGAAATCACCTGGTTATTTTTCTGATCACTTAGAGCAGTTACCAAATACCTCTTTAGCTATACTCGCCCGCAGTAAAATTTCTTCAGCCCAATATATGTATTCTCTTAAGCTTATTAAAAACAGTCAGAGCGATACTGCAAAACAATTTTGGCTCTCCGCTATAAATGACTTAACAATCCCAGAGCGTAAAATATTAGCAACAAAGTTACTTGAGCGCTCACGTTGGAGCGATTTAAAGTTACTCGCTAGTAAAAACAAATTACCAGCAGGGGATGTGCTAAATCATCTAAAGCTTCAGTTAAAAACACCACAGAGTAAAGTATCTAGTGAGTTTATCCACGCTCTTGGTTTTTCATCTTTAATAAATATAAGCAAACCTAATAAGCAATGTATGTTTAACGTGCTGGCTATGAGCGATCATCGTAGTGGCTTATATAAACTCACCGAGTTTATTAATGCTTATAATAAACAGCCAGAGCCCCGTGAAAATATTTTTTGCTTTTCAAAACCAGTTTACGTTGCAGGTATGCTTGAGTGTAAAAGTAGCATTAATCAAATAGCAAAGTGTGACTGGCAATCAGCTAAACTCAATAACCAGCTTCCTAACAATTTTGATTTTATAGTAATGATGCCAAAAGATGGAACGGCTAATGTTTCTAAAGGAACAATGCTAATAAACTCAAAAGCAAAATACAGTGTGTTTTTGCATGAGTTGATGCATTTTAACGGTTTTGAAGATGAATATGCGCTACCTAAAGCTAAACAAGCATGGTTGTGTACAAAAACAGGTTTTGTGGCACCTAATTTATTTATTTCTCATGATGAGTCGCCCCCAATAGGCTGGCATAAAGCAAAGAGTTGCCAGATAGGTGGTGTTGCATATAAACCTAGTGAAAATTGGTCTATTATGCAATATCAGCAGTTAGGGCTCTCGGCGCAGTATAGAGAGATTTGGTTGAAGCATTTAGATATGACCAATGGTAATTCTTATCGCCACTCCAGCGCGCTTACATTTGCAAATAAGGCCATATTAAATTAACAATTATCAGTATTAATTAATTGTTTTTGTAGGCTTAATAAATTGTTAGTTCATGTTTAAAAAACACCCATACAGAACCGCTTTTTATAGACAAAATCAGTGTTTTTCAGTATAACTATAGTCATTAATGTCGTTTAAAAACAGGCAGTAAAAGCATCCCTTAGTATTAAAAAGAGATGCCCTGATAAACTTATGATAATAAAAGGCCCTACATTATGACTTTGCTCTGGATACCCTTGTTATCCTTAATTGGCAGTGTTATTTCTGCATGCACAGGTAAGTTATCCCGCAATTTAAGCACTAGTTTAACGGCTCTTGCGCCTTTAACGGCTTTGGGAATAACTTTATACCATGCACCTGCAGTTTTAGCGGGCGAAACCATTCGTTACTCTTTCGCTTGGATCCCGTCAATAGGGCTCGACCTATCTCTGCGGTTAGACGGCCTCAGTTTATTGTTTATGTTTATGATTTTAGGCATAGGCTTGCTCGTTATTCTCTACACGCGTTACTACCTCAGTGCCAACGACTCAATGGCTAAGTTATATAGTTATTTAATGCTGTTTATGACCGCAATGCTTGGCATTGTTATGTCTAACAATGTTATTCAGCTGTGGTTGTTTTGGGAATTAACGAGCATCAGCTCATTTTTATTAATTAGTTTTTGGTGGCATAAGTCTGAAGCGCGAAAGGGTGCTCGTATGGCTCTTGCTGTAACAGGTGCGGGTGGCTTAGCGTTACTTGCAGGCTTAATGCTATTAGGTGATATTGTTGGTAGTTATGACCTAGATGTTATCCTAGCGAGTAAAGCAATAATTCAATCTCACGATTTATACGAAGTAGCATTAGTATTGGTGCTATTGGGTGCGTTTACTAAATCGGCACAATTTCCATTTCATTTTTGGCTTCCTCATGCAATGGCAGCGCCTACGCCAGTGAGCGCGTATTTACATTCTGCAACCATGGTAAAAGCCGGTATATTTTTGTTAGCACGTTTTCATCCGGCTTTAGCTGGCACCGATACGTGGTTCTTACTTGTTGGATTAACAGGTTTAGCTACGCTGTTGTTTGGTGCTTATATAGCATTATTCAAACACGATTTAAAAGGATTGTTAGCCTACTCAACAATAAGCCATTTGGGTTTAATAACGCTATTACTCGGGCTTGATACTGAGCTTGCGACTGTTGCTGCTATATTTCATATAATTAACCATGCAACGTTTAAAGCGTCGTTATTTATGGCCGTTGGTATTATCGATCATGAAACAGGCACGCGCGATATGCGTAAATTAAATGGTATGTGGCGATACTTACCATACACTGCAACGCTTGCAATGGTCGCGGCGGCTGCAATGGCAGGGGTTCCATTACTTAATGGCTTCTTGTCTAAAGAGATGTTTTTTGCAGAAACGCTGCATCAGCAAGTGCTTGGTTCTATGTCGTGGTTAATTCCAGTACTGGCAACGGTTGCAGGCGCATTAGCTGTTGCGTACTCCGCACGCTTTATTCATGACGTGTTCTTTAATGGTGAGCCAATCGATTTACCTCGCACGCCGCACGAACCGCCACGTTATATGCGAGTACCAATAGAAATATTAGTTGTGATTTGTTTGCTAGTGGGTATGTTCCCACACTTTACAATTGATGGCATTTTATCTGCGGCCTCTTTAGCTGTACTTGGAAAAGAAATGCCAGTTTACGAATTGGCTATTTGGCACGGGTTTAACTTGCCTCTATTAATGAGTGCAATGGCGATTGCTGGCGGTTTATTTATTTATATTAATCGTAAATATCTATTTCAGTTTCAAGCGTCATTACCACCTTTAAATGCTAAAAAAACCTTTGAACGTGTAATTTTAAGTGTTGTTGCCTGGTGTCAGTCAAAGGTAAGCAGTATTGAAAATGGATCGCTGCAGCGCTACCTAGTAATTATGTTAGCGGTAGTCTTACTGTGTGCCGGTTGGCCATTATTTGAAATGCAACAACTTGCTGGCAGCATGCCACTTACCCCTGTTGATGTGCACAATGCAATTGGTGCGGGCTTATTGATTATTGGTGCTCTTGCTACCGTTATTTGGCATCGCTCTCGAATGGTATCGTTGTTAATGCTCTCAATCGTAGGGTTAATGGTATCGGTTGTGTTCACACGTTTTTCTGCTCCAGATTTAGCGCTTACACAGTTAACTGTTGAGGTTGTTACTATTATTTTACTTATGCTGGCATTGTTTTTCTTGCCCCAGCATACGCCAAAAGAATCAAGTTCATTACGCGTACTTCGAGATTTAGGAATTGCCTCTACGTTAGGTGTAGTTATAGCGAGTATCTGTTATGCATTACTTACACGTCCATTAGATTCAATCTCAGACTTCTTTATTGCTAACGCTAAAATTGGTGGCGGTGGTACTAATGTAGTTAACGTTATTTTAGTCGACTTTAGGGGCTTTGATACGCTTGGTGAAATTACCGTATTAGGCATTGCCGCATTAGGTATATTTAAAGTACTTTCTCGAATCCCATTATTTATGCCAGCAAGTGACAGCGAAGGGCGCCCATGGGCACGAGAGCGCCATCCAATATTACTGGCGAGTATTTCACAAAGTTTATTACCGCTTGCGTTATTGGTTTCTGCATATATTTTCTTACGCGGACATAACTTACCTGGCGGTGGCTTTATTGCAGGACTGGTAACGTCAATCGCGTTTATTTTGCAATACATGGCGCATGGTACAGCATGGATAAACGGACGTTTTGATGTTAATTATCGTAAAATCATAGCTTCAGGCATTGGTATTTCACTGTTCACTGGTGTGGGTAGCTGGTTCTTTGATAAGCCATTTTTAACAACTTGGTTTGACTACTTTGATATTCCGTTTGTCGGTAAAACAGAGCTTGCCAGCGCTATTGCATTTGACCTAGGTGTTTACTTAACGGTTGTAGGCGCTACGCTAATGATTTTGGCAAGCTTAGGTAATATGACGGCAGATACCCAGAAAAAAGAGGTAAATATTTAATGGAATTATTGTACGCATCTTGCGTTGGAGTATTGGTCAGTTGCGGTGTGTTTTTACTGCTAAGAGCTCGTACGTTCCCTGTAGTACTTGGGCTTACTATGATTTCATATGCTGTTAACTTATTTTTATTTTCAGCAGGTCGTCTTACTATTAATAAAGCGGTAGTGCTTGGTACTGGTACAGAATACGCCGACCCATTACCTCAAGCTTTAGTGCTTACAGCTATTGTTATTGGTTTTGCGATGACCGCATTCGTGGTTATTTTGGCAATACGTGGACGCGCCGATTTAGGTAGCGATCATGTTGATGGTTATGTGCCTAACACCTCGGCAGATAATAAGGAGCAAAAATGATCCAACATTTAGCTTCGCTCCCTATTTTATTACCTATGCTGACGGCCGTTATTTTACTGCTGCCACCATGTGGTAAAAGCGTTAAAATTCGCCGCTTAGTTTCAATTGTAATGGCAATAGCTACTTTTGCCATTAGTGTGCTTTTACTTGTACATGTTAATAATACAGGTATTAACGTTTACGCTATTGGTAATTGGTCTGCACCATTTGGAATAGTCTTAGTAGCCGATATGTTGTCTACCTTATTGGTTACGTTAACTTCATTTTTAGGTTTGGGCGCTATTTTATATGGTAGTGCTGGCGATGATGAAAAAGGCAGCTTTTATCACCCACTTGTTCACTTTTTGATATTAGGTGTAAATGGCGCGTTTTTAACTGGCGATTTATTTAACCTATTTGTATTTTTTGAAGTGCTACTGATTGCATCTTATGCATTGTTAATGCACGCAGGTGATAAACAAAATACTCGCGCGGCATTGCAATATGTAATATTGAATTTAGTTGGCTCAAGTGTATTTTTAATCGGTTTGGGGATTTTGTACGGTGTGCTTGGTACGCTTAATATTGCAGATATGACGCAAAAGGTATCACTACTTACAGGTGATGATGTATATCTAGCAAAAGCAGGCGGCTTACTACTATTAATAGTATTTGCTTTAAAAGGCGCACTATTACCTCTGCATTTATGGCTTCCAAATACTTACGCAAGTGCTAAACCTGTGGTTGCTGCATTGTTTGCGATTATGACTAAAGTAGGCGTTTACGCTATGCTTCGTGTTTATACGGTGATATTTGGCGAACAAGCAGGAGCGCTTGAACACATGGCGCAGCCTTGGCTTTGGGGCTTAGCAATTGCGACCATTATAGTAGGTGCAATTGGTGTGATGGCAGCACAAGACTTACGTAAACTCACCTCTAACTTAGTATTAGTATCGGTAGGTACGCTGGTTGCGCTAATAGCATTGCAAAATGTAAATGCCACTGCTGCACTTTTATATTATTTAGTGCATTCAACACTTGTTAGTGCCGCACTATTTTTACTAGCAGACTTAGTTTCAATCCAGCGCGGTAAAGTTGGCGATAGACTAGTAGCAGGTCGCTCTGTAAAACAGCCATTTTTATTAGGTGTGTGCTTTATTATTGCGTCTTTAACGGTAGTTGGTATGCCACCACTGTCAGGCTTTGTAGGTAAAATTTGGATACTTAAAGCGACATTAAACAGTGAGCAAGCTTTACTATTTTGGCCAGTATATTTAGTAACAAGTTTTGCGTTGTTAGTTGCGCTTTCGCGCGCTGGCACAACTTTGTTCTGGGAGCATAGAAGCAAAAATAGCGAAAATGCCGATTGTGCAAGTGCACACCCGTTGCAGGTAACTGTAATTATAGCTTTACTTGCATGTTCGCCATTGCTCGTTATTTTGGGCGGACCAATAAGTGAATATATGCTAAATGCTGCTACTCAGTTACATGATCTAAGCGGCGGTATTAATGCTGTACTTAAAGGAGGCATGTGATGAGATTACAAGCCCGTTTTCGTTGGTTACCAACGCCATTTCGTAGCTTATTTTTGTTTATGGTTTGGTTATTGTTAAACAATAGCGTATCGGTAGGGCACTTAGTATTAGCGACTATTTTTGCGATACTTATCCCTATTTTAAGTTTTTCGTTTCGAGACCCTCAGCCACTGATTTTAAAGCCAGGCTTGGCGCTTAAACAGTTACTTATAGTGCTGTACGATATTGTTGTTGCAAATTTACAAGTGGCTTTACTTATACTTGGGCCATCAAAAAAATTGCGTCCGGCATTTATAAAAGTACCGATAGATTTAACACACGACATGCCAATTACTATATTGGCCAGTTGTGTATCGCTTACACCTGGTACTGTGAGTGCAGAAGTTTATCCAATTGCTGAGTCGTTACCTGAAGGTGAAGAGCCAACGCAACGCTACTTATTAATACATGTGCTTGACCTTAAAGATGAAGAAGCACTTATCAAACAAATAAAACAACGCTACGAAGCTCCACTAAAGGAGATATTTCAATGTTAGACACCGTATTACTCATTGTTTTTTCGATGATTGGTTTATCATTATTGCTTAATTTATGGCGATTAATCATCGGTCCTTCAGTGCCTGACCGTGTTTTAGCGCTCGATACTATGTACATTAACGTCATCGCACTGATTATTTTATACAGCATTAGTATGGATACAGGGCTTTATTTTGAAGCTGCACTGCTTATTGCCATGCTCGGCTTTATAAGTACGGTTGCAGTGTGTAAGTATTTACTACGTGGCGATATAATTGAATAAGGTGAAAACATGATCAGCGAATGGGTTGTATCAATATTATTGTTATTTGGTGGTACGTTTATTTTAATTGGCTCAATAGGTTTAATTAAACTACCTGACTTTTTTATGCGTTTGCATGGACCAACTAAAGCAACCACGTTAGGCATGGCGAGTATGTTAATTGCGGCTATGGTCTATTTTGCAAGTTCAGAGCATGGCCTAAGTGTTAAAGAAATACTCATCACTATATTTTTACTAATTACAGCACCGATTAGTGGTTACATGCTAATAAAGTCAGCTATTCATCATAAGCTAAAGGCCAAAGAAGGCACTAAAGGCCTAGATAATGTAGAAGACGACTAACGCAAAAATTAATTTATAAAAGGCCGAATAAATACATTTTATTCGGCCTTTTTAATGATTGCTTGTACCCTTTACAATACAAACTATTCATGTGACTATAAATCCATTATTTATATGAAAGGATATTATTATGGGTAAGGTACTACTTTTATCATTGCTAATTTTTTCTAGTAGTTTATATGCTGAACAAAATACTAAGCAGCAAAAAATAGATGAACTCATTAAAGTAATGAATTTAGATTCAATGGTCGATTCTATGTACGGCCAGGTTGAAGGTATGATGAAAGGCATGTCAGACCAAATGGGTGTTAAGCCTTCTGAGCAAGCAATTTTTGATAAGTACTACGGCGACATGACGACGGTATTAAAAACTGAGATGAGTTGGGCTAAAATGCAGCCAATGATGGTCAATGTATACGACAAGCATTTTAGTGAGCAAGAAATTGCCGATATGTTAGCGTTTTATAAAACAGATACAGGGCAAAAAATACTTGAAAAAATGCCTGTTGTAATGCAAGAGTCTATGCAAATGTCACAAAGCTTAATGAAAGATGCTATGCCTAAAATACAAACTTTAGCGCAGCAACTAAGCGACGAATTAGAGCAAAGCCGTAGCGAATCAAACTAGGGCAGCGCATATTTGGTATTTATGCTGCGTTATCGCCTGTTTATGGGGGATAACCACACAACATAGGCTCTGCCTTGCCTAAAGACCAAACAGTCTGCATAAATTAAATCACCAATGATCAACACGCCCTTACATTAATACGCGCCTCACTTAGGCGCTTCTCTGCTAAATTACGCCCCCTTCAGATAATACACGGCCAATATTAGCTTAAGTTAATTATGTTTGTGTCACTATACCAACGAGCAATAATACATAATCAATTTGAGGGATTAAATTCGGCGCTAACTGCGTTAAACATTTTTGAGATACGACTGCATGGATGCAGGGGCAATTAATAATAACAACTAAATAACGAAACCTTTGCTCTGCTATCCACTCGATTTATTGTCTTAAATAGAGCACTTAATTAAGCCAATTAGTATTATTTTGTTAGTTTTAAAATAGCCATTGACCTATGTGTTGCACCTAGGTTTATTATGAAGCTATTCAAACACGACGGAGCTAAATTATGTATGTTAAACAACTCGCCAAGTTAATGGGCGTGACTGCCGATACTGTTCGTCATTACACACGAATTGGGTTACTTCATCCAATACGCAGTGAAGAAAATGGTTATCAAGAATATACAAAGCAAGACCAGCAGCGTTTAAGGTTTATTATTAGCTCTCGTCAACTTGGTTTTTCACTCAAAGATATTCAACACATTATAGGCGAGTCTGAGCAGGGGAATTGTCCTTGTCCGTTAACGCGTAAACTCATTACTAAACGCCTAGAAGAAACCGAAGCACTATTTCAAGAAACATTAAAATTACGAAACAGAATGCATGCAGCTCTGGCGCAATGGGATACATCAGCCGATGGTGCAAATGCCAGTGACGTGTGTAGTTTAATAGAATCTTTTGTTGATCCAATAAACGATTCTGCAAATAAGGAGCAGCGTAATGACGACTAATACAAAAGACACCGCGCAAAACTTTATTATTGAAGGCGCTAATTGCGGCAGTTGTGTGGCTAAAATTGAAAAAGCCCTTAATAGCGTGCAAGGTGCGCAAAATGTAGAAATGAACTTTGCACAGCGTACTGTCCGTGTAGAAGGTAAAGCCCGCGAAAGCACGCTTATTAAAGCAGTCGAAAACATTGGTTATTCAGCTAAGCCAATGAGTAACGAGTCTGATCAAGATGCACTTGATGAAAAAGCAAAGTCGGATGAGGCACATTATAAAAAGCTAATGCGTAATATGATATTAGCGTTAGGAGTCGGTGCGCCGTTAATGATATACGGGCTTATTTTTGATATGAGTGTGACCACCGACACACAACGAATAGCCTGGTTTTTAGTGGGTATAGTCACGCTTGTGGTTATGGCTATATCAGGTAAACAATTTTACAACGGTGCATGGCAGGCATTCAAAAACCATGCTGCCAATATGGATACATTAATAGCGCTTGGTACAGGTACTGCGTGGTTGTATTCAATGTTTGTGGTAATAGCACCAAACTTATTACCACAAGTTGCAAGACACGTATATTTTGAAGCATCATCGATGATCATCGGTTTAATTAGTTTAGGGCTCGCTTTTGAAGTAAAAGCACGTGGGCGCACCTCACAAGCAATTAAACGCTTAATTGGCCTGCAACCAAAAACTGCACGCGTAATTCGCGATGGTCAAGAGCAAGACATCGACATTAGTGATGTTGTAAAAAATGATGAAGTACGCGTACGCCCGGGTGAAAAAATCCCTGTGGATGGCGATGTTATTGAAGGCAGCAGTACGGTTGATGAGTCAATGCTTACTGGTGAGCCAATGGCTGTAAGCAAAAAAACGGGCGATAAAGTCGTTGCCGGAAGTATTAATAAAAGTGGCACTTTATTATTTAAAGCCACGCACATTGGTAGCGAAACCACACTTGCCAATATTATCAATATGGTAAAGCGTGCACAAAACTCAAAGCCATCAATAGGGCGCTTAGCTGATGTTATATCAGGAATATTTGTACCAACAGTCATGATTATTGCGGTGCTTGCAGGCCTTGCATGGTTAAACTTCGGACCTGAGCCATCAATTGCTTATGCCGTTGTTGCGGTTACCACTGTACTTATTATTGCTTGTCCTTGTGCGTTAGGACTCGCAACCCCTATGTCAGTTATGGTGGGTATTGGTAAAGCTGCAGAGTCAGGAATATTAATTCGAAATGGTGAGTCGCTGCAAACAACATCTAAAATCACCACCATGATTTTAGATAAAACAGGCACTATTACTCAAGGCACACCGCAAGTTACCGATGTAGTTACCTTTAACAACAGTGATGAAAATACAGTAATGCAACGTGTCGCAAGCCTTGAAAGTAGCTCAGAGCATCCACTGGCCCAAGCAATTACGGCACACGCTAAAAAGCAGGGCTTAGCTTTAAGTAAAGTAGCCGACTTTAACGCAATTACAGGTAAAGGTGTCACTGGCAGTGTTGACGGGCAAACATTGTTGTTTGGCAATAAAGCGCTAATGGATAAATACAACGTGGCCGTTGATGATGCAACCGAGCAAGCTCAAACACTTGCCAGTGATGCTAAAACACCCATGTATTTTGCAAGTAATAATAAGCTCCACGCTATTATTGCAGTAGCCGATCCTATTAAGGAGGATTCAGTTGAAGCTATTAAACGCCTGCAAGATAAAGGTATCCACCTAGTTATGCTAACAGGTGACAACAAAGCCACTGCACAAGCCGTTGCTAAGCAAGTCGGTATTGATGACTTTATTGCAGAAGTAATGCCCGATGACAAAGTAAACGAAGTAACAAAACGCCAAGCAAATGGTGAAATAGTGGGTATGACAGGTGATGGTATTAACGATGCCCCCGCACTTGCGCAAGCCGACGTAGGATTTGCAATTGGTACAGGTACCGATGTTGCAATAGAAAGTGCAGACATTACCTTAATGCGTGGTTCGTTACATGGCCTTGCTGATGCAATTGCAGTGAGTAATGCAACTATTTCAAATATTAAACAAAACCTATTTGGTGCCTTTATTTATAACGTGGCGGGTATTCCGATTGCAGCCGGCGTGTTGTATCCATTTTTTGGCATACTACTTAACCCTGTTGTTGCAGGTGCAGCTATGGCACTTTCATCGCTTACAGTGGTAAGTAACGCTAATCGCTTACGTTTTTTCAAACCAAATGAATCGTAATTTAAGCTAAGGAGTACATTATGTTGATGATTAATATAGGTGGTGCACTGTTAATAGCCGCAATTATTTATTGGTTTTGGCTATACAAACCAGAGCAAACACAAAGTAATGATAGTCGTTGATAACGGTGTTTATAAGCCAGGACATATTATAGTGGCAGCCAACAAAGAGGTTGTACTTACCTTTGATAGAAAAGACAGCGCGCCGTGCGCCGAAACAGTGGTATTTCCACAGCTTGATATAAGTAAAACGCTGGCAATGGGTGATGGCAATACAGTTAAACTACCTACGCTTGAAGCCGGTGAATACGACTTTCATTGCCAAATGCAAATGTATAAGGGCAAGCTAGTTGCAGAGTAACCTGAACTAAGTAGGTGTTGGGGTCGTATAGTTGCCTTATATAAGCTGTATAAATAGATGAATAGGAGTCGTTATACTAAATGAATAAACTAAACCCTAAAAAATTATTGAATAGTAAATGGACCGCAACACCTGCTATAAATAAAGAAAAACACTTCATTATTGTTGAGGTGGAATTTGATGAAGACGGTAATGTAATTGAATGTATTACCGAGGCTGTTATGTCAAAAAATCAATATCCAATTAGTTGGCGAGATTTAAAAGATAACCAAAAGTGGCTGCAAGGGTGGAAGTAGTTTAAGTCTATATAATTTACCTCACTCCAATAGCTGGCACACGATGTAGGTTTGCTTAACTCAAGCGAACATATGTTTTACAGCGCATTAAATTATGAGTTTAATGCTACAACTTAGCTTTAGCATTGAAACCTTCCTAAATAAATTCGCCATTTGGCAACAAAACAGTTAATTTCAAAATATCTTTCCAAAATTTTTATAATAAATTTCAAAAAAAATCTAACTTACTGATTATAAGTAAATTAATTATTTAATAGCCGCAAATAAATCCGATGTAATTTCCATGTTCATATTCAGTTTATCTTGAAGGCTAACCTAAACGCCCCCTTATTGGCTTTTTAGCAAAAGTGTGTCTTTTTAATTAAACTTAACCAATTGATTTATAATGGTTTATTATTTTTAGTTAAATGACTGTTGCTAAATAGCAACAATAACACCTCCTCAAATTAAGCTTTTCTCGCTTTATATCATTTAACTCATTGTTTTTAAATAATAAATAAAAAGTGGCACCGAAGTTGTAATACCTAGAGTGTATTAAGCAAAACGTGATGAAAGCCAAAGGCCTTAATCGCAACAACCCAATGAAGGAATACTATTATGAAAACATTTCAATCAACATTAGTACTAATGGCGCTAGCTTCTTCATCAGCGGCTTTTGCAGCAACAGATTTTGATACGCTAGACGTAGATGGTAATGGCGCAATCAGCCAAGCCGAAGCATCAGTGGATGCTGAGCTTTTAAGCAAATTTGAAGAACTCGATACAAACCAAGATGGTGAGCTATCTGAAGATGAGTTTTCTAAGGCCTAAAATTAAAGCCTTAAGCAGTTAATGCTCTGTAATGTTATCTAAATTCTGAGTTGCCAAAGACAACCTAAGTAGGCACGGGAGCCTACTAAAAAGAATAACCAGGAAGTGACTAGAGAGCACTATAGAGCAAATTTATTTAGGACGCCGCATACTTTTGAAGGATTAAATTATGAAAAAGCTACAATCAACATTTGTACTTATGGCTATTGTTTCTTCGTCAGTAGTATTTGCAAACACAGACTTTGAAACACGCGACGCAGACGACAACGCTTCAATTAGTCGCTCTGAAGAGTCACTGCAAGTGATAGAGCAATTTGACGAGCTGAATGTTCAAAGTAGCGGTGGTCCGACAGAAAATGATTTTTTTGAATATTAATTTATAGACACTTTACTCCTAAAGGATCTTTGAAAAGGACTTCTTACCTCTAATCAGGTCACCCCTAATCAGGCTCAAAGCCTAAGGAAACGATTATGAAAACATTACACAAAACTTTAGCACTTGTAGCCCTAGCTTCTTCTTCAGCGGCGTTTGCTGCGGTAGATTTTGATTCTTTTGATACTGATGGCGACGGCGTAATTAGTAAAACAGAAGCTCAAGTAAACTCGCAACTAGTACAGCTTTTTGATCAATTAGATACAGATGGAAATGGCGAGTTATCTAAAGAAGAGTTTTCGAAGGTTCAGTAATAAGCTCTATGTAGAACCTTACCAGTCATACTCACAAAGCAGCTAAGTAATTAATACTTAGCTGCTTTTTTGTGCATTTAATTTAATATATTACTTTTTAGTCACCAAAGTAGTGCAAAACTTGAGTTTGAATAGTGTCAAATTACTGATTATTAAGTTATTTTATTGTTGGTTTTAAACTTGCAAATCTATTTATAACTTAGGTTAATGAGTATTTAAAATGGCGCGAATGAGTTATATCAGTAGTGTTGAGCGCTACCACGAATATGAGCATGTAATACACAGTTTACTTGAATCTATTTTAATGAGTATTGAGGACGGATTAACTAAAGAGCGTGATACCCGCTATTTGATTAAGCAGTACCCATTTTTAGAATTACAATATTGTTTGAATGCAGAAGGTTTGCAGCAAGGTAATAATGTCTGCTTTAAACGCGCATACAGCAAAAAATTAGGTGAAAGTGGTAATCAACAAGATTTAAGTGAGCGACCCTATTTTTTGAACGCTAAAGCAAGTGATAAAGTGTGCTTTACTGATCCCTATATTTCTATAGCGACTAACCATTTATGTATATCGGCGATTAAAGAGCTAAAAAAACCAATTAATAATCAACATTACTTGGTCGTTGATGTGAGCTTAACGCAGCTTATTGAGTTTGTAATGGGTGATACTGCGCGCGCTAATATGTCGCCTTACTTCAAGGCGGGTTACGGTATTATTGTGGCGTGCTTATTTTGCTTAGTATTATTTTTACTAAATATCGTTTTTAGTGATATATACGCGCTATTAACTCATGTAGATACCTCATCAGACCCACTTGAACCCTTTAGTATCATTATTTACATCACCTTGGCATTGGCAGTATTTGATTTAGGTAAAACAATACTCGAAGAAGAAATCCTGATGCATAAGGATATTTTTAGGCACTCGTCTACGCGGCGCACTATCACACGGTTTATCTCTACTGTGTTGATTGCTATATCAATTGAGGCGCTGTTAACTATGTTTAAAGCGGCTTTGGGGCAATCGGAGTATTTAATGCCTGCCATAGCGATGATGCTGGCAGTAGTAGGGCTTTTAATTGCACTGGCTATTTATGTTTATTTAGGGGCAAAGGCCGAAACGCTATTAATGCGCGCTCGTTTAAAACAAAAATCCTCCAAGTAGGAGGATTTTTATATTACATAACTCTATTTAATAACTATTTAATAGCTATTTAATAGCTATTTAATAGCTATTTATTGCTTATCTTGCGCGCGTTTGGCTTTAAAGTCAGACTCGCTCGTCCATTTTGGCCAATCGCCATTATTTGCAAGCTGTGTGGCTATATCAACAATAAGATCTATATCTTGCTTAACACCAACTAACGACCAATCAGCTGAGTAGTCGTCTGCTTCTTTATGGTATTTATGCGCAATGTACTCAGGGTCGGTATCGCCCAGACTCATAAATAATAAACTAGGCACGCCTTGCTTAGAAAGCGAGAAATGATCAGATCTAAAAAACAAGCCATTTTGCGGGCGAGGATCCATTTTAACAACACGGCCTTGTGATTTTGCAGCCTTTGCTAAATAGTTTTCCATTGTCGATAAATCTTTACCGTATTGTAAAATGTAGTCAGTGCCATCAAGCACGTTCATGCCATCAATATTTAATAAACCGACCATTTGTTTTGTAGGTACAACCGCACCCGATGCAAACTCTTCAGAACCAATTAACCCTGTTTCTTCTGCTGTAAAGTTAGCAAAAATAATTGAGCGTTTAAATGGTTTTTGCTTGTTCATTTTGCTCATTATACGTGCTATTTCAAGCGTGGCTGCAGTGCCTGAAGCGTTATCTACCGCGCCGTTATAAATCTTAGGGCCGGTATCAGTTTGTTTAGTACCAAAGTGGTCCCAGTGAGCGCTGACAACAACGTATTCGTCAGGTGATTCGCTACCTGTAATTTGTGCAACTACGTTATGCGATTTGGCATGTGATACTTCGTTTTTAAAGGCTAGGTTTGCTTTTAAGTTAAGTGGCATCGCTTTAAAGTCATCATTTAATGCTGCTTGTTTTAAATCTTGGTAGTTAAGCTTTGCGGCGTTAAACATTTTCTCAGTCGCATCAAGTGTTAGCCAGCCCATAACCGGTAATTTAGACGCGTTTAAATTGTTATCCATTAACGTGTATTTAGTGCCGGTGTTTGAACTTTCAACTACGCCCCAAGGATATGCCGCAGGTGCTGTTTCATGAACAATAAATACAGCCTTTGCACCTTGGCGAGCGGCTTCTTCATATTTATAAGTCCAACGACCGTAGTAGGTCATTGCATTACCAGTAAAAAGGGCGTCGTTTTGAGTAGCAAAGCCTGGATCGTTAACTAGCACAACCACAGTTTTACCAGTTACATCGATATTTTTATAGTCATTCCAGTTATATTCTGGTGCATTAATACCATAGCCCGCAAATACAACGTCAGAATTGCGTACATCAATTAATGGCTGAAGTTGCTCGGTACGTGCGGTAAAGTCTTTACCTGATTCAAAGCTTAAATCACCTACCTTTAACTGCATATCCTGATTAGCTGTCACCATTGCCATTTTTACAGGCTGTAAGTATTTACCTTTATAAGCACCGGTTAAACCCAGCGCTTTATATTGCTCGCTTAAGTAGCCTACGGTTTTTACTTCACCATGAGTAAGCGGGCCTCGGCCTTCAAAGTCATCAGAGGCTAGCGTTTTAATATGCTGTTTAATATTGCTAAGGCTTACACCTGCTGTATTTTCTAATGGAGTTTGTTCGCTTGCAGGCTCTGAGCAGCCAAAGAGTGCAACTAGCAAGCTTAGGCTAGCGCTTTTTAAAAGAGTAGATGCCATAGTCTTCATATTGTTATTTAATTAGGCTTTCAATATAAAGGAAGCACCGCAGCGATGTCGAATTTTTATAGAGAACTTTTCATTCAATTGCAGATTGATTTTATAAAGTGTATAAATAACGAACAACCTAAAGGAGCACATAATGGGCCAATGTAAAAAAAGTGGGTATTTATTTATAGCTAGTGGCATTGCATTTTTTGCTGCTGCAATATTAGCTGAGCAGGAGACATTTTTTGTGCTGTCTGCTTCTTTTATAATACTGGGCACTAAAAGCAAAAAACCAGCATTAGCTGGTTTTTTTGCATAGGTTGCAGTTAGCTTTATGCGTCTGCAAGTTTTACGCGGATCTTACTTTTATCAACAGTAGATTGGTTAAGTGCAGTAATTGCGCTTTTACTTTCTATGTCGTTTGGCATTTCTACAAAGGCAAAACCTTTAGATTGGCCAGTTTCTTTATCAAGTACCAAGTTACAAGTAGTCACTTTACCGTGCTCTGCAAATAAAGTACGAAGCTCATGCTCAGTGGTAGCACGAGACAAGTTACGAACTAATAGTTTCATAATGAACCTAAATAATTATGTCAGTATTAATTATCTCAAGTAACTCAGGTTTAACCTAATTTTATTTTAAAACAAATATAAATAAACACTCTATAGAAATAATTTTTTGTATCGCTTTGAAAATAATAGATTTTATAATTAAATTTAAAATATTAGTAAATTGGTAATATTAATTGGTAATTGAATCGTGGCTATTTTTACAATAAATTGGTAAATTCATATTTAATTAACTTACTATTAACCGCAGAACTAGTCATGTCTAAATATACCCTTAAACCGTGCAATACAGTTACAGCTATACTTCTATCTTGTTTAGTTACTGGTTGTGGCAGCTCAGGCTCTGATCCTACGGTGCAAAATAATGAAGCGATTTCTTCACAAACTCCTGCAACAATTGCTGGTAACACTCTAGGTGAAGTTATTAGCGATAGTAATGATGCAATAACAGGCTCGTTAACTATTACGGATCAACAATCAGGTGAAGCTGCTTTTGTAGCACAAGAAAATAGCGCTACAAGCTATGGTTTTTTTAGCTTAAATGCTGGTGGAGATTGGTCATACACACTTGACGATTTAAACGCTTCAATAACATCTTTAAGTGAAAGTGAAACACTACAAGATACAATAACAGTAAACTCTGTAGATGGTACCAGCGCACAAATTATCATAACAATTGTAGGTGCACCAATAGCTCAAGCTGATGGCTTTGAGAAAATATCACACGTTTTATTGCGATCAGATGGCGTTAATTCGGGGCTTGGCGCATACACGCTTATTGAAAATACCTTCGGCGAAGGGTCAATTGAATCTCCAGACTTATATGGTGGCAATCATCAAAGTGTTGTCCATATTATTGAAGATACCGATACGATAATTGGTAACCATTTTGTCTTTTTAGCTCACCGAGATGATGACCAAGATAAAGACAAAGGCGTAAGTGATAGACAACGTAACGAAATAAAAACCTACGATAAATCACCACAAGAAACACTGGCGTTTGAGGGTGAGACATTTCAATATAGCTGGAAATTTAAAGTAAGCAGCGAGCTTGAGCTTACGAGTAAGTTTAGCCATTTTTTTCAAATAAAAGCCCGTAACGAAAGTAACGACAACACCAATGGTAATGACGATCAGCCTATTATTACGCTCTCGGGTGCGCAAAAAAATAGTACAGGTAACCAGCTGCAAGTGCGATATAGTGCAGGCTTTGACGAAAACGGTATCAGCACAGGGCTTGATAAAAACCTCATTGAAACCGACTGGTCACTCATTACAGATGAATGGGTCGAGGTATTTGTACAAGCTACATTTAGTGAAAATGGCAAGTTTGATATGACGTTAACGCGCTTAAGCGATAATGCAGAGATATTTAATATAAGCGAGCAAAACATAGATATGTGGCGCGGCTTTAGTGATGCTGATTTTGCTCGTCCTAAGTGGGGAATATACCGCTCAATTGTTGAAACCGACAGCCTTCGCGCTGATGAAGAACGTGTTAGGTTTGCTGATTTATCTATTACAAAAGGTAAGATAGCGCAGTAAGCTATTTTATCAATTAGCATGAAAAAGCCGTTAATGATTATGCATCATTAACGGCTTTTTTAATTTTTTGATAAAAGTGATTACTTCACTTCTTTACCCGCTGCTTGTTGATCAGCATGGTAGCTTGAACGTACAAACGGGCCAGAAGCCGCGTGAGTAAAGCCAATTTCGTCTGCATACGCTTTTAAGCCGTCAAACTCTACTGGTGGCACGTAGCGCTTAACCGGTAAGTGATGCTTAGAAGGTTGTAGGTACTGGCCTACAGTTAGCATATCAACGTTGTGAGCACGTAAATCGCGAAGTACTTCTTCAATTTCGCTAATTTCTTCACCTAAACCAACCATTAAGCCTGATTTAGTTTTTACTTCTGGGTGAGCTTCTTTAAAGCGACGAAGTAACTCTAATGACCATTTATAGTCAGCACCTGGACGAGCTAGTTTGTATAAACGTGGCGCAGTTTCAAGATTGTGGTTAAACACATCTGGTGGCGTCTCGATTAATATCTCTAGTGCGCGGTCCATACGACCACGAAAATCAGGTACTAAAATTTCGATAGTAATAGTTGGATTATGTTTACGAATCTCGCGAATACAATCGGCAAAATGCTGTGCACCACCATCACGTAAATCATCACGGTCAACTGAAGTGATTACAACGTAGCTTAGCTTCATATCTTTAATAGTAAGTGCTAGCTTTTCAGGTTCAGTGGCATCAGGTTTTAATGGGCGACCATGAGCAACATCACAAAATGGGCAACGACGAGTACAAATTGCACCTAAAATCATAAAGGTAGCTGTACCGTGGTTAAAACATTCAGATAGGTTAGGGCACGAAGCTTCTTCACATACCGAGTGTAAGCCATGCTTACGTAGCGCTTTTTTAATACCGTCAATACGATCGGTTGATTTAGGTAAGCGAATTTTTAACCATTCTGGCTTACGCAACATTTCAGTTTTTTCTGTAGGTAAAACTTTTACTGGGATCAACGCCATTTTTTCTGCGTCGCGTAGTTTTACACCTGGTTCCATTTTGACTGGTTTATTCATTCGTTTTCAAACCCTTCAGTATGCTTAACCTGTGTTGCATTAAGCTTCTTGATCATGTGTTTCACCAATCCTTCACCCGCACTTTCTAGGTTTTGAGGACCATCTAATTCTTTAGTTTGCACCATATTCATGCCCGCATAACCACATGGGTTAATGCGTAAAAATGGACTTAGGTCCATGTTAACATTTAATGCTAAGCCATGAAACGAGCAACCACGACGAACCCTTAACCCAAGGGATGCAATTTTACTGTCATTAACGTATACACCTGGTGCATCAGCTTTAGCATAAGCTTCAATACCATACTCGGCGAGTGATTCAATAATACACTCTTCAAGCCACGTAACCAGTTCACGTACACCAATCTTTAAACGACGTAGATTAAATAATACATACATCATTTGCTGGCCAGGGCCGTGGTAAGTTACTTGCCCGCCACGGTCAACTTTAATCACCTCAATGTCGCCAGGAGCTAGTAAGTGTTCGTCCTTACCAGCCTGACCTTGGGTGAATACACTCTCGTGCTCTACAAGCCAAATTTCATCTGGCGTATTTTCATCACGGGTGTCGGTAAAGTCCTGCATTTTTTGCCAAATTGGCATATAACGCTGACGACCCAGTTGGCGTACGATCAAAGTGTTTTCGTTCACAACAAATCTCAACTATGGATTAAAGCATGTGGCGTACGTCATCAATATTGCTGATCACGTTGTAAATTTCTTCAATGTGTTTGCCACTAGTAACTGTTGCTACAAGGCTTACTGACTCGTAATTACCTTTGCTGCTTGGTTTTACTTTAGGGGCGTAATCGCCAGGTGCTATTGGTTGTAACTTAGCTAAAATTTGATCAGTTAAGTTTACGTTAGCTAAACCCATTATTCTGAATGTAAATGGGCAAGGGTACTCTAGGTACTCATCAAATTTAGTATCTTTAACAGGTTGAACCACGACGGTGACTCCTCATACAAAAGTGTGGACTCTATGCAAGCTTGAAGCTTAATACAGATAGGCAATTAGCAGTCTTGCTTATATGGGGCGCATTCTAACATTTTTCAAGCAAAAAAAAACGCCTCACAGTGGAGACGTTTAAATTAGTTACCTAGTTAATAGGGGAGATATAAGTTACTGCATGATCTGTAAGCGTAAGTAATCATAAATTTTGCTAAAGAAGCTGCCTTCTTCCACTTCTTCAAGTGTAACTAGTGGGTATTGAGCAATATCTTCGCCCTCTAGTTGTAAGAATAACGTACCTACTTTAGTACCTTTAGCAAGTGGTGCTTCAAGCGTATTATCTAGCTCAAAGTTAGCTTTAAGGTTTTTATGCTGACCACGTGGGATAGTAATTGGTGTATCTTCTAAAATACCTAAAGATACGTTCTCTTTGTTACCCATCCAAATACGTTGTTCTGCAAAGCTATCGCCTGCTTTGTACGGAGTAATTGTTTCATAAAAACGAAAACCATAGTTAAGTAGCTTTTTACTTTCTACTTTACGAGCTCGTTCGCTTGAGGTACCCATAACAACAGCAATTAAACGCATATCGTTTTTAGTTGCTGAGGTAACTAGGCTGTAACCAGCTTCTGATGTATGCCCTGTTTTAATGCCGTCAACATCTAAGCTTTCATCCCATAATAATGAGTTACGGTTATATTGCTTAATGCCGTTGTAAGTAAACGATTTTTGCTTATAAAGTGCATATTCATCTGGTACATCACGAATAAGTGCAGCACCAAGTGTCGCCATATCGCGTGGAGTTGTGAAGTGCTCGTCAGTATCAAGGCCGTGGCTGTTGATAAAGTGACTGTTGCTCATACCTAATTTAGCAGCATGGGCATTCATTAAATCAGCAAATGCACTTTCGCTTCCAGCAATATGCTCAGCCATTGCTACACATGCATCATTACCTGATTGAATAATAATACCGTGGTTAAGCTCATCAACACTAATTTGTTTACCTACTTCAATAAACATCTTTGAAGATTCTGGAAAGTTTTTAGCCCATGCTTTTTCGCTTACCGTTACCATATCGGTAGTGGCAATATTACCTGCTTTAATTTCAGTACCAATTACATAACTGGTCATCATTTTAGTTAAACTTGCAGGTGCTAGCTGTGTATCGGCTTCACCTTCAGCAATAACTTTACCTGTTGTAAAGTCGACTAAAAAATAACCTTTCGCATTAACTTGAGGTGGTGCCGGAATAATTTGGGCGCTGGCTGAGAATACGGCGGCTGTACAAACTAGGCCGCATACACCTTTGAGGATTTTATGTTTAATAGATTTCATCATACTCATTAATGGTTAAAGTTAAAGATTCGCGTTACGCCATTTTATACCCAAACTACCCCGAGATGCGAGCATCTTGGGCTGGTTTGGGTATTAGTCTTACTGAGTGTAAAGCAAGAACGCGTTTTGAAATTGATTTTGTTTTAATTTTTTTAATACTTCGTCTGCATGAGGGGTGTCTTTTATTGGCCCTAAATGCAATCTGTAAATATCGTCTTTTTGAACGATATTTGTTGGTAATTTGTATTGCTCTCGCAATGTACTGGCAAGTGCTTCAATGTTAGCAAGTGTACTACCTGCAGCTACCTGAATATAGGTTTGACGCGCAGTTGCGCCGGCAAGCGTAACGGCCTCTAGCTTAACCTTTGCTGTACCATGGGTGTAGTAGCCAAGCTTATAAGCGGCTGCGTACGAAAGATCAATTATTCTATCGTCATGAAACGGGCCACGGTCGTTCACGCGTACTATTACCGACTTACCATTTGCTGTATTGGTTACTCTAACAAAGCTAGGTAGGGGGAGCGTTTTATGCGCTGCGGTCATCGCAAACATATCATACGTTTCACCATTTGAGGTGTGATAACCATGAAATTTACGACCATACCAAGAGGCAATGCCTTCCTCACTATAACCCGTCTCATCAAGCATGGGCGAATAGCTTTTACCAAGCACTGTGTATGGGCGGCTAGCGCTAGCGCTTTTAGTGGTTTCAGTAACTATAGCGTCTTGCATCTCAAGTGTAGTTGGGGCTCTTAATGGCGCTGCATCATGACGCATACTATAACGGCTACTAGAACCGCTACTACAAGCACTTAAAAGCAAAATTAATAACGTGGTAAATATAAGCTGATTTGTGTGTCGCATTATTTTAAAAGCATCCTTTTATCTGTCGCGATTGACATAATAATGCCAAATCCTGCCATTAACGTCACCATCGATGTACCACCATAACTAATCAGTGGTAAAGGTACGCCTACAACAGGTAATAAACCCGATACCATGCCTATGTTTACGAATACATATACAAAAAAGGTGAGGGTGAGTGCGCCTGCGAGCAATTTACCAAATGCATCTTGTGCATTAACAGCAATGTATAAACCACGACCAATAATAAATAAGTACAGGCTAAGTAAAACACATACGCCGAATAAGCCAAATTCTTCGCTTAAAACCGAAAATATAAAGTCGGTGTGGCGCTCTGGCAAAAACTCTAATTGCGATTGTGTACCAAGCAACCAGCCTTTACCTTCTATGCCGCCTGATCCAATAGCAATTTTCGATTGAATAATATGATAACCCGAACCAAGCGGATCGCTCTCAGGGTCTAAAAAGGTGAGTACACGTTGTTTTTGATAATCGTGCATACCGTAGTGCCAAAATGGCCATGCAGCAAGCGCTACAATCGAGCTTAAAAAGCCTATTAAACGCCAACTCAACCCAGACAAAAATAATACAAATATACCTGAGCTTGCAATAAGTATAGCGGTACCTAAGTCGGGTTGTTCTTTAATTAATAATGTAGGGAGCATTACAATCATAAAACCAATAATTAAATGTAGCGGGCGAGGTGGTAAGTGGTTTCTACCTATATACCAAGCTACCATCATCGGGACAGCCAACTTCATTAATTCTGCAGGTTGAAATCGTGTCACCCCTAAATTGAGCCAACGCTGCGCGCCTTTTGAGCTTACACCAAATAAAAGTACACCGACTAGCATTAATAACCCAACACAATAAAGTGGGATCACTAACCGCTTTAACGTGGCAGGCGAAAACTGGGCTAAAACAATCATAGCAACAACCGCACCGCCCATGCGGGTCATGTGCCTAATCATCATAGAAGACTCTTGCCCGCTTGCGCTGTAAACAACCATTATGCTGCCAGCCATCATTATAAGTAGTGCAATAAGCAGCGGTAGGTCTAGGTGCATACGCATCCAAATAGAGCGTTTATCGTGCAAAGCGGTCATGGTGTCTCGTTCCTTGCAAGATTAACAGGATTGGCTGCAAAGTAGTAATCCATAAGTTGGCGAGCTATTTGAATGCCGCCGTGGTTGTTTTCTAACACAACAGAAACCACAATTTTAGGATCGCTATAAGGTGCAAAGCCTACATAAATTGTATTATCGCGTTGGCGCTCTTTAAGAGATTCTGCATCGTAGCGTTCACCTTGGGCAATACTAACTACTTGCGCGGTACCGGTTTTACCAGCCGAGTCGTAGTTAGTCCCTTTAAATGCTTTGTGGGCTGTGCCTGATATTTTTTGTACTGTATTATGCATTGCATCTAACGATACTTGCCAATGGCGCGGATCTTTTAAAATAACTGGGGGTTTTTCTTCGTTGTTAATTTGCGTTATGTCGTTATCTTTTTTTATCACTTGCACCAAATGAGGGGGGTGATTAATACCACGATTAACTAATATGTTAGTTGCATTTGCAATTTGAATAGGTGTGGCAGTCCAATAACCTTGGCCAATGCCTACAGAAATTGTGTCACCAGGCCACCAAGACTCTTTAAAGCGTCCTTCTTTCCATTCTTTTGAAGGTAGAATAGCAGTAGTTTCTTCGTGAATATCAATACCTGACAAATCACCGTAGCCAAAACGGGCCATAAAATCGCTTATTTTAGTAATGCCTAATCGATAAGCCGCATCGTAAAAATAGGTATCACACGACTCTTCAATGGCTTTGTATACATCTACATGACCATGGCCCCAACGTTTCCAATCTCGCCATTTATGCTCTACGTTTCGTATTTCAAAAAAGCCTGGATCCCACATTGATGTTGTTTCATTTACTATATTTTCTTCAAGCGCTAATACAGCCATTAAGGGCTTTACAGTAGAGGCCGGCGCATAACGACCTTGCGTAGTACGGTTTATTAATGGCCGGTCTTGGTTAAGCAGCGCTTTATAATTTTTGCTGCTGATGCCGTGTACAAATAAGTTTGGATCGTAACTTGGGTTTGAATAAAGTGCCAGCACGCCGCCATCTTTGGCGTCCATAACTACAACAGCGCCGCGCATATCTTTAAGCGCGTGTTGTGCTATTTGTTGCAAGCCAACGTCTAAAGTAAGTACTAAGTCGCTACCAGGTTGCGGTTGGGTCATGCTCAGGGTGCGTATTACACGGCCACGGTTATTAACTTCTACCCGTTGTGAGCCTACTTTACCGTGCAGTGTTTCTTCGTAATATTTTTCTATGCCGAGTTTGCCAATATCATGTGTGGCGCGGTAATTGGTTGCACGGTCTTCTTGTTCTAATTGGTTTAGCTCTTTTCTATTAAGCTTGGCAACGTAACCGAGCGCATGCGTTAGTGTGTCGCCAAATGGGTAGTAGCGTGCAAGGCGTGCCTCAATGCTAAAACCAGGGAATTTATGTTGATTAACCGAAAATTTCGCCACTTCTGTTTCGTCTAAGCGGGCTTTTAATACTTGTGATTTAAAACGGCGGGTGTGTTTTATATCTTTTAAAAAGTCTTGTTTGTCTTGCTCTGTAATCGCAATTATTTTACTTATTTGATCAAGCGATTCGTCAAGGTCGTCTACCTCTTCGGGGATGACTTCAAGGTTGTAAACCGGTTTGTTTTCAGCAAGTAGCACACCGTTACGGTCGTAAATTAAACCACGGTTGGGTGCAATAGGAATAACTTTAATGCGATTATCGTTGGAGCGGGTTTGGTAGTCTTGGTGATCTTCGACCTGAATAGTATAAAGATTAGAAAGCAATACTGCGACTAATCCTAATACAAAAACAAAACCCACGAATGCTCGCCTAGCAAATAAGTTTGCTTCTGCGGAGTGGTCACGAATAGTGGGTCTATGTTTTAGCATGGCAAGGGGTTACTCGCGATGATAAGGATGGTTGTTATTTAAGCTCCAGCCTCGGTAAAGGCTCTCTGCAACAATTATACGCACCAAAGGGTGCGGCAATGTTAAATTAGATAACGACCATTTTTGCTCAGACGCTGCAATACAATCTGGAGCAAGTCCTTCAGGTCCGCCAATAAGTAAACTTACATCGCGGCCATCGAGTTGCCATTTTTCCATATTTTTAGCAAGTTGGTGAGTATCCAGTGCTTTCCCTGTTACCTCTAACGTTACAATACGATTGCCTTTTGGAATAGCCGCTAATGTTTTTTCACCTTCAATGTGTAAAATACGCTTTATATCTGCATTTTTACCACGTTTACCGGCTGGAATTTCGATTAACTCTAGCGCCATATCTTTAGGGAAACGGCGCTGATATTCTGCAAATCCCGTTTCTACCCATGCTGGCATTTTAGTACCAACAGCAATCATTTGTATTTTCACGTATTACTTCCAAGCATTGTCTAAAATGAGTGAGCGTTTAGCCCCACAGTTTTTCTAGATCGTAATAGCTACGTGCTTCGTTTTGCATCACGTGTACAACCACATCACCTAAATCAACCAGTGCCCATTCGCCGTCGCCTTCACCTTCATAACCTAGTGGCTCTGAATCTGCATGACGCGCTTCTTTTGCTAAGTGATCGGCAATTGACTGTACGTGGCGTTTAGAAGTACCAGAACAAATTACCATGTAATCTGTAATATCTGATGTTTCAGTTACGTCAATATGAACGATGTCACGCGCTTTCATATCGTCAATTTTATCCATTGCAAAGGCGAGTAGTTGTTTTGAATCCAAGGTTTTGTCTCAATTTAAAAATTTAATGGCGCGCATTTTAACACGCTAGGAGTTTTTAAGCATCAATTTGATAGAGCTGATGCACTTCTATGTAATGACTCACTGCATCGGGCAATAGTTCATTCTTTTTATTACTTTTTTTTAGCTGCTTGCGAATAGTGCTTGAGGCCGCATCGAGCATTTCACCAGGTAAAAAATAAAGTTTACCTGCAAGTGAGTGTTTAAGTGCCGCTACTTCGCCAGCGTTTGCGTGTTGCATATAGCTTTTGAGTTCACCTTTTACAGTGCAATGTTGAGCAGGGCGCTGGTACACCACAATATGGCAAAGCTGTGTTATTGCCTTCCACTCAAACCACTTATCTAGGTTGTTAAATGAGTCCATTCCAATTAAAAATAAAATAGGCGTAGTGGGGTGCTCTTTACGAAGTTCTTGCAAACTAAGTAGCGAATACGATGGACCAGCTCGGTTAAGTTCTCTTAAATCGAGTTCAAAATGAGAATAAGGTGCAATAGCTGCGTTGAGCATATTAATTCGGTGCTGCGTACTAATACCCGGAGCTGCTTTGTGTGCAGGTAATGCACAGGGCATAAAATAAAGCGTATCCAAATTAAACGCATTAACGCATTGCTGCGCCATATTTAGATGGCCTAAATGGACGGGGTCGAAAGTGCCACCAAAAATTGCGATCATTTAACACCCATTAGTTATTTATTAATTAACCGCGTGGCACGGCATAGGAATGTTGAGCGGCTGGCAAAATTTAATGCAAATATGAGCAAGCGCTTGGTAAGGTGCAATTAAATTACCTTGCTTGTAACTGGCATCAAACAACGCAACATCACTGTTTATTTGTTCTAGTGTGTGCATATTTAAACGGTTAATTGCGTTTTGAACTGGACCTTGTTGGTTTTTCCAAATTGCTTTTTGTTTAAATAAATTTGCTATAGGTTCGCCATTTAATAAACCAAGTTGCACACTTATAAGTGTATTAAGCTCTTTGGTTATAGCCCACAAAATACTCACCACTTCGGTGTTATCGCTGGCAAGTTTGTTTAGTACTTTTATAGCTTGTTTAGCGTGGCCATTTAATAGTGCATCGCTTAAATCAAAAATATCAAACTTGGCTTGATTTAACAGCCCTTGCATAACTAGTTGCTGAGTAATTAATGCATTGCCGTGCAGTAGCGAGAGCTTTTCAAGCTCCTGAAAACAGGCTAATAAGTTGCCTTCGGTGGCATTTATTAAGCTTACTTTGGCGTCGCTTTGCATATTAAGTGATAAACGTTGGCATTGCTCATCAAGCCATCGTTTTACATGAGAGCCCGTAAGTGGGTAGCAAGGTACGAACACGCCTAGTTTATCAAGGGCTTTAAACCACGCACCACGTTGTACTTCTTGACTGGCTTTAGCGCCTTTAACAATTAAAATAGTATCGGGATTAACCAGTTCAACTACTTTTTTAAAGGTATTGCTGCCAATAACGCCTGGCTTTTGTTGGTTTAAATCAAGCTCAATAATAGTGCGGGCGCTAAACAGCGACATGCTCTGATACTGGGCTATGATTTCTTGCCAATCGAATCCTTGCATTAAAGTAAATTTAATTACTTCATCAAAACCTTGTTGCTTAGCACAGTCGCGAATTTGTTGTACGCATTGCGCTTCTTGAAAAGGCTCTTCACCAAATACTAAATAAAAGGGCTTTAGCCCTTTATTTAATTCATTCGGTAGTTGATTAGCGTAGCAGCGCATTATAGTTGCGACAGCTCTCTAACAATACGACGACTGGCTTGCTCACGAATCTCGCTAATGAGTAGCTCAAGCTCTTTTGCTTTTGCTAATGCATGATCCGGATCGTCTTGGTAATTACGATAAAGCTCAAAACGTTTTTCTATCGCTTTTTCGCCTGGGAGTTTAACTACATACGACACGCCATATGCAAGTTCGTATTCAGCAACCTGACCATTTTGAAACAGCGAAAGTGTTTGGCGTTCAATACTTTCTTTGCGTAAATACAATTGGGCTTTATCTTTAGCTGACGATACAAGCTCTACGTTACTCGCTTTAAGCTCTTTTTTAAGCTCAGTAAATAAAGTCGATTTTTCATCATCGCCTACAAGTGTTAGCTGTTTTAAGTTATCAGGCAAGCTAGAGGCTTTTTTTAAATGAAAGCCACAGCTTGATAACAAAAAACAGACTAGCACTAAGGCTAGTCCATTTTTAATGGCGTTAAATGCAGCCATATTAGTTAGCTACCACGTTAAGTAGTTTACCTGGTACGTAAATGATTTTACGAATAGTTGCGCCATCCGTAAATTTAGTTACGTTAGATTCTGCAAACGCAAGGGCTTCTACTTGCTCTTGAGTGGCATCAGCTGCCACTGTTAACTTAGCGCGAAGCTTGCCGTTTACTTGTACGATGATTAGTTTTTCGTCTTCAACAAGTGCCGACTCATCAACTTTTGGCCATGCTGCATCTAAAATCTCGCCTTCTTTACCAAGCTCTTTCCAAAGCTCATGTGATAAATGCGGAGTAATAGGTGCAAGCATAATAACTAATGCTTCAAGTGCTTCGTTAGCAATCGCTACATCTTGTTTGTCGCTCAGTGGTGCTTTTAATAACTTATTAGAAAGCTCCATAATGGCTGCAATAGCGGTGTTAAAGGTTTGACGACGTTCAACATCATCAGTCACTTTAGCAATTGCTTTGTGTAAGTCGCGACGTAGTACTTTTTGCGGGTTAGTGAGCGCTGATTTATCAAGTGCTTGGTAACCTACTGTTTTAACATCTACTGCGTATTTCCATACACGTTTTAGGAAGCGATGTGCGCCTTCAACACCTGAGTCTGACCATTCAAGCGTTTGCTCTGGTGGTGCTGTAAACATCATAAATAAACGCACTGTATCTGCACCGTATTGGGCAATTACTTGTTGTGGGTCTATACCGTTGTTTTTAGACTTAGACATTTTACTCATGCCTGATGAGAATACCGGCTCACCGTCTTCTTTATGCCATGCTTTAGTTACGCGGCCTTTGTCGTCGGTTTCGGTATTTACATCGCTTGGCGAAATCCATACATCGCCGCCTTTTTCATCTTTACGATAAAATGTTTCAGCAAGTACCATACCTTGACAAAGTAAGCGGTCGAACGGCTCGTCTGAATTTACTAAACCAAAGTCACGTAATAATTTATGGAAAAATCGCGAGTACAATAAGTGTAAAATAGCGTGCTCAATACCACCAATGTATTGGTTTACTGGTAACCAATAGTTAGCAGCCGCTGGATCTAGCATGCCTTCGTCGTAGCGTGGGCTACAGTAGCGTGCGTAGTACCAAGATGATTCCATAAAGGTGTCAAACGTGTCAGTTTCGTGAAACGCAGGTGCGCCATTTACTGTTGTTTTAGCCCATTCAGGGTCTGCTTTAAGAGGTGACGTTACACCATTCATTACCACATCTTCTGGTAAGCGAACTGGTAGCATATCTTCTGTTGCTGCAAGTTCTTTGCCTTCTTCGTCGCTAAGCATTGGGATTGGAGAGCCCCAATAACGCTGACGGCTCACACCCCAGTCACGTAGACGGAAGTTTACTTTACGCTCCCCAACACCGAGTGCTTCAAGCTTGTCGGCAATGGCTTTAAACGCGGCGTCAAAATCAAGACCATCAAATTCACCTGAATTTACAAGTACGCCTTTATCGGTAAATGCTTCTTGCTCAAGGTTTACTTCAAGATCTGAGCCTTCAACCGGTGCAATTACTTGTTTAATATCTAGGCCGTAAGCCGTTGCAAATTCAAAATCGCGTTGGTCGTGTGCAGGTACCGCCATAACAGCGCCTGAGCCGTAATGCATTAATACAAAGTTAGCGACCCAAATTGGTACTTGCTCGCCCGTTAATGGGTGAGTTGCGTAAAAGCCTGTTGCTATGCCTTTTTTCTCCATTGTTGCCATGTCTGCTTCGGCAACTTTGGTGTTTTTGCATTCTTCAACAAACATTGCAACAGCATCGCTATTTTTAGCGGCTTCTTGTGCAATAGGGTGACCACCGGCAACAGCAACATACGTAACACCCATAAAGGTGTCTGGACGAGTTGTATATACGCTAAAAGTTTCGTCGTTATCGGTGCGTTTAAATTCAATATCACACCCTTCAGAGCGGCCAATCCAGTTGCGCTGCATTGTTTTAACTTGCTCTGGCCAGTCTTCTAACTTGTCTAAATCGTCAAGTAGCTCTTGTGCGTAGTCGGTAATTTTAATAAACCACTGTGGAATTTCTTTTTGCTCAACCACTGCACCAGAGCGCCATCCGCGGCCATCTATTACTTGCTCGTTAGCAAGTACAGTTTGATCCACTGGATCCCAGTTAACCGTCGACATTTTTTTATACACTAAGCCTTTTTCGTAAAGCTTAGTGAAAAACCACTGCTCCCACTTGTAGTATTCTGGATGACACGTCGCAATTTCGCGATCCCAGTCATAACCAAAGCCTAATTGCTTAAGTTGGTTACGCATGTAATCAATATTTTCGTATGTCCACTTAGCAGGAGCTGTTTTGTTTTTAATAGCAGCGTTTTCTGCAGGTAAACCAAACGCATCCCAACCCATAGGTTGCATTACGTTTTTGCCTTGCAGACGCTGGAAACGAGAAACAACATCACCAATGGTGTAGTTACGTACATGACCCATATGCAGTCGACCACTCGGATAAGGAAACATAGAAAGGCAATAATACTTTTCTTTGCTCTCATCTTCAGTGACTTTAAATACCTGGTTTTCTTCCCAGTAGCTTTGTACTTTTGACTCTATATCTTGCGGGTTATATTGCTCTTGCATCTATGGTTCCAGACTTCTTGCAAACTAATAAAAAATTGCCATTAGGATACCCCAAATAAAGTGCTATTCACAGCGTCAAAAACGCGGTTTTGATAAATTCTAACCTTCAGTTCAGGTTAACCTATACTTATCTAAGTTATAGGGTGATTTAACAGCAATTTTGAAGGAGTAAAAAATGGCAGATTATAAAGCATGGCTTGGCGATTTAACCAAATGGCTAAAAGATGTAAAAGATCATGAAGTCAAAGACGCAGTTACTCGATTTGTTGAATCTGAGCAGGCACTTAAAGATTTAGGGCAAGAAAGATACGCTTTATATAAAAGTTATTTACAGCGCGATATAGAACATGTCCAAGAAAACGAATCGCACTATAATTCGCTTGCATGGCAAGAGCTTAAAGAATCATTATGGTTTGAGCTTTCGCACATAGAAGATAAAACTCAGCTTGAGTGGCAATCTCTTAGTCAAGATTTTAAGCACAATGGTGTGTATCACGCAGGCGAATGGATAGCCATGGGCACATTAGTATGTAAGAATTGCACTCATAGTTACGATGTTTATCACGCGACACAAATTACACCGTGTATTGAATGTGATGGAATCTATTTTAGTCGTAAGGCGCTGCACCCTTAAATATAAGTATTAAGTGGCTGCGGGCCACTTAATACGCCCAAAGGCCAGCGAATATGTTGGTAAAAAAAGAAGTTAGAATGACGAAAAAATTGCTGCCACTATCTGTTTCAAAGCTCGCACCGAGTATTTCTACTAATCACGTACATACGTGTATGAGCAATCCATACCCCGAGCAACTAACATTTATAGGCCAACAACGCGCCCAAAGTGCCTTAGATTTCTCTTTAGGGATGGAACTGCCGGGTTATAACGTTTATGTAATGGGCGAGGCTGCCCATGGGCGCTTTACGCTTGTTAAAGATAAACTTAAGCAACATGCAAAAGACCGCCCAACCCCAAACGAATGGTTATACGTAAATAATTACGATGACCACAGAGAGCCTATTGCGCTGTTTATGCATGCAGGGCAAAGCAAGCAACTTAGTGACGACATAGATTCATTTTTAGATGAAGTACTCGACACATTTCCTGCTGCATTTGATAACCCAGGATATCAACGCAAAAAAAAATCAATCGACCGTGAATTTAACGATGCCTACGACAGCGCTATTACCGCAGTAGAAATTGCGGCATTTGAGCAAAGTGTTGCATTAGTCGAAGAAAAAAATTCAGTTGGGTTTGCACCGCTTGTAGATGGTAAACAATTAAGCGATAGCGAATTTGGCGAACTTGAAGAAACGTTACGCGAAGAGTTTTTTGAAAAAATTGAAAAGCTAGAAGATGCATTAATAGAAGCGTTAATTGAGCTGCCACGCTGGAAGCGCGAATCAAAAGAAAAACAGCGTAATCTTAAAAAGTCGACTGCAGAGCAGGCCACAAAACCGCTTTTAAAAGACTTAGAACATAAATATGCAACTCATATTGGTGTACTGCGTTATTTAAAAGATATACGCGTTGAAATTATAGACGCGGTACTTGAATGGCTCGATGACGAAGACGAAAGCGAAGAAAGCAAAGAAGACTTTGATCGTAAAGGCATGCTTACCGACTTTTTTGCACCTAATATTTTAGTTGAGTTTAAAGAAGACGATGCAGCACCCGTGGTTTACGAGCCCAATCCAACATTTGGTAATATATTTGGTAAAATTGAGTATTCCACATCGCAAGGGTCTTTAATTACCAGTTATCGTTCTATTCAGCCAGGAGCATTGCACCGTGCTAATGGCGGTTATTTAATTATGGATGCTGAAAAGGTAATGGCTAACCCTCAAGTGTGGGATGGTTTAAAACTTTCGCTTAAAACGCATCAAATTAAAAACGACTTACCGTATCAAGATAGCTCAGTAGGCAGTAGTTTTACACTTCGCCCGCAGCTTATACCGCTTGACGTAAAAATTATTTTATTAGGCTCGCGCGAACTGTATTACACCATAGGTGAATACGATGAAGAGTTTGCAGAGTTATTTAGAGTATTAGCTGACTTTGATTACTACTTACCAAGTAGCGATAAATTACAGTACCAATTTATAACTAAAGTTACCGAGTACTGCGAGCAAACATTAAAGTGCACTACCACGCAAGCTGCTATGGTGCGTTTACTTAAGTTTAGCTACCGCCAAGCAGAGCATCACAATAAGCTTTCTGCGCGTTTTGCTGATGTACTTGAATTAGTTGCAGAGGCAAGTTACTACGCAAAACAAGATAAATTAACTGTTATAGATGCGCATCATATTGATGAAGCCATTGAAGGTAAGCAATACCGTACCGGCCAAATTAGTGAAAACATGTTAAGCGATATAAAAGAAGGTCATACACTTATTGCAACCGACGGCCAAGCCATTGGTAAAGTAAATGGCTTAACCGTATTACACATTGGCGATACCTCTTTTGGTACCCCTGCGCGTATTACGGCAACGGTTTATGCTGGCGCCGATGGCGTAATAGATGTTGAACGTGAAGCCGAGCTTGGTAAAGCAATTCACTCAAAAGGGGTAATGCTACTTACCGGTTATTTAGGTAATAAATACGCACAGCACTTTAGCTTAACGCTTAGCGCTAATATCGCTATTGAGCAAAGCTACGGTTATATAGATGGCGATAGTGCATCTTTGGCAGAGTTGTGTGCGCTTATTTCGTCTATTACAAGCCTACCTATTAGCCAATCAATTGCACTTACAGGCTCTATTAACCAACATGGTGATGTACAGGCTATTGGTGGCGTAAACGAAAAAATAGAAGGCTTTTTCAAACTGTGTAAAATGCGTGGCTTAACAGGTTCGCAAGGCGTTATCATTCCTAAATCAAACCAAGTTAACTTAGTGCTTGATGACGAAATACTTAATGCGGTTGAAGCGGGTAAATTTAATATTTACGCAGTTGAAACCGTAGACCAAGCGCTTAACCTGTTAATGGATATAGAAGCTGGCGATATTATTGATGACCAGTATCCAGAAAACTCAGTAAACGGAATTGCGCTTGCTCGCCTTAAAGAAATTGCCGACATAGTTAATGGCGATAACGATAACGATGACGAAAAAGACGAAGAACTAGATAACGAAAAAGGTTAATAATGATCAATATAATTTTGGCGGTGGTTATCGCCATTTTTTGTTTTTTAATATTTCAAAATAGTAAAAAAGCAAAACAACAAGCAGGCATAAATGCACAAATAGGGGCAGATTACTTAGCCGCTAACGCAAAAGTAGAAGGTGTAGTAGAAACAGCTTCTGGCTTGCAGTACAAAATAGTACACAAAGGTGAGAGTGAAAACACACCAAGCCCAACAAGTATGGTTAACGTGCATTACCACGGCACACTAATCGACGGCACGGTGTTTGACAGCTCAGTAGAGCGTAAAACACCGATTAGCTTTGGTTTGCACCAAGTGATTAAAGGCTGGACTGAGGGCTTACAACTGATGAGCCCAGGCGATAAATACACCTTTTATGTACCGCACCAATTAGCGTACGGCGAAAAACGTGTAGGAAGTATTCCTCCTGCTTCAGTACTTATTTTTGAAGTAGAGCTACTGGCAATTGAGTCTTAGTGATTAAATAACAAGGAAGTAAATTATGAATAAAGACGAATTACTTAAAATAGCCAAAGGTGATATTAACTTTACCTTTCAATCTATTATTTATGCATTAGCGCTATGCTTACTAGTTGCAGCTGTTTTTTTACTAGAGATGAGCGTTAACCTACAAATGGGTTTAATAGTTTGTATTATTGGTGTGTTTGGAATGACTATTTATAATAATTTAAATACTCGCCTAAATGCGGCGCTTGCACTTATTGCGCTCTCACAAGATAACCAAAACACTAAGTAAGCAACGAGTTAGTTTAATAAATTGGTATAAGCCCTGCTTTAATAAAGTGGGGCTTTTTGCTTTTAGCTAACATTAAAATTTACTCAAGAATTTTAATGCGAGGTCGATACCTATAATAGTTACAAAGCTATTTTAGGGATAAAATAATGAAGATTTTAGCGGCTCCCATTGCATACCAAGTACACAGCTCAAATACTCAACCTTTAGCGCAATCAGATAAACTACCGGTTGAAAAAGCGAGTGAAGAAAAGAGCGAGGAAGAAAATGAGGAAGAGCCAAAATATGTGTTATCAAAATTTCTAGATACCAAAGCACAAGAATACAGTGAAGATCACGCAACGTTTAGCAATCAGTATAAAAACCTAGAAAAAGTATACAAGCACTTCACTGGGCGAGTTATTGCGCTGCAAGAACAAATTAACAAACTTAAACAAAGCCCTGTACAACGTAGTTTAACTATAAATACTTCTGCAAGTGAGCTAAATAAAAGTGATGCGAGTTTAACTCTAGATGCAGAGCACTTAGGCTCTAAAAAATATAAAAATACGCAACAGCAAGAACAAATAGATTTGTTAGAGCTGCAATTAGGGGAGTTAAAGTCAGAGCAAGCAGCAATAAAACAACAAATGGTTGAGCTGGTTATTAGTGAAATGAAGAGGCGGGGCGACGACTATACTATTTAGCGCCACCAACATGCTGGTGGGCTAGCTTTTAAACTCAATTTTACCCACTTCAAGTTTAAATTTACCTTCTTGCTTACCTGCAATCATAAAGCCTAGCTGTTTTATATCATCAAAATCAATAATCGGTTGTTGCTCAAGCACGCGACCGCGATACGTTAAAGTAAAATCACTCGGAGCAAAGTTTATATCTACCCATTCATTTTTTACAGTTTTAAATGAGTGAGTGTACGCTGCGCCATCAAGGTAATTAGTTGTTCTGAGCCTGAGCTGATAGGTTTGTCCATCGCCTTTAACACGCAAAACTATAGCTTTAGTATTTTGGCTTTGTGTATTTAGCTCTGTACGTATTGATGCAAAACCGCCGTTATTATCAAGCGAAACATTGCCTGTAAAAAGCAAACTTTCTTGAGTTTGTGTTACTTGGCTATTAGATACACCGCCCATTACTGAGTCGTTAATAACGTACCAGCGCTGGTTTGCATTAGCTTGTGCACTTACAACTAATAAATTAAATACAAAAAGTGAGGATAGTTGTTTGGTGGTCATGGCTTACTCCTAATTACTTTAAGCTTGTCAATACGGATAAACATATTATTTGTTCACTTATTTAAAGCTAATTATTTTTACGGCTCCATTTTTTCATGATTTTTTCAAACATAATTTCTTTATCAGTTTTATCCTCAGGACAGGGTTTACCGCTACCTTGTGGCATGCCATTACTACCAAATACGGTTGAAGTATCAATTAAATAGCATTTACCATTAAATTTTTCTAATCGTCGTGTGCCAGTTGTATTTTGGCTAATAACTTCTGAATTATCAGATTTTACTGGCGTTTTAATAGTGGGCTTATTGTTTATCTCATCATTTTCAGAGCTTTTATCTTCACCAAAGGAGACTATTTTTTTATGAGTCATATTATTTACAGGAGAGCCAAATAGCGGCGCGTATGGATTTAGCTTTTTAAATGTTTGAGAGGCTTTTGTTGTAGGCTTTGAAGGCTCAGCTAACAGGGGTTCAACAGGTTTTACAGGGTCTTTTTTAAGGTCTGTTTGTGCCTTTGGTAACGTGATGGTTTTGGCTTGCGATTTTTTAGTCACCCTTACTTTGGCTTTTGTAGAATCTTTTTTTATAGGTGTAGTGTTAGAGGTCACTGAATTTGGTGCATCAGTTTTAGTGTTTACAGGTTTTATATCTGGCGCATTAGCTGTTGTAACAACTGAGCTTAGCTTAGGTAGGCTTGCTAAATTAACCGTAACATAGGCCTGTATTATTGCGTTTTTTCCCTGCTTTGGCGCCGCAACTTTAATAGATTGCGAAAACAAAAAGTACAACACAATAGCGTGTATACACAACGAGATAACCCACGGCCATGCATTCCCTTTATTCACATCAAACCCTCAACTTAATAGTGCTGTTAAGAGTCAATTAAATACATTTAGTTCACCTAAAGTTAATGTGTTTTACTTTGTGGCTTTATTGCAGATACAACAAAACTATTTTGCAGTTTTTGTTGTTTTTGCATGTGCTTGGTTACGTTATTATGAGCGCAATCAAACTTAGGAGGCATTATGACATTACTTTTTGAACCAATAGAACTTGCAGGTAAAACATTAAAAAACCGTATTGTTATGCCCCCAATGACTCGCTCGCGTTCAACGCAGCCTGGCGATATAGCCAACGACTTAATGGCAACATATTACGCACAGCGCGCAAGTGCCGGACTAATTGTAAGCGAAGGAACACAAATTAGTGAGCTTGGTAAAGGTTACGCTTGGACTCCGGGTATTTATTCAAATGAGCAAGTTGCAGGCTGGAGTAAAGTAACAAGCGCAGTACATAGCGCTGGTGGAGTGATGTTTGCTCAGCTTTGGCATGTTGGCCGTGTTACCCACAGTGACAACACCGGTGGCGTGCAGCCTATTTCAGCCTCGGGCATTGCCGCAAAAGACGTAAAAGTATTTGTAGATACAAACGGCTCACCGGGGTTTGTAGACACCCAACTCCCACGCGAAATGAGCAAACAAGATATTACGCATGTCATAGGCGAATTTCGCCAAGCAGCTAAAAATGCAGTTAATGCAGGGTTTGATGGCATAGAGCTTCATGCTGCAAATGGTTACCTTATTAATCAATTTTTAGACTCAGAGTCAAATGCTCGCACCGATGAATATGGTGGCAGTGTGCAAAACCGAATACGCTTTTTAATTGAAGTGGTACATGCTGTTAGCGACGAAATTGGTAGCAGCAAAGTAGGCGTAAGACTTGCCCCGTTAACAACTCTTAATGGCACAGTAGACGAAAACCCTGAAGAAACTTACTTAGCGGTTTCTGAGGCACTAAATAAAGCCGGTGTAGGTTACATGCATATAGCCGAAGCCGATTGGGATGACGCACCTTTAATGAGTGTTGAGTTTAAAAAATCGATTCGCAAAGCCTTCAGTGGTGTATTAATTTACGCAGGCAAGTACACCAAAGAGCGCGCAGACAACGCACTTAGCGAAGGCTGGGCCGACATGATTGGCTTTGGTCGCCCGTTTGTATCAAACCCAGACTTACCAGCACGCTTAAAGCAAGGCAAGCCTCTTAACAGCCACAACCCCGACACCTTATTTGGTGGCGAAGAACAAGGCTATACCGATTATCCAACGGTATAATTGCTAGTAAGTAATTAACATTGAGTAAAAACATGAAGGGCTGCATTTTATGCAGCCCTTTTTTGTGCATTGATTCTAATAGCTTTACCTTGAGCAAAAAATAAAAAACGCGTAAGTTAACCGGGTTACCTATTTTAATAACAAGAAAATAAATGAAAGCCAAAGAAATAGAACAATTAGAATTATCAAATTCTGAAACCCGAGAAGTTATTACACCCTACGCTTTTAAAATTGACAGCGCTTTACTGGGCTTGCCTTTAGCTACACCTATTCAGCGTGCACTAGCGATTATTATTGATGTTGCACTGATATTTTTAGCGGCCAAGCTTAGCGCTGCTCTAATAGCATTTGTCGCGGCTATGGCTTTTTATAAAGGTACGGCACAGCAATACCTTCCAAAAATGTCGAATGTGTGGCGAAGAATATTAAAAATAACGGCAGCAAGTATTTTGTTTGTAAGCGCACTTACTGTGCTTTCAATTGGCATTGATTACCTAGAAGACGATAACGCTGATCAAGGTTTAGCTGTTCAGGGCGTAAAAATACAAGATGAAATTCAGCTTACCGCCACAGAAAAACAACAGGTAAATACTTATTTAGCGCAAACAGCCGATGACAGCTGTGAGCAATCTTGCCAACAAAACGCGCTTGATAATTTAATTGGGCAAGTACCTAAATTAGCAGAAATGGACGACCTACAAAACCCACAACTTGCTACCGTACTTTTACAACTTTTAGTACTCAGTGAAAATAACGAAATAAAGCCTGCGCAGTTAATAGAAGAAAAACCTGCACAAGCAAGCACAAATAGTATTTTGCAGTGGAGTAAAGGCATTATTCAAGACTTGGGCTTAGGTTTTGGCTGGGCTGCTGTTTACTTTACGTTGTTCTCGTTACTTTGGCGCGGCCAAACACCGGGTAAAAAGGTATGTAATATTCGTGTGGTTGCCTTAAGCGGTGAGCCATTAGGTTTATTAGATTGTTTTGGTCGCTACGGCGGCTACGGTGCAGGCTTTGCCACAGGCTTGTTAGGGTTTTTACAGATATATTGGGACCCAAACAGGCAAGCTATTCAAGATAAAATATCAGCCACTGTGGTTATTAAAGGTAACTTGAATCAAGTTGTAAATGTGGAAACGGTAGAAGAGACTGTAAAAAGTTAAGTTTGCTCTTATTAATTACAAGGATGGTTATGAAAGCTTTATTAATGGCGTTTAGTTATCTGTATTTTATTACAGCTTCGTATGCGTCAGAAAATATTGTGTTAGCAAAAAAACATCAGCTTAAGTCTATTATTTTAGGTGAGCAGCGCAGTTATAGTGTTTATTTACCGCCAAGCTACAAGCAAAACCTCGAACGAGTATATCCTGTTATTTACCTGCTTGATGGCGACCCAACCCATTTAAAAGCCTTAGCGGGGCTTGTTGAAGCACTCAGTACTGAGCGGCTAGAAAAACAAATTCAACAAGCAATTATTGTCGCTGTTCCTAATAGTAAAAATGCGATAAGAGAGCGCGACTTTACCCCTACCAATGTCGATTGGACTTTTAACGGCAAGCTACTAGAGAAATTTGAAAAAATTGGCAATGCCGCAAACTACACCGCTTTCTTTGAATAAGAACTTATTCCCTTCATTAATAAAAATTACCGTACATCAAATAAGCGGGTATTAATTGGGGAATCTTTCGGCGGCTTGTTCGCAAGTTATGTTTTACTTACAAATCACTCTTTATTTACTGATTACTTAATTATTGATGCAGCCTACCTTTGGGATAATAATTATCTCAATCGTTATTTTGACGAGCAACAGCTTATAAATAAGCAGCTTAAAGGCAATGTATATTTTACTTTTGCTAATAATGCAGCTTTTGGTGAAATTGGAGAGGCTAATTATAAATGGGGCTTAGAGCTTGCTAAAAACTAAAAGCGCACCCGAGTAACAGTTTATATATAAATCAACGTTACTTTGAAGAAGAAACTCATGGCACGGTGGCAGCGCTTAGTTGGTACTATGGTTTAAAAAGCTTATTACAAAAATAAGTCTTAATTTATATACTAGGTTAGTGAAAGGAGTAATTTTGGGTATATTGTTAACGAAATTTAGTAGTGAAAAATTAAAAGGGAATTAAATGAGTAATAATTTTAATGAGGCTATAAAGGGCTTTTTTTGGGGGATAGGGTTTGTAATAGCAACACTCAGTGGTATCAGTGTGTACGCGCTAACAATAGCCGCAGAAGTTGATAGTGGCTTTAAAGAGCAGGTATCAAATAAAGCATTGGAGGGCACTGACGACTTAAATAGTGATTATAAACTTACCCTTTCTGATATCTTTAAAGAAAATGGGCGAGTAAGAATAACTGCCGAGTTAAAAAATATCACCAATGAAAGCATATATGCAGGTGGTGTTATAGCATCTACATTCGATAAAAACGGAAAGTTTGTTGGTAATTGTTTAGGTAAAAGCGATGATATTTTTATAGAACCAAATAAAAGTAGCTATATTGATATTCATTGTAATCTACTGAGGCCACAGGTGAGTAGAGTGCACTCAGCAAAGCTAAAGTTTAAGTGGCTTGGTTTGTAAGTTATAAAGGATAAGGCAGGCTTTATGAAGCTCATTGAAGTAGGTTCTTTGTGGTATTTATTGAAAAATAATGATGATTATTATATTCAACAACTTAGCGGTTCTATGCATACTGAAACAGCTGCAACTTATAAACTACTAGATGAAGAGGTCAATAATTATCTAAAGCTTGGTAATGAAGCGCTATCTAAAACGATAATTCACTTTAATAATATCGGTAATTACAGTTGTTTATCAGCAGAGCGTCGAGCGAGTTTAGAAACAATTAGTAAGATACAAACAATTATTAAAATGTTCCTTGATAAATAGGTGCTCGGTGAATAGTGATAATAAAGAAATTTTAAAATGTGTAAAAGTAACATCGAATCCCTTTTCATCAAATAGGGACTCATCTTTGAATTTAACTATAAGTGCAATTGATATGGCTCTTCAAAAGTATTCAAATGACCAGATTACACAAGTTTTAAATAAACACCTTTTTTAAATAGCTGTCCACCGACAGCTATTAATTTTAATTCACTTTCTCAACCTAACCCCAAACCCAACAACTCCCATCAACAACACAAATCCCCACACAAACACATTGCCGTATTGGCTGTACACGCTGTCGCCTTTTATGAGCTTAATGTTGGCTTTCAATGTTGTAGCTTCAAACTGAGGCATGGTTTGTTGAGTGTGGCTTATAGGGTCGTATACGGCGCTTACACCATTGTTAGTAACACGCACTAGAGGGCGCTGTAGTTCGAGCGCGCGCATACGGGCTATTTGCATGTGTTGCAAAGGTCCAATAGAGTCGCCAAACCAGGCATCGTTACTTACCGTAAAGAGTAGGTCGGAGTCGCTTTTGTAATTACCGCGCACTAAGTCGGCAAAAACAATTTCGTAGCAAATAGCAGGGAGTAAGTTATAGCCATTGGCGCGTAAGTTGTTTTGTACTTTGTCGCCACGGGTAAACGATGACATAGGCAAATCGAATAATGGGGCGATAGGGCGCAAAAAGTCTTGAAACGGCACAAATTCGCCAATGGGTAATAGCTGGTGTTTTTGATAGCGGTTTTTATCAAGGTAATGGTAATGCCCATGCTCGTCGCCGCGCTCTTTATTACCGACAACAATTAAGGTGTTAAATATATTTTTGGTGTCTCGCTGGTAATCAACAATACCGGTTACAAGGGCAGTGTTATTAAACGAAGCTGCACTGTCTAAATTGGCTAGGTAGGAATCAGCAAGCATTTCTATTTCAGGCACTGCGGCTTCTGGCCATACTATTAAGTCGGCATCCCAATGTGGGCGTGTCATGTCTTGGTATTTGCTCATTGTGGTCCAAAACTCACTTGGCTCAAAGCGCAGGTGTTGCTGTATGTTGCCTTGTACGAGCAATACTGACATGTTTTTATCTGTGTAATGAATACTGCCTGTGGTACTTGCGCCTGTAAAAATAAGTGCAACAGCTGTCGCAGTAACAGCCGGGGTTTTAAAATCTTTTTGGGTTAAGCGATAAAGTGCAAAACCAATTGCGATACACACGAGGGTTAGGCCAAACTCGCCAATATAAGATGCAAGCAGCCTGAGTGGTCCGTCGGTTTGTGTATAGCCAAAACTTAGCCACGGGAAACCGGTAAGTACGGTGCCACGTAAATATTCACTAATTGCAAAGCAGGCAATTAGTAATGCGCCAAAGCTTTTAGGGCCACTGGCAAAGCGTGTAGTTGCCCAAAAGGCAAGGGCGGGGAATAATGCTAAGTATGAGCACAAAAAAGCCATTAACGAGAGCGACGCTATAAGCGGCATACCGCCAAAGGTGGCAATAGAAACATGTACCCAGCTTATGCCCGCACCAAACCAGCCTAGCCCAAATATAAAGCCATATTTAGCGGCGGTTTTTGCGTGTGCTTTACCGGTATTATTAGGATTAACGCAAAAAATTATGGTACCAAGGCTAATAAATACAATGGACCAAATTTCAAAGGGGGCGTAGCCAAAAGTTAAAACAAGGCCCGCAATAAGTGCGAGCCATGCTTTTTTATCTTTTGCTAACAGGGTGAGTTTAGTTAGCTGAGTCTTCACTGTCGTTTTCATCAACCTTAGGTACGGTGACTTGCAGTTGTAAGATACGACGATTGTCAGAGTTGGTTACCTTAAATTGATAACCTTCTATGTCTATTGTTTCACCGCGACTTGGCATATGGCCAAATGCATGTAATACAGTGCCGCCAATGGTGTCGGCTTCGTCGGTGCTGTAACCTGTTTTAAAGTACTCGTTAAAGTCATCTACAGGGGTAAGCGCTTGTACTACGTATACGTGCTTAGCAAGCTGTCGAATATCTTGTTGATCTTCTTCTTCGTCATGCTCATCTTCGATTTCGCCAACGATTATTTCAAGAATGTCTTCGATTGTCACAAGGCCCGATACACCGCCGTATTCGTCAATAACAATAGCCATGTGGTAGCGTTGCTGACGAAATTCGTTTAGTAGGGTATCTACGCGTTTGCTTTCAGGTACTACCATTGCTGGGCGTAAGTAATCGCGTATTGATGGTAAATGCTCGTCTTTATTTAAGATCAGTGGCAGTAAATCTTTTGCGAGTAATATCCCTTCTACATGATCTTTATCTTCAATCACCACAGGAAAGCGTGAGTGAGTTGAGTCAACCATCATTGGAATTAGCTCTTCAAGCGGGCTGTCTATCTCAAGAGTGATCATTTGTGAGCGCGGGACCATTATGTCTCGCACTTTAAGCTCAGACACGCCAAGCACACCTTCTATCATCTCTTTTGTTTCAGGATCGATTACGTCTCGTTCTTGCGCATCGGCAATAACTTCGACCAGCTCTTCTCTATTCTGGGGTTCCCCTTGCAACATTTGGGCTATTCTGCCCAACCACGTTTTGCCAGAAGAACCCTGGCTAGATTGCGAGTTACCGTCGCTCATTGCGTCTAATTGCTCCGTTAATTTAAATATCGTCCCGGTATGGGTCTGCTATGTTTAGCTCTGAAAGTATTTGCTTTTCGATGCTTTCCATCTCAAAAGCGTCTTCACTCTTTATATGGTCAAATCCAAGCAAATGCAAGCATCCGTGAATAACCATGTGGGCAAAGTGGTCATGAAATGACTTCTCTTGCTCAATTGCTTCAGCTAATACAATGGCTGGGCAAATAATTAAATCACCAACCAAGGGAATATCTATGCCTGGTGGTGCTTCAAATTCGAACGACAGTACGTTGGTCGGTTTATTTTTACCGCGATAGTCGTTATTAAGTTGTTGCGATTGCGCTTCGTCGCTAATAACGATACTGAGTTCGGACTCATCACGGTATTGGCTAAGGGCTTTGTCGGCCCATAGTGCAAATTGTTCTTCGCTTGGGAGGTTGTCAAACTCACAGGCTATTTGTAAATCAAGTTCGGTTGTCAAAGTATTACTCTTTAGTAGTAGGCTGTTGAAGAGCAGCGAGTGCGTCTTTTGCATTTTGCTTTTCAATGCGCTTAAGTCGCTCGCTTTCGTCGTTACGCTCGTAGGCTTCAACTATGCGTGCTACAACAGGGTGGCGTACTACGTCGTGGGCTTTGAAGTAGTTAAAGCTAATTTCGTTTACGCCATCAAGTACTTCAATTGCATGGCGAAGGCCTGAGCGTGTACCACGAGGTAAATCGACCTGTGTAATATCGCCTGTAATCACCGCTTTTGAGTTAAACCCTATACGGGTTAAAAACATTTTCATTTGCTCGGCGGTGGTATTTTGGCTTTCATCTAAAATAATAAAGGCATCGTTTAAAGTACGTCCGCGCATGTAAGCAAGCGGTGCGACTTCGATGATATTTTTTTCGATGAGTTTTTCTACTTTTTCAAAACCTAGCATTTCAAAAAGCGCATCGTAAAGAGGGCGCAGGTATGGGTCTATTTTTTGACTTAAATCGCCAGGTAAAAAGCCAAGCTTCTCGCCTGCTTCTACAGCAGGGCGTGTTAGTAATATACGGCGTATTTCTTGGCGCTCAAGAGCGTCGACGGCGGCTGCAACTGCAAGGTAAGTTTTACCAGTACCTGCAGGGCCAATACCAAAGGTAATGTCGTGGTTTAAAATATTAGCCACATAAACACCTTGGTTGTCGTTACGTGGTTTAATAACACCACGGCGGGTTTTAATAACCATTTCTTTGCCATAAGCGCTGCTGGATGCATCTTGCTCTAAGGCTTTTGATTCGGTAATAGCTAAATGAACGGCGTCGGGTTCTATTTCGCCTAAAACACCACGAACTGGCTGAGTATCAACATAAAGGTTTTTTAAGATTTCTACAGCGCCGGCGCAGTTGTGTAGTTTACCGGTTACTTTAAAAAAGTTGTCACGGTGAATTATTTCAACAGCCAGGTGGCGTTCAATTTGTTTGATGTTTTCGTCAAACGGGCCACATAAAGAAGATAGGCGTTTGTTATCGGCAGGTTCTAAATAAATCTCTAATGTTTTTAACTGATTACTCAAAATTGCTTCCTATAGTACTGCGCCAGCGTTAACTGGCGCTAATTGTGTGACTAAGGAACGAAAGTAGCTACGCCAATTTCGTTAACAGTGTCTGGTTTTGGCTCTGCAGCTGCAGCTTTAGTTAAAATAGCTGAAGGAGCGACTTCACGTCGTAAGTTCATCTCTGATTCTGTACGAATTAAGTCACCACGTAAAGAGTTAGGTAGTGCTTCGGTAATACGTACATCAACAAACTGTCCGATCACTGTGTGCGGGCCAATAAAGTTTACTACACGGTTGTTTTCTGTACGGCCACGTAATTCCATAGGGTTCTTCTTAGAAGGACCTTCAACAAGTATACGTTGCTCTGTATCGAACATTTGACGACTAATTTGCTGCGCCATTTGTGTAATACGGTTTTGTAGTAAGTATAAGCGTTCTTTTTTCTCTTGCTCTGTTACGTCATCTGGCAAATCTGCCGCTGGCGTACCTGGGCGTGCGCTGTAAATAAAGCTAAAGCTCATATCAAAACCTATGTCGCTAATAAGCTTCATGGTTGCTTCAAAGTCTTCTTTGCTTTCGCCTGGGAAACCAATAATGAAATCTGACGACATACTTAAGTTAGGACGAATTTTACGTAACTTACGAATTGTCGATTTGTATTCAATTGCCGTATGGCCACGTTTCATTAGGTTTAATATACGGTCTGAACCACTTTGTACTGGTAAATGTAAGTGATCTACAAGCTCTGGTACATCGGCGTAAACGTCGATTATATCTGGGGTAAATTCTACCGGGTGCGATGTGGTGTAACGAATACGGTCAATACCATCAATAGCTGCTATAAGACGAATTAAATCAGAGAAGTAACAAATTTCGCCATCGTGCGTATCGCCGCGGTATGCGTTTACGTTTTGACCTAAAAGATTTACTTCACGTACGCCTTGCTCTGCAAGTTGTGCAACTTCAAGTAGTACGTCATCTACTGGGCGACTAACTTCTTCACCGCGAGTATAAGGTACAACACAAAAAGTACAGTACTTAGAACAGCCTTCCATAATTGATACGAAAGCAGATGGGCCATCTGCTTTTGGCTCTGGCAGGCGGTCAAATTTTTCAATCTCTGGGAATGAAATATCAACAACCGATGAGCCTTTGTCGCCTTGCACTTGTTTAATCATTTCTGGTAAACGGTGTAGCGTTTGCGGACCAAAAATAACATCTACAAATGGTGCACGTTGGCGAATAGAGTCACCTTCTTGTGAGGCAACACAACCACCTACACCAATGATTAAATCTGGCTTGTCGTCTTTTAATAACTTCCAGCGACCTAATTGGTGAAATACTTTTTCTTGTGCTTTTTCACGAATTGAACAGGTGTTAAGTAAGATTACGTCGGCATCTGTTGCATCTTCAGTTAGCTGGTAGCCGTTGGTGGCATCTAAAAGTTCAGCCATTTTCTGAGAGTCGTATTCGTTCATCTGACAACCCCAGGTTTTAATATGCAGCTTTTTGCTCATTGAAATATAGCCTCGTGTTCAATTCGATAGTGGCACAAAAATGTGCTTGAAACAGGATTAAGGAGCAAGCATGCTCACTTAAAGGAGGCGTATTTTAGCTGGATACCCGTCCAGATCCAAGTATAGTTTTCATGTTTGTGATCTCAAATCAATACGAGGCGAGTTTAATCAGCTGTTAGGGATATCCTCTGGTATAAAACAAATTAATTTTGATACAATCAAAACAGACTCAAGTAATAATAAAATGATGAAAAACATGACTAAAAATAATGTGATAGTAGTTGGTGGTGGCATGGTTGGCGCGGCTATGGCGATAAAGCTTGCTCAACAGGGCTTTGGCGTACGCATAATCGAAAAACACCTAATAGATCCATCACAGATTCTTAGTAGTGATAAGGTTGATATTAGAGTGTCGGCTATTAATCGTTTTTCAGAAAATTTACTTGATGAATTAGGAGCAATGCCGCTTTTAAGGCAAAACCGCATAGCGCCTTATGAGCAATTAGAGGCATTTGAGCGCGGTGGTGATAATTTATTGTTTGACTGCGCCTATATAAACACCACGCATTTAGGCCACTTAATTGAAAATAGTTTAATTCAAGCAAGTTTATGGCAGCAATTTGATCATTATAAAATTGAGGTTATTGAGCAAGCCACACCTATTACTAAAATAGAGCAAACGGATGATTTAATTACGCTTGTGTATGGTGATCAAACCTATACGGCTGATTTAGTAATTGCCGCCGATGGTGGGCAATCGCAGCTGCGCGATAAGGCGAATATTGGTATTACGGGTTGGCAGTACCAACAGCATTGCATGGGGGTGTTAATTAAACTCGATGCGCCGCAACAAATTAAAACATGGCAACAGTTTACACCAAGTGGGCCGTTAGCATTTTTACCAATGCAGGCACCGTACGCTAATTTAATTTGGTACGACGATGCAAATACATTGCAAGCATTTAAAGGGCTAAGCCCAATTCAGTTAAAAACGCACATTCTGAATAAATTTCCTGAACTTGCTGGAGACTTTGAAGTACAAACCCATGCAGTATTTCCGCTTACTCGCCAACACGCTAACAACTATTCACAAGGGCGCTTGGTTTTAGTCGGTGACGCTGCACATACAATAAATCCGCTTGCAGGGCAGGGGGTAAATTTAGGTTTTCAGGATGTAGTGGCACTTGCTGAGGTTTTAAACGAAGCAGGAGATATAGGTTGCCCACTAAAACTTAAAGAATACGAGCGAGCTCGCCGTAAGGCTAATTTATTAATGATGAGCATGATGGATGCTTGTTACTTTGGCTTTTCTAACCAAGTCGCGCCACTTAAATGGGCACGTAGCCAGTTTTTAAAAATGGCTAATAATACAGGCCCTATAAAAAACTGGGTTTTAAAATACGCAATTAGCGGTGATTTAGGCTAAATTTAAAGTAGAGATTAAAAAGGCTCATTTATGAGCCTTTTTTTATGTCTGTTTTTAAGTCAGCAAATAGTGACTCGGCTATATTGAACACGGTTTTAATTTAACTGATGTTACATCACTAAATCGCAATTTAATAACTTTAAAGAGCCTGTGTGTGGATAATTTTTTTACAGTAATAATTATTTTAGGTGCGCTACTACTTGTTGCTAGCTTAAAAACAACCGTTAAAGTTTGCAAAAAAACATCGCAAAGAGCATGGAGTGTACTGCTATGCGCTATTATTTTTTTTATTATAGGGTATTGGTGGATACTTTATTATTTTTCAAACCACGACATTGCACCCGTCGTTATGAATATGGTGGCTATGTTGTTACTTGGCGGTGGTGGGTTTGTTTTTTTAGTTATTAAACTGAGCTTAAAAAGTATTCTTAAAATAGAGCAAGCAACGCAGTATCAAAAATATCAAACTGAGCACGATAACTTAACAACTCTACCTAACCGCGATAAATTTTTTAAATCTTTAAGTAAACAAGTTGAATATCCTTCCCCATTTTCACTATTTTATATCGACTTAAATAACTTTAAACAAATTAATGATGCGTTTGGGCATCAGTGTGGTGACCAACTTTTGGCTGCATTTGCCAATAAATTAAATAAAGAATTATGCGGCATTGCTAAGTTATATCGAATAGGTGGCGATGAGTTTGCTTTTTTATTGCATACCGATACAGATGAAAGCATGAATTATTGTGTAAACATTATAAACTCAGCCGTCAAAAGTCCGTTTTGTACGAATGAGCAAATGGTTAAAATACAATTAAGTATAGGCGTAAGCCGTTTTCCTGATGATAGCCGATTGCCCGATCAGCTATTAAAAAAAGCTGACTTGGCACTGCATGAAGCTAAAAAAACATTTCAACCTTTGGTAAATTACTCATCTGCAATAGGTAAACGAGCTGAGGACTTTTTTGATTTATCAGCCAAAATTAAAGTGGCATTACATAAAGATGAGTTTGAGCTTTATTTACAACCCATAATGGACTCTAAAGATCTGCAATTACATGGCCTAGAAGCGCTTATCCGATGGCCGCAAGATGATGGTAGCTTTATTAGTCCAGAAAAGTTTATAACCGTAGCTGAGCGTACAGGGCTTATTTTTCCTTTATCGAAATGGGTTGTACAAGAAGCCGTTAATCATATTAGAAAGCTCAAGCTATTTGGTTTCACCGGTACTATACATGTCAACTTATCGACTAAAGATATTGAAAGCAGCGAGTTTTACGATTTTATAATTAGTTTACTCGCAACCGACCCTACATTAAGCGACTCGTTAATTTTTGAAATTACAGAAGGTGCAATGATGACAAACATACCCGCAGCAAGAAAAATGATGCAACAGTTGAGTATGCGCGGGTTTAAATTTAGTGTTGATGACTTTGGTACTGGCTTTTCGTCACTGTCATTATTAAGAGAGCTGCCAATCAATCAAATAAAAATTGATCAGTCGTTTGTCAAAGATATGCTTACTAACTCGCCTGATTACGCCATTGTAGAATCTACATTGTTTTTAGCGAGTCGATTAAATTGCGATGTAGTTGCTGAAGGAATAGAAACTAAAGAGGTAGAACAGGCGTTGTTGAGTCTTAACTGTGATTATTTACAAGGGTATTTATATAGCAAACCAATAAATATAGATGAATTTATAAATGTTTATTTAAGTGCAGAAAAAGTAAGTTGAATTTAATGAGTATTGAGAAGTTTTAGACAGGGGAGTCAAATTGGCTGGGATACCAGGATTTGAACCTGGGAATGCCAGGATCAAAACCTGGTGCCTTACCGCTTGGCGATATCCCAACTATAAATTTGATATTAATTTTAGTTCTTAATAAGAACATGGTGCGGAAGGAGAGACTTGAACTCTCACATCCTAAGATACTGGAACCTAAATCCAGCGCGTCTACCAATTCCGCCACTCCCGCATCACTAATGTGCTCATTTAACCTCTAAGCTAGAGTAATCCTTTTATTCAACTTTCCTTGGTAGAAGAAGTTGGCTGGGATACCAGGATTTGAACCTGGGAATGCCAGGATCAAAACCTGGTGCCTTACCGCTTGGCGATATCCCAACAAAGAATTCTTTTATAATTTTAGTTCTTATCAGAACATGGTGCGGAAGGAGAGACTTGAACTCTCACATCCTAAGATACTGGAACCTAAATCCAGCGCGTCTACCAATTCCGCCACTCCCGCATCACTAATTTGCTCATTTAAACTCTAAGCAAGAGTTATTCTTTTATCCAACTTTCCTTGGTAGAAGAAGTTGGCTGGGATACCAGGATTTGAACCTGGGAATGCCAGGATCAAAACCTGGTGCCTTACCGCTTGGCGATATCCCAACAAAGAATTAATTGATATTTTTAGTTCGTATCAAGAACATGGTGCGGAAAGAGAGACTTGAACTCTCACAACCGAAGTTACTGGAACCTAAATCCAGCGCGTCTACCAATTCCGCCACTCCCGCATCGTTTGTGTTATGAAACACAGGTAGTTATTTTAGACTCTTCATTGAGTGCAATTTAACTCTTGCAGAGCCACTTCTAAAAAAAGAAATGGTGGCTAAGACGGGATTTGAACCTGTGACCCCATCATTATGAGTGATGTGCTCTAACCAGCTGAGCTACTTAGCCATTGTTGGCTGGGATACCAGGATTTGAACCTGGGAATGCCAGGATCAAAACCTGGTGCCTTACCGCTTGGCGATATCCCAACAATAACAATTGATAGTTTTAATTCTTATCAAGAATTATGGTGCGGAAGGAGAGACTTGAACTCTCACATCCTAAGATACTGGAACCTAAATCCAGCGCGTCTACCAATTCCGCCACTCCCGCACACAAGGTAGTTATTTTAAACTCTTCATTGAGCAACAAAAAAATATGGTGGCTAAGACGGGATTTGAACCTGTGACCCCATCATTATGAGTGATGTGCTCTAACCAGCTGAGCTACTTAGCCATCTTTTTTTGTTAGCACTTCATCGCTGAGTGCGGGGCGTATTATGCTGATATGACCCAAATTCGTCAACACCTTTTTTGCAAAAAAACACTTAACTGTGTTTGTTTGCAGGAAAATTAAGCTAAGCGGCTAAATTTTAATAAAAATGATGATTTTTTGAGTGCAATTCACATACAAAATTTGTCGCTAAATAAAAAAAGCAAAAACCAATAGTTTGAAGCTGTTTGATTATTCGACAAATTATTACGCTCAGGTTAAATCTTAACATTAATTTGTTTAAGAGGTACTTATTATTGAGGTTTGATCTTCTGCGCAGTGTGTTTTTTAAATTAAACGTAGGCATTTAGGTTGGGGCTATATCAATTTTATAAGTTTATAACGTTGGAGGTACAAAAAAGGCTCGTAAAAACGAGCCTTTAAAATTATTACCAATACTAATTCGGTTTCATTTGACTTATACGTTGAACAAGAAGTTCATTACATCGCCGTCTTTAACAATGTACTCTTTACCTTCTTGACGCATCTTACCTGCTTCTTTTGCGCCGCTTTCACCTTTAAAGGCAACAAAGTCGTCAAAAGCAATAGTTTGCGCACGGATAAAGCCACGCTCGAAGTCGGTATGGATTTTACCCGCTGCTTGTGGTGCTGTTGCACCTACAGGGATTGTCCATGCGCGTACTTCTTTTACGCCAGCTGTGAAATAAGTTTGTAATTGTAGTAATTCATAACCACCACGAATAACAAGGTTAAGACCTGGCTCTTCTAGACCAAGATCAGCCATAAACTCTAGCTTGTCTTCGTCATCTAGTTCTGAAAGCTCAGACTCGATAGCGGCACATACAGGAACAACAATCGCATCTTCAGCTGCGGCAATAGCGCGTACGCGGTCAAGGTATGGGTTATTTTCAAAACCATCTTCAGCAACGTTTGCAATATACATTGTTGGTTTAATCGTTAAGAAGTTAATAGAGCTGATTGCTGCTTTTTCTTCTTTAGTTAGTGCTAGACCACGTAAAGTTAAGCCTTCGTCAAGATGCACTTTTACTTTTTCAAGTACAGCATTTTGCTCTTTAGCGTCTTTGTCGCCACCTTTTGCTTTTTTTGAATTACGGAAAAGGGCTTTTTCAGCGCTATCCATATCAGCAAGTACTAACTCAGTGTTGATTACGTCAATATCGTCAGCAGGGTCAATAGTGCCTGCTACGTGGATGATGTTTTCATCTTCAAAACAGCGAACTACGTGGCCAATTGCATCGGTTTCACGAATGTTAGCTAAAAACTGGTTACCAAGGCCTTCACCTTTAGATGCGCCTTTTACTAAGCCAGCAATGTCTACAAATTCCATACTGGTGGTAAGAACTCGTTGAGGATTAACTATTTTAGCAAGTTCGTCTAGACGAGGATCTGGCACAGGTACCACACCTGTATTAGGCTCAATGGTACAAAAAGGAAAGTTAGCGGCTTCAATACCCGCTTTAGTTAGTGCATTGAAAAGCGTTGATTTACCTACGTTAGGCAAGCCAACGATGCCACATTTAAAACCCATAGTAAGATACCTTGTTTAGAATTCGTTTAAACGGTGTACTTGGACCCAAGTTACTAGGGTTTAAACGAATGTAGTCTGTTTTGTGCTTTTAACACACCATCTTTTGCAAGTATTTCCATGCAACGAACTGCTTCATCAACAGCAGCATCCATCTTTTCTTGGTCTTCTTTGGCCGCTTTTCCAAGCACCCAACCAGTTACCATTTCACGATGCCCCGGATGACCTACACCAATGCGCAAGCGCATAAAGTCTTTTTGATTTGCCATTTTTGCAATAATGTCTTTTAAACCATTATGACCGCCATGCCCGCCACCTTTTTTTAATTTGGCAACGCCTGGGTCTAAATCCAATTCGTCATGGGCAACTAAAATGTCCTCGACAGGGATTTTGAAAAAATTAGCTAAACTACTGACCGCTTTACCACTTAAATTCATGTAAGTAGTGGGGATCAATAATTTGAATTCTTGGCCTTGAATGATCACTTTGCCTGTAAGGCCGTGATATTTAGGATCGTGTTTTAGAGTGCAGTTATAGCGTGCAGCGATTTGCTCGATGAACCAAGCACCTGCATTGTGGCGTGTGTTTGCGTATTCGGGGCCTGGATTAGCCAGGCCCACAAGCATTTGAATAGAATTCAAGGTTGCGAGACCTTAAATATTATTCTGCTGCTGCAGCGTCGTCTTCAACTGGAGCTGCTTTGTTTGCTTTGATAGTCAGGATAGACTGATCATGGCCTTCGCCTTTAGCTAAATCTACAGAGCTAACGCCTTTAGGGAAAGTTAGGTCAGAGATATGAACTGAATCGCCAACAACAAACTTAGAAACATCTACTTCAATGAATTCTGGAAGTGCTTTTGGAAGACACGTAATTTCAACTTCAGTTAACTGGTGAACAACAGTTGCGCCAGCTTTAGTTACAATCTCTTCACCGATGAAGTGTAGAGGAACTTTAGTTTGAAATTTATGAGTAGCATCTACACGTTGGAAATCAAGGTGAGTAAGCTTAGGCTTGAATGGGTGACGTTGGATATCTTTTAAGATTACTTCAACAGCTTCGCCATCAACGTTAAGCGTAAGGATATGCGTGTAGAAACCTTCGTCTTCTTGAGCTTTGATCATATCTTTATGAGCAAAAGTAAGAGATAAAGCTTCTTTATCAGCTCCGTAAAGGATTGCAGGAACTTTGTCTTCGCGACGTAGGCGGCGGCTCGCACCAGTACCAGTTTCTACGCGAAGTTCAGCGTTATACGTATAAGTTTTGTTAGACATGATGTCTCCAGTTATTTAAATGTGTAGGGCCTTTGCGACCAAGGTCCCTAGCCAAAAGGCGCGCTATCATACCACCACGCCCAGATAAAATAAACATCGCTTACAAAAAAAGCGCCAAAAGGCGCTTTTATATTCAGGAATGTTTAATTTTAGTGTTCAAACATCGCTGAGATAGATTCTTCGTTACTAATACGACGAATAGTCTCTGCTAACATGTCAGCAAGCGTAAGTACCTTAACTTTATCAAGGGCTTTAAGCTCATCAGATAGCGGGATTGAGTCAGTTACAATTACTTCATCAATCATTGAGTCACGTAAGTTTTCGGCTGCTTTACCTGAAAGGATAGGGTGTGTTGCGTATGCAAATACACGCTTAGCGCCATGTTCTTTAAGAGCTTCTGCGGCTTTACACAATGTACCACCGGTATCAATCATATCATCTACGATAATACAATCACGACCTTCAACGTCACCAATAATGTGCATTACTTGAGAAACATTTGCTTGAGGGCGACGTTTATCAATGATTGCTAAATCGGTATCATTTAGTAGTTTTGCAATTGCACGAGCACGTACAACACCACCGATATCTGGAGATACAACAACGACGTCTTCAAAGTCGCGTTCTTTCATATCTTCAAGTAATACAGGGCTGCCAAATACGTTATCTACAGGTACATCAAAGAAGCCTTGGATTTGTTCAGCGTGTAAATCAACCGTAAGAACACGGTCAACACCAACACTTGATAAGAAATCTGCAACAACTTTAGCGGTAATTGGAACACGAGCAGAACGTACACGACGGTCTTGGCGCGCATAACCAAAATAAGGAATGACGGCAGTAATACGACCTGCAGATGCACGACGTAGAGCATCAACCATAACGATAAGTTCCATCAGGTTATCGTTTGTAGGGGCACAGGTTGATTGCAAGATAAAAACGTCCGAGCCACGAACATTTTCATTTATTTGAACACTGATCTCACCGTCGCTAAAACGGCCAACAACAGCATCGCCTAATTCAATATATAAACGTTTTGCAACTTTTTGAGCTAACTCAGGTGTTGCGTTACCAGCGAAGAGCTTCATGTCAGGCACGGTAGGGTTCCTCAGGCACTGAATATTTGGACTAACGGGCAATGATAAATATCACTGCGGGTTAACTTATGATTACTTGTACGTTACTTCATTGATCGAATATGGCGGTTAACTCCGTATGAGCAGGTGAGACATTTGCGCTTGAAGCCACAAAACCCTGCCAAGTATGGGGGAGATTTTCAAGTACATCTTGTGCTTGAACTTGGCTAGCAAATTCGACAAAACAACATGAACCTGTTCCGGTCATCTTCGACGGTGCGTATTTTAGCAACCACTGGAGGGTTTTTTCAACCTCGGGGCAAAGCTTTTTAACTAAAGGCTCACAATCGTTGGTCAAAGTATGGTGTTTCCAGTCGCCTATTATTTTTGGTGTGTCGCGTTTTAAATCTGGATGTGTAAATATTTTTGCGGTACTTACATGTTGGTTAGGGTGTACAACGCAGTACCATTTTTGTTCAAGTGTTACTTGGTGTAGTTTTTCACCAATACCGTGCGCTATGGCGCTTTGACCTTGTATGAACACCGGAACATCTGCCCCTAACTTGAGCCCCAATTGTGCTAGTGTTTCTAAATTTAGTGTCAATTTCCATAACTTATTTAGGGCTAATAAAGTACTCGCTGCGTCAGATGAACCTCCTCCAACACCGCCCCCCATCGGCAAGCGCTTAATTAAATTTATTTTTACACCCAAAGAGGTTTTACAGTGTGTTTGTAATAATAAAGCCGCTTTATAGATGAGATTATCATTTAGAGGGATGTCTTTAGTATCACCACCGACAGAAATACTCCCATCTGTTGTTAACTCAAAATGCAGCTCATCACCAAAATTTAAAAAAGTAAATAAGGTTTCAAGTTCATGATAGCCATCTTCTCGGCGAGCATTAATATGTAAAAATAAATTGAGTTTTGCCGGAGCAATAAGTGAAAAAGAGGTTTTGTTATTCATACTTATTTAAACTGCCAATCGTATAGTTGAATTTTAATTTTTATTTGTTGGTGCTTTAACGTCAGTTTAGTAGGTAACCAGTAACCTGCGTTTTGTACATAAGTGCCATAATCTATTTGCCATTTTTTGCCTGTATTATCAAACCATAATACTTGCTTTGCACGCCCAAGCTCATCAACAATTAAACTTTCATCGTCAATAGTGCCTTTAAGCCAGTTATCGGCATTATCAACCGGTAGTGTAAAACCCGTTAATCGTTTTAAAAGCTCTGCAGCGTTAGTATCAAAGTATTGTTCACCATCAAACTCTAATTCAGCACCGTTAGCTGTTTGTTTAAGCGACAAAATACGAGTACCAATAAAAGTAGTCAGTATTAAATTATTGGAATTTGTTGTTTGCTGCCAATTTAAGTTTGCAGATTGACGCTCTTCTGGGCTAATAAATGCAAGTTTACCTTCTACTTGCCAAGTTTTTTGAGCAGCTAAACGTGGTTTCCAATCATCATAAAGTGTTGTTTTTGTATCAATTTGATGAGCACAGCCACCTAAAAACAAAAAAAACATGAATAAAATCAAATATTGTCGAATCAAATGTTGTTCCTTACTTTCCATATTCCGCTGATTTTTGGTAAAATTACCGCCTTTGAAGTAGGGCTCAGCAATATTTGGCAAATATGACCATAATAGCACTAGGTATAAATCACAAAACCGCATCCGTAGAATTACGTGAAAAAGTGGCTTTTTCGCCTGAGCAAATTTCAGAGGCGTTGCAACAATTAAGTGGCCATGCCGACTTTAATGAAGCGGTTATTGTGTCTACCTGCAATCGAACCGAGATCTATTGTAGCCTCGCTCAGCAAAATTCCCAAACACTGTTGAGCTGGCTTGCCAGTTTCCATGGTTTGGATGAACATGAACTGAGCAAAAACACTTATTGCTACGAAGATAACGATGCTATTAATCACTTAATGCGCGTGGCGTGTGGGTTGGATTCTTTGGTGTTGGGCGAACCGCAAATTCTGGGGCAAATAAAGCAATCGTTTTTTAGTGCTAAAAACCACGATGCAGTAGGTGTTACGTTTGATAGGTTGTTTCAAAAAACATTTTCAGTAGCGAAACAAGTTAGAACTGAAACCGATATTGGCGCAAGTGCGGTATCGGTAGCGTTTGCTGCAGTTAACTTGGCAAAGCATATTTATGGCAAGCTTGATAAGACCAATGTGTTATTAATTGGCGCAGGTGAAACCATTGAATTGGTTGCTAAACATTTATACCAAAATGAGCCTCAAAATATCACTGTTGCAAATAGAACTATTGAGCGAGCTCGTAACTTAGCTGACGAAGTGTCGGCAGATGTGATTGCTTTGGCGCAATTGCCTGAGCGTTTGCATAAAGCCGATATAGTGATTAGTTCTACAGCCAGCACTTTGCCTATTATTGGTAAAGGGGTGGTTGAGCAGGCGCTAAAGCAGCGACGTCACAAACCTATGCTATTTATAGATATTGCAGTTCCACGTGATATAGAAAGCCAAGTAGGGGAGCTAGATGCTGCCTATTTATATTCCGTTGATGACTTACAAACCATTGTAAGCGAGAATATGGCAGCGCGCGAGCAAGCTGCACAGCAAGCGCAAATAATTATTACTGAACGCACCAAAGAATTTGCAATGTGGATGCGTTCACTCGATTCGGTAGATTTAATCCGCCATTATCGAAACGATGTACAAACAATTAAGTCTGAACTTGTAGAGCGTGCTGTTAGTCAGCTCAATACAGGTAAAGATGCAGAAAAAATTATATTAGAGCTCGCCAATAAATTAACCAATCGCTTAATGCACGCGCCTACCCGTGCAATACAAGATGCAGCGAAAAAAGGTGAAGTGGCGCAGCTAAACCAGTTGAAAAAAATGTTAGGTATTGATCAGGAATAACCGTTAAATGAAAGAGTCTGTTTATAATAAATTAGAAACCTTAGTAGAGCGTTACGAAGAAGTACAAGCGCTGCTAAGCGACCCGTCGGTCATTAGTGATCAAAACCGTTTTCGTGCGCTTTCAAAAGAGTATTCTGAGCTTGAAGAGATTGTAAAAACGTTTTTAAACTATAAAGAAACGCAAGACGATTTAGCCAGTGCAGAAGAAATGCTTAAAGATTCTGACCCTGAAATGCGTGAAATGGCGCAAGAAGAATATAAAGAAGCAAAAGCACAAATACTAGTGATTGAAGATCAAATTCAAGTATTAATGTTGCCAAAAGATCCGCGAGATAACAACAACGTTTTTGTTGAAGTACGTGCAGGGACGGGCGGCGATGAAGCGGCTATTTTTGCTGGTGACTTATTTCGTATGTACAGCCGCTACGCAGAAAATAAAAAATGGAAAGTAGAAGTTGTAAGCACCAATGAAGGTGAGCATGGCGGTTACAAAGAAGTTATTGCAAATATCAGTGGCGAAGGCGTTTACGGTCAATTAAAGTTTGAATCAGGCGTACATCGCGTACAACGTGTACCAGAGACTGAATCACAAGGTCGTGTTCATACCTCAGCGTGTACTGTTGCGGTTATGGCAGAAGTACCAGAAGCAGAAGCGATACAAATTAATACCGCAGATTTAAAAGTTGATACATTTCGTGCATCAGGCGCAGGTGGTCAGCACGTAAATAAAACTGATTCTGCTATTCGACTTACACATATACCTACCGGTGTTGTGGTTGAGTGTCAGGATCAGCGTTCGCAGCATAAAAACCGCGCTAAAGCGATGTCAGTACTTGCAGCTCGACTGCAACAAGCTGAAGATGAAAAACGCCATGCGGCAGAAGCCTCTGAACGTCGTGACTTGGTAGGTAGTGGCGATCGTTCTGAGCGCATTCGTACTTATAACTACCCGCAAGGTCGTATTACAGATCACCGTATTAACTTAACACTTTATCGTTTAAACGAAGTGGTAGCCGGTGATTTAAGTGCGATTATTGACCCATTAATGCAAGAGCATCAAGCTGACTTACTTGCGGCCATGGGCGACGAGTAATTGTGGCTCACACTCTTGAACAAGCAATTGCTGCAGGTGCTGACTTATTAGCATCTAGCAGCGAAAGTGCTAAATTAGATGCACAAGTTTTACTTCTTCATATACTTAAAAAGCCTCGCAGTTACCTTTTTACTTGGCCAGAACATGCGCTTAGTGATGAGCAACAATCGCAGTTTAATGTATTTATCCAAAGACGTTTAAAAGGTGAGCCCGTAGCCCATATAACTGGGCTGCGTGAATTTTGGAGCTTATCGCTTGAAGTTAACGCAACGACCCTAATACCTCGACCAGATACTGAAACATTAGTCGAGCAAGCACTTGAAATAGCGCTACCCGCTACAGCAAAGGTGCTTGATTTAGGCACAGGTACTGGTGCAATAGCGTTGGCACTGGGTAGTGAAATGCCTAGTTGGCAAATTACTGCAGTAGATAGAGTAAGCGATGCAGTTGCACTTGCTACACGTAACCAGCAGCGATTAGCGATTAATAATGTACATGTTAAACAGAGTAACTGGTTTAGTGAGTTGCATGGCGAAAAATTCAATTTAATTGTCACTAACCCTCCTTATATAGAAAGTAGCGATATACATTTAAATCAGGGTGATGTGCGCTTTGAGCCTTTATCGGCATTAGTGGCTGATGATTGCGGAATGTCTGATATTAAACAAATAATTACACAATCACGTGACTATTTGTCATCTAATGGCTATCTTTTAATAGAACACGGTTTTGAGCAAAGTGAAGCTGTACGTCATTTCTTTGAAAAAATGGCGTTTGTTAATATTAAAACAGTGAAAGACCTTGGTAACAATGACCGTGTAACACTTGCACTGTGGCCCTAGAGAATAATAATTGCCTACTAGTGCGTTAAATAATGCCATGAAGGAATTTCGACTATGATGGGTGATTTTTTATTTTCAGATGAACCAGAAGAAACAATCGATGAGATTGAACACGGTACCTGGAAAGTATTAATCGTTGATGATGAACCTGAAGTACATGCTGTTACAAAACTAGCACTGAGTGATTTTGAGTTTCAAAATAAACGCTTAGAGTTTATTAGTGCCTACTCAGGTGCTGAAGCGAAAGAGCTCATAAAAGAGCATCCAGATGCCGCTATTGTGCTACTTGACGTGGTAATGGAAACCGACGACGCTGGTTTGCAGGTTGCTAAGTTTATTCGTGAAGAAGCTAAAAATAATCATATACGGATTATTTTAAGAACAGGCCAACCTGGCCAGGCACCTGAACGTCAAGTCATTATTAATTATGATATTAACGATTACAAATCGAAAACGGAGCTAACGGCTCAAAAATTATTTACTGTTATTATGTCGAGCCTACGCTCGTATCGGGATATTATTTCGATTGAGCAGTCACGCGAAGGGCTTGAGAAAATAATTATAGCGTCTCGTGATATTTTTTCTGCGCATTCAATAGAGCACTTTATTGAAGGCGTTATGCAGCAATTAACATCTTTATTGGGTATTGCTGATCAAGCTATGTATGCAACCACTTTAGTTGCACAAAACCCAGAACATGAAAAAAATAAAAAACTAATAGTTTGCTCTGGCACTGGCGATTTTGAAAAAAGTGAAGGTAAAGAGCTTGATAAGGTATTACAAGCTGAGCAGTTAAGTGCGTGTCATCAGGCGCTTAATGATAAAAGCATCATTTATAAAGATAATTACTTATTTGCGTACTGCAGTAGTGAGTACAATCATAATTCAATGCTGTTCATATCTGGTGTCCCAAAGGATTTAACGGATACTCAGCGTCATTTAATCAAAATATTTTCTCAAAATGTGCAACTTGCCTTTGAAAATGTGCAGCTTCAGTCTGAAATAGAAGCGACACAACAAGAGCTTGTTTATAGGTTAAGTGAAGCAGTAGAGCAGCGCTCAACCGAGACAGGTAATCATGTTAAACGTGTAGCACATATTTGTCATATTTTAGCTGAGGGCTATGGTTTATCTAAACATGATGCAGATTTAGTAAGGTTGGCGTCTCCTCTTCATGATGTAGGTAAAGTGGGTATTCCTGATGCGATTTTAAACAAACCAGCAAAGTTAGAACCTCAAGAATGGGAAGTGATGAAAACCCATACTGATAAAGGCTATACTATTTTAAAAGACTCTCCCCATGAAATTGTGAGTACAGGTGCAATTATTGCAAAAGAGCATCATGAAAAATGGGATGGGTCTGGTTACCCACAAGGTCTAAGCGGAAACGCAATTAATGTATTTGGTCGCATAGTCGCACTTGCTGATGTATACGATGCACTTCGCCATAAACGGTGTTATAAAGAGCCTTGGACATTACAAAATGTGGTTGATGAAATTAATGCTGAAAAAGGCACACATTTTGAACCAAAAATGGTTGAAGTATTTAACGAAAAGCTTGATGAGTTAGAGGCGGTTCTTAGCCGTTTTCCTGATTAAATTTTTATAAAACAGAAGTACAGGGGCATATGGATTATTTAGCAGTAAAGCACTCGCACATGGCAATTGCGATGTTAAGTGTAATATTATTTTATGTTCGCGCTTTTTCGCGAATGGGCAGTGGTAAATTAGCAAAAAATAAAGCGGTAATGATTGGTAGTCACAGTATAGATACTTTATTGTTAGTGTCTGCACTTACGCTTATATTTATGGCTAAAATTAATCCGTTTGAACAATATTGGCTATTAGAAAAAATAGTTTTAGTGGTTATATACATTGGTATTGGGGCTAAAAGCGCCCGACAAACTAAAATGGCGGCTAAAGTTGCTTACGTTTTAGTTAACACTGCTGTTATTTTAGCGATAGGTTATTTAGCGACGTCTAAATCAGCTTTTTTGCTTTAAGTAATATCTGACTATTTGAGCTTTATAGGTGTTTTGTAAAGCTCAAATACAACTCCCTCTCAGAAAATATTCAAATACACCTCTATATTGGTATATAGCTTTAAAGTTAGGTAAACTACGCCTTCGTTTTCTAAAATGTTGCAGTATTAATGACTACCCTCGGGTTTGACGAACACGATGAATCTTATCTTGATGATGCTTACGATGAATTTACACCTCCAGCGATTTACCGCTGTATTAAAGCAGAGTCAAAGTGGGACCCTCAGATAGATTTAACACCATGTTATGAAACTTTAACTGACTTTGAACAGCAAATTTCAGCGCTGTGTTTAAAAGTGAGTGATGAGCACGATCGCCTCGAAAAATTATTAGATATGTTTTACAGTGATTGGCTATTTAGTGCATCAGGTTTAAAAGTGCCTGAATATAAATTAAATACATTAAGCTATACGCTTTCTATGCGCAGTGGTTCACCTACAACACTGGCAATTATACTTTGTCATTTTTTACAACAAGCTAACTGTGACGCGAACCTTAGTCTTACCCAAGGTGATGTTGGCGTACATGTGGCGATTAGTGATGAAGAAGGCTACATAATAGAGCCAAGCAGTGGACAACAAAGTTGGTATATTATCCCTGAAAACGCAGATGAAGATGATGGTCAAGAGCAAGAGCCACTAGAACTGATTTTTGATGACGAAGTATATAAGTTATTTTTAGCTCAGCAAAAATGGTCTTTCATTAGCGAAAATAAATTTGGTCATGCTTTAACCTGTGTAGAGATGCTAATGGAGTTAATAGGCGACGACCCGTATGAGAGACGCGACAGAGGTTACTTATTAAATCAGCTCGGTTGCCCTAAAATGGCACGTGATGATTTACAGTTTTTTGTAGATGAGTGTCCGGACGATCCTGCAATAGAGATTATTCAACACCAAATAGAAGAACTAGAAGATAATAATAAAACGCACCATTAAGAATAGGAATAATTATGGTTGAAACTCAAAGCGCATTAATTACAAATGATGCCGTTGTGCTTGGTTTGCTTGCTATTATTTTGGGGTTTATTTTTAAAACCTCAAACAGTGAGCGTCCAGCTTTAAAACGATTTTATAAATACGTACCTGCTTTATTACTGTGTTACTTTTTACCTTCGTTATTAAATACCTTTGGTATTGTAGATGGTAATAAATCTAATGTTTATTATGTGGCTTCGCGCTACTTACTACCTGCCTGTTTAATACTACTTACCATTAGTATTGATTTAAAAGCGATTATTAACTTAGGCCCTAAAGCACTTATTATGTTTTTAGTGGGTACTTTAGGCATTGTTATTGGTGGGCCATTAGCTATTTTAGTGGTGAGCGCATTTGACCCAAGTATTGTTGGTGGGCATGGACCAGATGCCGTATGGCGCGGTATGACAACTGTTGCAGGTAGCTGGATTGGCGGCGGCGCTAACCAAGCATCAATGAAAGAAATGTTTGAAGTTGGTGGTGATATATTCTCAGTAATGATTACAGTCGATGTAATTGTCGCTAATATTTGGATGGCTGTTTTATTGTTAATGGCAGCAAATCATAAAAAGATTGATGCAGCGACGGGTGCTGATACAAGCGCAATTGAAGATTTGAAAAAGCGTGTGGAAAAATATCATGCAGAACATGCACGCATTCCAACTCTTAATGATTACATGACGCTGATTGCAATTGCATTTGGTATAACTGGTTTAGCGCACTTTTGCGCTGACTTTTTAGGGCCATACTTTGGCACTACTTATGAATGGGCAAAAGAATACAGCTTAAACAGTAAATTCTTTTGGCTAATTGTTATATCAACAACGATTGGTATAGGCTTATCGTTTACTAAAGTGAGGCAAATAGAAGCGTTTGGCGCTTCAAAAGTAGCTTCTAGCTTTTTATATATTTTGGTTGCATCGATTGGTTTACACATGAATGTAACCGCTATTTTCAATAACCCTGGGCTATTTTTAGTGGGTGCAATTTGGATGTTAGTGCATGCAAGCATTATGTTAATTGTGGCTAAACTGATTAAAGCACCGTTATTTTATATGGCAGTGGGTTCTCAGGCTAATGTGGGCGGCGCAGCGTCAGCACCTGTTGTCGCATCAGCGTTTCATCCGTCACTAGCGCCTGTTGGTGTCTTGTTAGCTGTACTAGGCTACGGTGTGGGTACTTATATGGCTTATATTTGTGGATTAATGATGCAAGCAGTTGCACCTTAAGGAATTTAAATGAAAGACCAAATTATTAAAATTAATGAAATTGAACTTGCAAACAATAAACCGTTTGTACTGTTTGGTGGTATTAACGTATTAGAATCTCGCGATTTAGCAATGCGTGTTGCAGAGCATTACGTAGAAGTTACGACGAAACTAAATATTCCTTATGTATTTAAGGCCTCATTTGATAAAGCTAATCGCTCTTCAATCAATTCGTACCGTGGTCCAGGTATGGAAGAAGGTTTAAAAATATTCGAAGAAATTAAAAACACGTTTAAAATTCCACTAATTACTGACGTACATGAACCGCATCAAGCTGCACCTGTTGCAGAAGTTGTTGATGTAATTCAGTTACCTGCTTTTTTAGCGCGTCAAACAGATTTAGTTGTGGCGATGGCTAAAACAGGTGCAATTATTAATGTGAAAAAACCACAGTTTTTAGCGCCACATGAAATGCGTCATATCATTACTAAATTTAATGAAGCTGGTAATAACAACGTAGCTCTTTGTGAGCGTGGTTCTAGCTTTGGTTACAACAACCTTGTGGTTGATATGCTGGGTATGGATGACATGAAGGCAATGGCACCTGTTATTTTTGATGCAACACATGCGCTACAACGCCCTGGTGGACGAGCTGACTCTGCTGATGGTCGTCGTGCACAAGCTGCAGAGCTTGCGCGCAGCGGTATGGCATTGGGTATTGCTGGTTTATTTATCGAAGCGCATCCAAATCCTAACGAAGCTAAATGTGATGGCCCATGTGCGCTAGCCCTTAGTAAGTTAGAAGGCTATTTAACGCAAATGAAAGCGGTTGATGATTTAATTAAAAGCTTTGCCCCACTTGATACAAGTGCAAGCGATTTATAATTAAGCATGATGTTTATTAAAAGGCGACTCAGGTCGCTTTTTTTATGCCTTTAATATACACAAACTTATATGATGTATATAATCTCACGCATAAGAAAAACTAATTCTAAGCTTGGTTATTATGTCAAGACGGGTACCTCCATTAAACGCATTAAAAGCCTTTGAAGCGGCTGCTCGCCATTTAAGTTTTACAAAAGCAGCAGAAGAGCTCTATGTAACGCAGGCGGCAGTAAGTCATCAAATAAAAACACTTGAAGAGCATTTAGGTTTGAAGCTGTTTTTACGTAAAAACCGCTCTTTATTATTAACTGAAGAAGGCCAAGGCTATTTTTTAGATATTAAAGAGATTTTTACTCAGCTTATTGATGCAACTGAAAAGCTATTAGCTCGTGGCGCTAAGGGCTCCCTAACGGTAAGCCTAACCCCAAGTTTTGCTATTCAGTGGTTAGTGCCTCGTTTGAGTTTGTTTAATGAGTTACATCCAGAGATAGATGTGCGAATAAAAGCTCAGGACCAAGATGAAAACTCACTCACTGATGACGTAGATATTGCTATTTATTATGGAAGGGGTCATTGGAATGGCGTACAAGCGTACAAGCTTCATACCGAATATTTAGTACCACTTTGTAGTCCTATGTTATTAAGCGGGTTAAAGCCGCTTGATCAACCTAGTGATTTAGCGCATCACACACTATTACACGACACTACACGTAAAAACTGGAAAACGTGGATGAAAACCGCAGGCGTGCGTAACATCCAGGTAAATCAAGGGCCTATATTTAGCCACTCCTCTATGGTGTTACAAGCAGCGGTACATGGACAAGGTGTGGCAATTGGCAATAGTGTATTAGCTAAACCCGACATAGACGCAGGGCGTTTGGTAATTCCGTTTAATCATAGCCTAGAGAGTAAAAATGCGTATTACTTAGTGCTTCGTGAGTCGCAAACAGAGCTTGGTAAAATAGTTTCGTTTAAAGAGTGGATGCTGAGCTTAGTAGAGCATGAGCAAGAACATGAGTATTAATAATGATTGAATGGTTTAAAAGCACGGAGCAACCTGCAATAGCACAGTTTATATTTGCACATGGCGCAGGTGCTGGTAGCGATTCTGACTTTATGCAGCACATGGCAAAATTAATAAGCGAGCAGGGTGTTGATGTTGGTTTATTTGATTTTGAATATATGCAAATCGCTAAACAAACTAATAAACGCAGGCCGCCTGAGCGAGCACCAAAGCTAATTACTTATTATGAACAAGTGCTAACAAATGCGCAGCCAGATTTGCCGTTGTTTATAGGCGGTAAATCGATGGGCGGTCGCATGGCATCAATGCTTGCATGTAGTAAAGAGCAAAGCCTTTCAGGTGTTATTGCATTTGGTTATCCATTTCATCCGCCGGGTAAGCCAGAAAAATTACGCACCGAACATTTTGCCGATATTGTTTGCCCTTTTTTAGTATTACAGGGCGAGCGAGATACATTTGGTACACGTGAAGAGCTTCTTACTATGAAAATGCCAAAACAGCCTTTGTTTACTTGGCTGAGTGATGGCGATCACTCATTAAAACCACGTAAAAAAAGTGGCGTAACTGAGCTGCAAAATAGAGAAACAGCAGCGTTAAGTGCCGTTGAATTTATTAAGCAACAAATTGAGATACGTTAAGACTCGAGCAGGGGGTTAGATGATTAAATTATTTTTAATGACCGGTAGTATTTTTTGTATGCTTTCGGTGATGTTAGGTGCATTTGCTGCCCATGGTTTAAAAAGCCGCTTATCGGAGTATTCATTAGGCGTTTTTAAAACGGCTGCTGAGTATCAAATGGTACATGGACTTGCACTTATTGCGGTGGCTATTTTAATTAAATGGGGCATAAACCTGAGTTGGGCTGGTGGCTTTTTTATAACGGGCACACTACTTTTCAGTGGTAGTTTATATTTACTCGCTCTAACAGGAATGAAGTGGCTTGGGCCTATAACACCGCTTGGTGGGTTGTGCTTTATTATTGGTTGGATTGTTATTTTAGTGCAAGTTGCACGATTTAAGTTTTAAAGAGTTTAAGGGTTAATATGTCTAGTGTTGTGATTTTTTGTCGTAGTGGTTTTGAAAACGATGCCGCTGCTGAAATAACGTTTCATGCTGCAGAGCAAGGTTTTGCAGGGTATGTAAAAGCAAAACCAAATACAGGTTATGTTGTTTACGAATGTTTTGAAGCGCATCACAGCGACGAAATAATCAAAAATGTTGATTTTAAAAACATGGTGTTTGCACGTCAATGGTTTGCCGGCACATTACTTGAAAACATGCCAGTAGAGGACCGTGTGAGCGCAGTAGTTGAAGCTGCTAAAGATTTTACATTATGCTCAGAACTGCGCGTTGAGACGCCAGACACAAACGAAGGCAAAGAGCTTTTAACGTTCTGTAAAAAAATCTCAACACCGCTTAAAAAAGCCCTCGAAAAACAAAATACTGTACTACGTGAGCCAAAAGCAAATCGCCCAGTAATGCATGTCATGTTTTTAACAAACAATACGGCTTATGTTGGTTACTCGTATAGCTTTAATAATTCTCCATTTTTCATGGGTATTTTGCGCCTTCGTATGCCAAGCGATGCACCGAGTCGCTCAACGTTAAAACTCGATGAAGCATTTAACGTATTTATACCTGAGCAACAACGCGAGTCACGCGTAGCTGCCGGTATGCGCAGTGTTGATTTAGGTGCATGCCCTGGTGGTTGGACTTATCAGCTTGTACGCCGTGGTATGTTTGTAAGTGCGATTGATAACGGCCCAATGAATGACGATTTAATGCAAACTGGGCAAGTTAAACATTTTAGAGCTGACGGTTTTAAATATCGCCCAGAAAAAAGAAATATTACTTGGTTAGTGTGCGATATGGTGGAAAAACCGACCAAAGTGACTACGCTAATGATTGACTGGGCAGTAAATGCATACGCAAAAGAGTTTATATTTAACTTAAAGCTGCCTATGAAAAAACGCTTTGATAGTGTTTATGAATGTCTTTCGATGATCAGAAAAGAGCTTGAGAAACAAGGTATCAATTACGAGTTGCAAGCTAAACATCTATATCATGATCGTGAGGAAATAACCGTTCATTTAAACGTTACTAAGGTGCCACAAAATTTGTATAGTTAATATGTAGAGGCTAAAAGTGGTAAAAAACAATATTAATAAATGGCTAAGTTTACTTTTTTTATCACTTTTAATCACAGGTTGTGGCGGGGGAGGCGAAAGTAGTGATACAACTACGCCCTCTGGTAACGCTGCGCCCAGTGTTACGCTTTCGGTTAGCAGTAACGTTATTACTTCTAATCAATCATTTACTATTACAGCGCTTGCAAGTGATAGCGACGGACAAATTGTCAGCTATCAATGGCAACAACTTAGCGGGCCCGAGTTTACGTTTACCTCTAACGGTAACACGCTTACAGCCACTGCACCTAGTGTAACAACCGATACGACCTTTAGCTTTTCGGTTACAGTTACTGACAACTCAGGTGCTACTGCACAACAAGTTTTTTCAGGCACTATCACCTCTCAAAATAATGCTCCTACAGTTAATATAACAGGCCCAAGTAGTGCACTTGCCAGCACACAAGTTAGTTTAGTTGCTAACGCTCAAGATACAGATGGCACTATAAGTAATATTAATTGGATTCAGTCTGCTGGGGACAATGTTGAGTTTTCACAAACTGATGGAGTCCTTAGTTTTACCGCCCCTAATGTATCTGAAAATACAACACTAGGTTTTAGCGTAACCGTAACTGACAATGCAGGTAAAAGCGCTCAAGCGAGTAAAACGGTTTTAATTAATCAAGTAAATAGCGCGCCAACAGTCATTGTTACAGGCCCTGAAGAAGCTGAAAAAGGTGACAGTGTAACCTTAGTTGCAGATGCACAAGACAACGATGGTAGTATTAATAGCATAACTTGGCAGCAAATAAGTGGTCCTGTAGTTGAACTTACTCAAACACAAACAAGCATTAGCTTTAATGCGCCCACTGTTTCACAAAATACCAATGTTACATTTGTGGTTACTGTAACCGATGACGATAACGCTACAAATAGCGCTCAAAAAACAGTTGTAGTATTAGCACCAAACAATCCACCAACTGCAGATGATGTAAGTATTAGCGTGCAATATAATCAAGCCACAGAATTTAGTTTAGTAGTTAACGATGCCGATAACGATACCGTTCAGATTGATTTTGGTGATGATTTAAATGGTGCACAAATTAGTGTTATTGATGCACAGGCCTTACTTTTTAGCTACACGCCTCCTGCAAACAGTATCACTTCACAAAGCTATACGTTAACTGCGTCTGATTCAAAAGACACAACCGAATTTACCCTGAATATTACTGTGGTTGATTCAACGCCCGCTACTATTAGTAATGTAACACCCCAAAGTAATAATGACCCAGTTCTTGTAGATAGCCCTGTTAGTATTACATTTTCAGATATTATGCTAACGAGCACTTTAGCAGTTAATTCTAGTAGTGGTGCTTGTACAGGAAGCGTACAAGTGTCAGCAGATGATTTTACTACTTGCTTGGCCTTAAATATTGAAAGTTTGTCGGGTACTACTAGTGACACAAGTACTTATTTTCATACTGTAAATGTAAGCGCAAGCTTTAATGAAGATACCCAATATATTGTCCGTGTTACAGCTGATTTAACTAATTTTGATGATACGGCCATTGAAACGCAAACAGCTACTTCTTTTACTACCTCTAGCCAAGATATAAAAATAACGGAAGTTTCTTCTGTGCAATTTAGTAACGACTTACCTTGGATTGAAATTTATAACGGCACAGGGGCTGCTGTAAACTTACAGAGTTATTCGCTTAAATCCCGCAGTATTAATATGATTAATAGCTCGACTAGTGCAGAGACAACTTTTTCACTGCCCAATAAAGAGCTTGGAAATGGTGAGTACCTTATTTTACAAAGTAAGTTTGGAGATGATTTTTTAGTAAATGCGTCAGTTAACAACCCTAAAATAGCGCTTGTAGGTAATGCTAGTGATGAAATTAGACCTTATTGGTACATAAACGGTTTTGTAGAATTACTTAATAGTGCAGGTACACAAACAATCGACTTTGTAAAATTTGGTAACTCAGTACAAGAACCAGTAACGCCATCACAATGGCAAGGTGGTAACGCAGAGCAAATCATCTCCGAGCAAGGAGGCAGCTTAAAGCGCGATCTTAATGCGAAAGACACTAATCAAAGTACTGATTGGAGTTATTCTGTGTTTAACACACCCGCTGGGCCAAACAATATAAATTGCACAATAGATGATGATGAGGATGGTATTCCTGATTGCGCTGAGCAACAGGGTACAACATTCGCGGGTTTACCACTTTATGAGTGGGGGGCGCGTACCGCACAAAAAGATATATTTATTGAAGTTGATTATATGGACAGCAGTGATGTAGGTATTACTCCACATCGAACAGCACTTGAAAAAGTAGCCACTGTTTTTGCAGAAAAAGGCTATACAGTCCACTTTGACGTAGGTGATTTGTTTGATCAAAATACAAATACAGCACCGCAAAACTTTGATTTAGGTGGCGGAAATCTTGTCCCTTTTAATAGCTATACCCCGTTTGAATACGATTTAAGTAGCCCTAATTTATTTGCTTATAAAATGGAATATAGCGATATAACTCGCAGGCCCATTTTCCATTATTTATTAATGGCAAGTAGTGGTAACGAAGACGGTAGTATTAGTGGTTCGGGTATAGCTGAGATAAGCGGTAATGATTTAATGGTAACTATGGGAGGCTGGGGTTTAACGCTTGATACGCAAGTAGCAACCAATGTAACTTATAATTATCAAGCATCAACAATATTTCATGAGTTAGGTCATAACTTAGGTTTATACCATGGCGGTGATGAAGAAGTTAATTTTAAGCCTAATCATTTAAGCTCTATGAACTATTTATATCAATTAGCTGGTTTATCAACAATAGGTAATAACGAAGGCGATCGCTACTATGAGCGTTTTTACCCAGGCAATGCTAGTTGCGATATTGCACCAAATACTAATAGTCATTTAGGCTCTACGGATGATTTTATTATTGATTATTCAAATGGTAGTTCGGCAGATTTAAATGAAAGCACCATACTTGAAGTACAGGGGTTAAATAGAAATAGCTCACTACCAGTTGATTTTAATTGTAATGCAATTAACATCGAAAGCTTAACCAGCTTTGATACTAACCAAGACAATACAATATCAATACTGAGTGATGTAGATGAGTGGAGCATGCTTAATTTACAGTTTTATATGCAAAGTGCAGGTAATCGATTTGGCGTGCCAAATACAAATAACAGTAAGGTGCATAATTTACAAAGCTCGCCTGCTAATATTGAAACGCTGCCCAGTTATATAAAAGAAGCACAGCCAAGTAGTGCAATTATTGCTGAGTTAAAAGCAATTAAAGAGCAATAGTATGAAGCCAATGCTAAGCATTAAGTTTATTATCTTGAGTAGTTTTTTTAGCTTACTAATAGCGTGTAGCGATACTAACAATGCACGTGAGTGGTTACTAAAAAATGATAATTTGTATTATAAAAATACAGCTGTTGACTGGCGAATTAAATCAGTAAAGGGCTGTAATACATGCGTTATAAGCCAAGATGTTGTTTATCAGCCTGAAGGTATTAGTCGTTATAATACGTTAATGCAGAGTCAGAATTGGGTCGCGGTACATGAACTAAGTAAAATCAATGTCATTCGTTTAAAGATGCCAGACCAAACACCTTATTTAAACGTAGAGCGTGTAAAAGGTCAAATACTAAAGCTGTTTGATCAGCAGCAAAACTACAGTATAAAAATTGGTGAAGTTACAGCCGTTAATATTAATAATCAGCGCTTTAGTATTTTGATTAAAAAATTTGAAGAAGTAGATAAACAAAGCGATGCATTACCAAGGCGTGCATCGCTTGAGTTTATTGCTTTAAAAATAGATTAAAAAAAAAGCACCTTAGGTGCTTTTTAATCTAGAATGCGGTGTCCTTCGGATATTGAAAAAGTTAGCAACCTTTTAATTAACTGCGATATTTTGGACGATAGTTATCTACCCATAAACGTGTTGCACCGCACACTGCGACTGGCATAACTATTAAGTTTATAAAAGGGATAGCAGTTAACAACATAACAGCAAAACCAAATCCGTATGACAAACCTTGCTTAGATTTTAAATCGTCTTTCATTTGCTTAAAGTCAATTTTATGATTATCAAACGCATAGTCTTCGTATTGAACTGCGTACATCCAACAAGTAAATAACACCCATAGTATTTGACCAATGATCGGTAAAACCCATAACAATATAAAAAAGCCAATTGCGCGAGGAAGGTAGTAGCATAGTTTTGTCCACTCACGGGCAAGCATGCGAGGTATATCTTTAACTAGTTCGGCAAAGCCGTCATCGTTAATTTTTTGACCTGTTAGGTAAAGCTCAACTTTTTCACTCAAGAGCGCATTGAAAGGGGCTGCAATAAAATTAGTGATAACTGTAAAGAGCATACTATAGCTAAACAAAACAACTAATACAGCAATAGGCCACATTAGCCACTCTAACCAGCTTAACCACTCGGGGAGCATGTTGTTTATGTAGCTAAAACTATCACTTAACCAGCCAACTAAAAAAAACAGCGAGCTACCAAACAACAAAATATTAATTAATAGCGGAATAAGGACAAAACGCTTTAGCCCTTTTTGGCTAATTAATTTAAACCCCGAAAAAAAGTATTCCATACCTTGTGTGATCTGCACTGTAACCTCAAAAAATATTTACCATTACTTATAGTATAAATAGCTTAAAAATTTTGAACAGTACTTTTAAGTAACAAAGTGTTAGCTTTAATATTGTGGTTTTGTTTATATAGTAACAATAGGTGTTCAGTAATATGCAACTATGATTATTTAAGACAGGCCCGATTATTTTTTGCCAATAAAATAAAAAACTTACTAATCATGACTATACTGAACTTTACTGCGTAAGAAAAAAGCGCTTGATTAAAGCTTTTGTTGTTTCAATGTGTATAAATAATACGGGTAAAGGAAAATGGGTACGGATAGGTTAAAAAAGTTATTATCTCACCAGCAAGGCATTTTATCTAAAATTGCATTAGGGGTACCTTTAAGTGAGGTGCTTACTGAAATTTGTTCATCAATCGAGCAGATTATTGATGATGAATCCGCTAGGTGTTCAATTTTATCAGTTAAAGGCCAGCAGCTTTTTCATTGCGCAGCTCCTAATATTCATCCAGAGTACTGTAGTTTGCTTAATGGAGTCTATATAGGGCCAAAAGTGGGCTCATGTGGTACTACTGCATTTTCGAAATCGCGCACTATTGTTGAAAATATCGAAACTTCACCGCTGTGGGAGGACTTTAAAGACTTAGCACTAAAGTTTGGTCTTAAGTCATGTTGGTCAACGCCTATTTTCTCAACTCAAGCCGATTTATTAGGCACCTTTGCTATCTATCACAGCACTCCTAAATCACCATCAAAGCAAGATTTAGAGTTAATCGATTTTTTTGTGCACTTTTCTAGTATCGCTCTTGAAAAAAGTAACGAATTTAACAAAGCAAAACAGCTTCTCGCGAATTTACAGCAAAGTAATGAAAAGTTTAAAGCCTTCACTAAGGTAATGCCCGATCTCATCCTTATTTTAAGTGAAGAGGGAATTTATACCGATGTGTATGGTACTTCTAATGAGTTACTGCTTGATTCAAGCAAGGACCTTATTGGTCAAAGTGTTAAGGACCTGCTCTCCCAAGACGATGCACAAATGATAATGGACGTTATTAAAAAAACACTCTCGACTAACGAGACGCAAATTTTTGAATATGAATTAGCTGTACCAAAGGGGAATATAGTTTTTGAAGGCAGGGCTGCTGCATTAGATCATTACCACCCCAATAGTCCTACAAAAAGGCACGTAGTATGGATGGCCAGAGATATTTCAATAAAGAAAAAGGCCGAACAAGAAGTACATAAGCTTGCCTTTTATGACCCATTAACGAATCTTCCAAATAGAAGAATGCTTAGCGACAAATTAAGCATGTGTGTGGAGAGTGTTAAGCGTGATAAAAATATAGGGGCGTTATTATTTTTAGACCTAGATAATTTTAAGCGTATTAATGATTCACTTGGGCACAGTGCGGGTGATGAAGTACTTGTGGAATTATCAAAAAGGTTAAGCGCAATAATAAAAGGATCTGATACGTTGGCCAGAGCGGGTGGCGATGAGTTTATTATTTTACTAAAACACGTTGGAGAAAATACACAGCAGGCGAGCATCGAGTGCAAAATAGCAGCCAAAGAGATTCAAAGAGCTTTTCATGATAAATTTGAAGTGGGCAACCTTGCATTTCAAGTAAGCTGCAGCATAGGTATTTGTCTAATTGATAGCGTAAATGCGCAGGCAGGCAATATATTAAAATTTGCAGACACGGCTATGTATCGTTCTAAAAATAAAGGGGGGAATAGCAGTAGCTTTTACGATCCAGCCTTACAAACACTGCTTGAAAAACAAACTGAACTAGAAACCGATATAGTCAGAGCGATTGCATCTGATGAGTTTTGTGCTTATTTTCAGCCTCAGGTAAATACGTATGGTGATGTTATTGGTGCTGAAGCACTCATTAGGTGGAACCATCCTCAAAAAGGGTTAATAGCGGCAAACGAATTTATACCAATTGCAGAGCAATACGGGCTTATTCAAAAACTACAAAATATTGTTTTACATGATATATGTATTTTAATAAACGAACTTAAAGCAGATAACATAATTGACGACTCGTTTAGTGTTTCAATTAATATTAGTCAAAGCCAGTTTAATTCATCAAATTTAAAAGGAGAGCTGTTTAGCACTATCAATAAATTTGATATTCGAGCGCAGCAAATTAAGTTAGAAATAACTGAGTCAATGCTCTCAAGCGATATAGATTATACAATTAGACAAATGAAAGAACTCATTGCCGCTGGCTTTTTATTTTCGATTGATGATTTCGGAACCGGTTACTCCTGCTTAGCGTACTTAAGTGCGTTTCCTGTTAAAGAATTAAAAATAGATAAAAGCTTTATTGATAAAATTTTAGATAGCACGGTTGGCTTTAATATTGCGCAAACAATTATCAGTTTAGGAAAAAGCTTAAACTTAGAGGTAGTTGCAGAGGGCGTAGAAACAACAGAACAATATGACTTACTTAAAAAAATGAATATTGACGCCATGCAAGGCTACTTAATTGCAAGGCCGATGGATAAAGAAGGCTATGCAAAATGGCATAGCGCTAATACCAATGCGCAATAATACTTGAACACTACTATTTATTAATTAGTAATAACCTAGCAAAATTTACACACTTGCTAGGCCACTTTTGCTCTTTTAGCTGGTGAAATGTTATAACTCATATGCTAAATAAGGAGTAAAGATTTTTTAATTAAACAATGCTAAGCTATGACCGCTTAAATATATTATTTAAAGCTTAATAAACTTATAACAATGAATGGAAGCTTTATGCAGTTAGTCGATTTGAACCCGAATGATCCCGACGTGGTAAATGTATTTGATGATATAGACCGACTTATAAACTCTTTATATCCTGTGGCTACCGCACAGTCTCTGGAGTTAAACGAATTAACCTTACCTAATGTGTACGCTATTGGTTTAAAAACTGAAGAAGGTATTATTGCCTGCGGTGCGATTGTAGAGAAATTTGATACCCAGCCTTACGGCGAAATAAGACGTTTATATGTAAAACCAAGTCATCGTGGTAAAGGGCTATCAAGACGTATTATGCAGATTTTATTGCATCAAGCTGGCGAAAAACAAATCCCGTTAATACGCTTAGAAACAGGCCCAAAACAAATAAAATCAATCAATTTATATGAAAATTTAGGCTTTAAACGCTGTAGCAGTTTTGGCTCATATGTAGATAATCCACAAAGTGTTTTTATGGAATTAGGGCTTAGTAAATAAGTTCATTAACGCTGCGACATGTTAAAGCTTAATGTGTCGTAAATATCTGCCTTCATTATTATCTTGTAATAAAAGTCATACTCAAACTAGTAACTATAAAAGCAGCTTTTATAGTGATGCAAAAATACTTCACTGTTTTTAACACCTGTCTTCGTATAAAATCTGCCTCGATAATTAGTGACTAACTTACAAAGCGAGAATTTTTATCTTTTCTAAAAGTAGCAATAAGCAAATGAGCGAAATAACAGTAGTAACCCACAATGGTAATTTTCATGCAGATGACGTTTTTAGTATTGCGGTACTTAAACATGTTTTGCCAACGTTTAAATTGGTACGCACACGCGATAAAGCGCTTATAGAAAGTGCCGACTACGTAATAGATGTAGGTGGGGAATACGATCCTGAAACTAATCGCTTTGATCATCATCAACGTGGTGGTGCAGGCGAGCGAGAAAATGGCATTCCTTTTTCATCATTTGGTTTAGTGTGGAAAAAATACGGCTTAACGCTGTGTGATGATAACCAAGCCGTGGCTGATAGAGTGGATTCAGGCTTAGTTTCAACTATTGACGCCATTGATTGTGGTCATGTTGAAGGTGTATCAAAAGGGATAAGCTTGAGCCAAACAATTTCAATGTTTAACCCTACATGGGAAGAAGAAAGTAACTTTGATACCTGCTTTGATGAAGCCGTTGAATTTGCAGCTCGCATGCTCATTCGTTTTATTGCCTCAGCTCACGGTAGTGTTAATGCAAAAGAGATTGTCGCCAAAGCAATTGAAAATGCAGAAGACGCCAGAGTAATCGTGCTTGAAAAGTACACACCGTGGAAAAAAACAGTGCATATTTTATCAAGCGATGCGCTATACATGGTTTACCCATCGCATTCTGGGCAATGGATATTACAAACAGTACCCGTTGAGCCTGGCTCGTTTGAAGATAGAAAACCGCTTCCTAAAGCATGGTCTGGTTTATCTGATCAAGCGTTCGTAGATGAAACAGGTATTGATGATGCAGTGTTTTGCCATAATGGCTTATTTATAGCGGGCACTAAGTCGTTTGAAGGCACAATGAAACTTGCCACCATGGCGCTTAGCGAATAAAAACGCAGATTCATAACGAATATTAAGCATAACAATTTGTATTGATTGTTATGCTTGTTATTTCTGCGCGGAGCATTATGTTTGAATTAAAAACAATCGCACTTTTTACTATTACAGCCTTAGCAGAAATAGTGGGTTGCTATTTACCCTACCTCTGGCTTAAGCAAGATAAAAGCATTTTACTTTTAATTCCTGCAGCGTTAAGTTTGGCACTATTTGCATGGTTGCTGTCTTTACACCCTACTGCAGCAGGGCGTGTGTATGCTGCTTATGGCGGCGTATATATTTGTGTTGCTCTATTATGGTTATGGGTTGTAGATGGCGTAAAGCTTACTATGTGGGATATTATTGGTGGTTTAGTTGCACTGCTAGGTATGGCTATAATTATGTTCGCCCCAAAAAGTGCATAGCTAGCTTATACTCAATTAATCGAATTCGCCTATACACTACTGTAATTTCCCACTTTCAATACCACAGGCAATACCTAACGCTATATATGCGCCAAGTAATGATTGAAGCTGGTGGATGTTATGCTAAGCGTTTTTGACGTGCAGTTTTTATTCACTTTGCAGAATACATAGGTATTACTTGGCCACAACACGTTGGCTAAACTGTAAGTAATTGAGGTGTTGAGAACGCCTTGCTCTAACCCATCAAAAGTAAATTTTATAAACAAAGTAACTCAAGATCAGTTTTATTGAATGAGCTAACTCATTTTTACTAATAAAATTTATAATGAGTCATTTAAAAATAGCCATTTTTATAACTTTTCTTATCTTTAAAAATCATCAAAGTCCTGTTTTATATATGCTAGCGGGCAATAGTTGTTTGGTTATTTTTTTAACATCTAAAATCACTCGTAACGAGTAAAAATACTTGTTGGACTTGAATCTCTATTTTTCTTTTAATGCGCGGCACTAGCCGAGCCGGCATTAATTAAATAAAAGAGAAAGATAAATGAAAGAGACAACATCACTAGAACAAGCTCGTACGAGCTACAATGTTCGTCATTGGAGCCAAGGTTTTTTTGGTATTAATGATCAAGGTGATGTGTATGTTGCACCCAAGGCTCATGCACCAGAGCAAACCATTGCATTAACAGATATCGCAAAGCAACTACAAGATAAAGGTTTAAGCTTACCTGCTTTAGTTCGTTTTCCGCAAATTTTACACCATCGTGTACACAGCTTATGCGGCGCATTTAATACTGCGATTGAAAACTATGGTTACCCTAAAGACTATCTATTAGTTTACCCGATAAAAGTAAACCAACAACGTGAAGTGGTTGAAGAAATAGTAGCAAGCCAAGCACAAGTAGAAAAAAAGCAACTTGGTTTAGAAGCCGGCAGCAAGCCTGAATTACTAACGGTACTAGCACTGGCTGAAAAAACCAGCGCCGTTATTGTATGTAACGGCTACAAAGATAAAGAGTACGTACGTTTAGCACTTATTGGCGAAAAGCTAGGTCATAAAGTGTATATCGTACTTGAAAAGCTTTCTGAGCTAGACATGGTGCTTAGCCAAGCAAAAGAGCTTAACGTAAAACCACGCATTGGTATTCGTGTACGTTTAGCGTCGCAAGGTAAAGGTAAGTGGCAAGCGAGTGGTGGCGAAAAATCAAAATTTGGTTTATCCGCATCGCAAGTTTTACATGTAGTTAATCGTTTAAAAGGCGCAAACCAGCTTGATTTATTGCAGCTTGTGCATTTTCACTTAGGGTCACAAATGGCGAACATTCGTGACGTACGTTTAGGTGTAAGCGAAGCTGCGCGTTTTTACTGTGAGCTACGTAAATTAGGCGCAGAAATTGATTGCCTTGATGTAGGTGGCGGTTTAGCTGTTGATTACGACGGCACGCGTAGCCAGTCGCATAACTCTATGAATTACAGCTTAGCTGAATATGCGAATAACATTGTGTACACCATTGGTGATACATGTAAGCAATATGAGCAACCAATGCCGACTATTATTTCTGAGTCGGGTCGTGCGCTTACGGCGCATCATGCTGTGCTTATTTCTAATGTTATTGGTACTGAAAGTTACACGCCAGAAGAGTTAGTAGCGCCAGCGGCAGATGCACCCCTGTTATTAAAAAACATGTGGGCATCGTTTGTACAGTTAACTGATTTAACGGATGACCGTGCATTAATTGAGATTTATCACGACAGCCAAGGTGATTTAGCTGAAGCGCATAACCAATTTGCACTCGGGTTATTAGACTTATCGCAACGTGCATGGGCTGAACAAATTAATATTCGTATTTGTTATGAACTTAACAAACACATGGATAATAAAAACCGTTTTCATCGTCCGATTATTGACGAGTTAAACGTACGTTTAGCCGATAAGTTTTTTGTAAACTTCTCGTTATTTCAATCCCTTCCAGATGCATGGGGCATTGATCAAGTGTTTCCGGTATTGCCATTAAGTGGCTTAACTGAAGCACCAAAAAAACGTGCCGTATTACTTGATATAACCTGTGATTCAGATGGCGCACTTGAGCATTACGTAGATGGACAAGGTATTGAAAGCACACTACCAGTGCCAGAGTTTAGTGCTGATAAACCTTATTTAATGGGCTTTTTCTTAGTGGGTGCTTATCAAGAAATTTTAGGTGATATGCATAACTTGTTTGGTGATACGCACAGCGCAATTGTTAATATGGATGAGCAAGGCGTTGCAAGTATTACCGAGATAAACCAGGGTGACACTGTTGCCGATATGATGCGCTATGTACATTTAGATGTTGAAAGTTTTCAGCAATCATACGAGCAGTTAGTAAGCACTAAAATTGAAAAACACGAACAGCAAAGCGTTTTAGACGAGTTGCAAAGCGGCCTTGATGGCTACACTTATTTAGAAGAGTTATAAGCAATGTCAACTTTGTTTGGTCACGCAGATCACTCATTGTACTCAAATGGGATGACGTTTTTACGTCGTCCTATGGTGCAAAACATTAATGCAATTGATGCAGACGTAGTGGTTTTAGGCTTACCATTTGATTTAGCGACCTCGGGCCGCCCTGGTGCGCGCTTAGGCCCTGATGCAATTCGTCGTGCATCGGTTCATTTAGCATGGGAAGACACTAAATACCCGTGGACTTTCCCGTTGTTTGAGCGTTTAAAAGTGGCAGATGCAGGGGACTTTACTTACCCTGTCGGGGATCCTGAGTATTTTACTGCGCAACTAGAAATGGCTGCTGATCAAATACTTCGCCAAGGTAAAACACTATTAGGTTTAGGGGGCGATCACTTTGTAACGCTTCCGCTATTACGTGCTCATGCAAAAATACATGGCAAAATGGCGCTGGTACATTTTGATGCGCACACCGATACTTATAGCAATGGCTCGCGATTTGATCACGGCACTATGTTTTATCATGCTCCAATGGAAGGGCTGATTGATGTTGAGCACAGTATACAAATAGGTATTCGTACCGACTTTGATCAAAGTAAACATGAGTTTGCTGTGATTGATGCAATGCAAGCCAATGATTTACATGCAAATGAAATTGCAGCGCAAATACTTGAGCGAGTAGGTGACCTACCTGTTTACTTAACGTTTGATATAGATTGTTTAGACCCTGCGTTTGCGCCTGGTACAGGCACTCCTGTGTGTGGTGGTTTAACGTCAGATAAAGTACTTAAAGTACTGCGTGCGCTAAAAGGCATAAACATGGTAGGTATGGATGTAGTAGAAGTATCACCTTCGTACGACCAAAGTGAGCTTACCGCTATTGCGGCAGCAACCATTGCGAGCGAATTACTGCATTTGTGGACGCATAAAAATAAGTACTAATTATATAACTTAAGTACTACAAAAAAGGGTATGCGCTTGCATACCCTTTTTTATTTAGAGGTATCGATTATTCAACTGCTTAATTTCTTTTAACCAAATAACGCTTAGACCAATAAGAGGCAGGTTAGTAGTTACAGGGTTAAATGCTTCAATAAGCAATTGTGGCTGCATTACAACTACAGCGAGTAAAAGCCCCATAAGCGCCAATATATTTAAAGCTACCAAATGCTTATATTTATAAAATACAAATAAACACACGCCAAATATAATTTCACCAACACCCGCCGAACGTGTAATTAAATCAGACACTTCGGCTGAAAAACCAGCACTGCCAGTCATTAATTTTTCAAGTGGTGCTACGTGATAAAGCTTTGGGAAAAAGCCGTGATATATCCAACTTAAACTCACTATGTAGCGAGCAAGTTGAATATAACCGCGATTATTTCCTAGCATTGTCAATACGCTCTTGCGCACTTGGGTGGCTAGATAAGTACTCTAATAAGTCATTTACTTTTTCTAGGTGTTCGTTTTCGCTGGTATGGCTTTCTTGCAGCGCTTCTATTGCATCAGCAAAATCATTACTCGAATACCCAAGTGACTCTAATTGAGTGAGTGCAAAGGTATCTGCCTCGCGTTCCATATCTCGTGAAAACCCTTGCTGAGCAAATGATGCGCCTGTACCTAACGCAACCTCTGCAACCCCTTCTAAATCACCAAATACAACCGCTAGCACAATCGTACTTGCGGCAGATTGTGCTGTAATACGTACGCTATGCTGGTGGACTACATGGCCCATTTCGTGTAGCAATACCGCTTTTAGTGCATTGGGTTTATCGGCAAGTAAATTTGCTAAATCATCTGTGACCACGATACGGCCATGGGGTAGTGCAAACGCATTAGCACCAAAGCTGTCGGATTTATAAAACGATAATCTATACACCGATTGATCAAGCGATAAAGCATTAAGCATACTTGTAAAATGCGCTTGTACTTTAGCTTGTTGCTCTGCGGGCAGCTCACTTGGGTCAAGCGCAATCTTTTTAATTAGTGTAAAACTTTGCTCCCCCATTTGTTCTACAACATTACGTGGCAGGGTATCAACACTGTAAACAGCAATGGCGGGTACTGCTTTATAAAGTACTAACCACATAAAAAGCGGTGTAAATATTACTGCGGCTAAAATTGCCCATTTACTTTTTTCAAGGCGTTCCATTACGTGGTGGTTATTTTCTTTAAATGGCCATCTGTAACTTACATCTTGAGGAATAAAACGACTGCCATCTTCAAAGTTTAGTTCGTCGGCAAGTCCTGCCATCCCCGAACTTAATTTTAGACTTGAGATTGCGTGGCGAGCTATAACGTGTTCATCGTTGATAACCTCAATGTGTGTGTCGCTAATAGTGGCAACACACACTTGATAGTTACTCGATGCGATGGGGAAAAAATGTCCCTTTACATGCATAGTGAGCTCTTAAGTTAGAGAAAGGTCAATATCAAATACGTTTGCAGCTTCTTCAGCAAATGATGATTGCTGTTCTTGCGCGGTATCAATTAGGTTTAATGCACCAGGATAAATAGTGACGTTAGTTACATCAGCGAGCATTTTTGATGTACGTACTTTTGTCCATGGGTATGCAAGGCCTAAAGAAAATACAATAGCCAACATATTAGTTAATAGTAAAACAGCGAAAGGAATTGGTTTTAGCTCTGATTTAAATGTAGCAACGCCTTCAAAATGGCTGTTATCAAAAATGTGATTTCTAATAGCGGCGTGCCATACAGCAGAAACAATGGCAATCATTAGCACATAGGCAATCATCATAAAGATAGGAAGCATAACCATCGCTGCAGAGTTTTCTAAATTTTGTTGGTTTTCAATATCTACTAAGTTGAGGCCAAATAATCCTAAAATCCCCATAAATACCACCATGGTGATAGAGCTCACTACAAAGCAAATAAGCGCTGTTAGGTAATAGGTTTCGCCTTTAAGATTTACAGTAAGTGGTTTATCGCCATAACTAATATTGCTATGGATATAGCTATCAATACGTTTTATAACGTAAGGCATTAATAAATAAAGCGTAAATATGCTTGCAATAGGTAAAAGTATAAAGTTAACAAAGGCTTCGCCATAACTGCCTTTAAAAGCAAAGCGAACATTACGATGGCGGGTCATACGCAGACTAAAACGTAAACCTTGGTTAATAATCCATGGCATTAAAAAGATAAAACCAAGAGCAATAAATAGGCCTAAAATAGGCATAAAGCTAATTGAGAATGTGTAAATAAAAAATACAACAACCGCTAAAATCCGACCTTTTAAAATTTGTATTGGTGTTGCTAGGTAGTCAAAACTATGGCCATCTATACGGGTGTGGCCGTAAAAATAGCGATGCGTACGTACTTTAGCCCACGCCGAATATATGCCAAGCGTAATAACGCTAAGTAATATATTTACAATCCAAATTCCAAAAAACTCACCACCTTTACCACTAAATTGCACTTTTCCGCTAAAAATTGGTTCAGCAGGTTCATTTATTGGTGGGGTTGTTTCAGATGGGGTAGGGTGTATTGATTCCATTAAATTATATCCATGTTGTTTTTTTGTTAATTTACCCATTTTTAGTGCAAAATTCAATGTTTATAATTATCCAACCCTTCTGCAAACAACTATAAATAGGCGTTTTAAATATTGAGTTAAATACTCTAATACTTTTTTATAAATAAACCTCGCTGGTTTATTTATTTGGCTGGTAACTGGGGTCTTTAGCTTATTAATATGCGATTTAGCTACTATACATACTTAGTGCTGCTTAAATGTAATGGCATTAATTATGTATTAAGCACACCTACGTACAATTAAGCTAATTGATTTATATGCCAAAATAATAGATTGTAAGAGTAGTGCGGATGTAAATTTATTTAGGTTTTACAGCTTTTATCATCGCTTTAAATAACATTAGGATATTTATTATGTTCCAAGCAGTCGTGTTAGGGGGATTAGAGTTTAGCCCGCTGATTGTTTACTTCCCAATAGCATTTATTTTAACGGCGTTGACTCGTTTTGCTTTGCATCGACTAGATTGGCATGACCGTATTTGGAAAGTGGCTTGGTTTGAGGTGTCACTATTTGTTTGTTACTTGGCACTCGCCGTCTATTTATACCAATTAGCTTAATTAATTGAGCTATTTTGAGGTAAGAAAACCGTGTCGATAACAAGGCAAAAATTTCGTTATTTAGTTGTTCTATATCAGAAATTTTTAACACAGTTAGCGTCAGGTTTAAGCCCTCAAATTACTCAAGTATTATTGCGGGTTGGTATTACTAAGTGGAAGATAAATTGAATGATTAAATATCTGCGTATTACTTTTACTATCTTGGTTGTTATAGCTGCGGTTTTTGCTGGGCGTTGGGTATGGACTGACTACATGCATACTCCTTGGACGCGTGATGGGCGTATTCGAGCCGATATTGTCACGGTTGCTCCAGACGTGTCGGGTTGGGTAACTGCTTTAAATATTAAAGATGGTCAAAACGTACAAAAAGGCGAAGTACTTTTTAATGTTGATAAAAAGCGTTATCAAGCAGCGCTTGATAAAAGTAAAGCAAACACAGAAAACGCATTGTATACATGGGAACTTGCTAAACATAAATACGAAAGACGTGTTGAGCTAAACACTCAACAGGCAATTAGTGAAGAAACGCTAGAATCAACACGTATTAATACTAAAATTGCTGAGGCAAATTATAACCTAGCCAAGACAGAGCAAACAATTGCGCAGTTAAATGTTGACAGAACTAAAATTGTTGCGCCTGCATCAGGGCAAATAATTAATTTGAATTTACGCCAAGGTAACTATGTTGCTCAAGGCACACCTGTTTTTGCTATTGTTCAGTCAGATTCATTTTATGTAACGGGTTACTTTGAAGAGAGTAAAATACCGCTTATTTATCCTGATCAAAAAGCTAAAATAGCCCTTTTAAGTGGTGGTAAGCAATTAACAGGGCATGTAGTGAGTGTAGGTAAAGCCATTGCAAATACAAATACACAAAGTAACGGTCAGCTTTTACCGCAAGTGCAACAAACATTTAATTGGGTGCGTTTATCGCAACGTATTCCTGTTGATATTAAGTTAGATTCGTTGCCCGAAAATACACAGCTTAGCGCAGGAATGACCGCCACTATACATCTCGCTACACGTTAAGGGGAATACAGTGGGCGTTGTATTACAAAATTTGTTTTTTCCTAAAAAACAGGCAATTATTTTTGCGACTAAGGGCGTTATAGCCATGGTGATGGCCCTCACTATTGCTATGTCGCTTAATCTTGAAAGGCCTTATTGGGCGTTAGTCTCGGCTATTTTTTTGCAATTACGCCCGCAAAGCGGATTGGTTATTGAAAAAGCAATATGCCAAATAATAGGCACCATAGTGGGCGGTTTATTTGGCATATTGCTTTTAACTCAGTTAATTCTCTACCCTTATTTAGCGCTCGGTGCACTGGCATTATGGTTGGGGGTGAACTCTTCGTTATCGGCAATGGTACGCCAAGCAAACTTTGTGTATGCGTTTGCTATGGCCGGTGTAACAGCCGCCATTATTGTGCTTTTAGTCATGGTTACTCCGGCAATGGTGAGCAGCCAAAGTATATTTGATATTGCACAAGCGCGAGTAAGCGAAATAATAATAGGTTCTGTATGTGCTGGGCTTGTGAGTCATCTATTTTGGCCTGTAAAGGTTAAACATTTACTACAAGTACAAGCGCGGTCGGTTATAAATCAAACGTTACATTATTTAGTTATTGAGCTTGATTCTAAGGGCTCTCACGAAAACCGTCACCAGCAAATAGATGGCATTATGGCAACATTGGGATCAATAAACGAAGATTCCAGCGCAGTAAGGTACGAAGGACCAAAAGGTCCAGGGCGCTCGCGTGCTGCAAATCAGTTGTCGCAAAAAGTACTTTCTTTATTGGCCTTAATTCAAATAATTGGCCGCCTACAGCGAAACCACGAAGATCTTATTACACCTACTTTAGATAAATTAATAAGTAAACTTAAGCACGTATTTGCGCAAATTAAAGAATCTGACGATTTTGATTACTGCGCCGAACAAGTTAAAACGCTGCGTAAAGAGCTAACCGACTATAGAGCTAATACGGTATGTGATTCGCCATTTGAATCTCATATGCTCAATGTGAGCTTAGAAGTGGCAGCCGACTTAACAATTTTACTACGGGCATACAGAGCTTTAGAACAACGCGATAAAACATTATTAAATGCACCCAGTATGCTTACATATCGCGACCCATTAGCTGGCATTATTGTTGGATTTAGAACTGCTTTGGTATTTTCTATCGGCGCATTTATTTGGATTAATACAGGCTCTTCTGCTGCATTATTAATTATGATTTTACCGGTCATATTTTCGATAATGTTGGCGAGAATACCCTTGGCTATTTTACAGGTTGTAATTAAACGTTTATTGGCAGGTATAATTGTTGCTACTTTTGTAACTATTTTTTATGCGTTAAATTTACTGTCGCAAAGTGGTGGGCAATTAGAAATATTGTTGCTTGTATTAGCTGGTCCGTATTTTTTGGGTTTGCTGTTACTCGCTGATCAACAAACGCTGCCATACGGCTTAGGGTTTTGTATTCCATTTACGATTTTGGTAAGACCCAGTACCGATATGAGCCTTGCGTTTTCAATCGATTACACACTTAGCTCTGCCATGGCAATTTTTGCGGGGGTGAGTATTTTATTTTGGATTTTTCAGTTATTCACAGGCCCGAGTGTGCAATTACTTGTTCATCGTGTTTTTAAGGCCACTTATAAAGATTTACTCGAAATAAATAACCATCCAACCCCAAGTATTTGGTATAACCGGCGCATGGCCGATAGGTTAATTCGCCTAACTAATTACGATCAAGGTTCACACTCACGCGTAATTACTGATCTTGCACTAAGCGCTCTAAATTTAGGGCATGCGTCGGTACGTTTAAACTCAATTTGTGAAAATTTGGCTGGTAATACAAAGCTAAAGTATTTAAATGAGTGGCAGCGTACATTAGCCGATGCATTTATGTTGGCAACCAAGGGCAAGTTTAATAATAAGTTTAAGCAAGCGTCAGATAATCTTTATGGGGAATTGGCTCAGACGGTGGACGATTCAAATCAATTAGAGGCAATAAAAGGCATGTTTATTCGCATTAATCTGACCTTTGAAAGAAGTGCAAGTAAGATAAATTAGCCCCATTCGCTGCTTTTCGAGTTCAGATGTTATAGCGAAATCTGTTATACTTGCTGGATAATTTTATGGGGCTGTTATGATTTCAAAAAACCAACTCAAACTTATTCGCCAACTTGGCCAAAAAAAGTACCGAAAGCAATATAATCAATACCTTGTACAGGGTGAGAAAAACGTACTTGAGTTATTAAACAGCCCATTAAATGTGGTTAATATTTTTGCTACAAACGAATTTATAAATGCGTACCAAGTTAAGTATCCGCAAGCTAACTTTATAGAAGCTGATGAAGAGACCCTCACCAAAGCCAGCACGCTAGTTAGCAATAATGCAGCCATTGCTATTGTTGATATGCCAAAGGCAGCTTTACCACAAGCAAGTGGTTTAATACTCGCACTTGATGGCGTATCAGACCCTGGTAATTTAGGCACAATAATAAGAGTGGCAGACTGGTACGGTATTAAACATATAGTAACTAGCACCGACAGCGCAGACGCTTACAACCCAAAAACAATTAGCGCCACGATGGGCTCATTTGTAAGGGTATCGGTAAGCCAAGTAGATTTACCTGATTACCTACAGTCTTTAAATTTACCTGTTTACGGTGCTTTTTTAGATGGGCAAAGCGTGCATAAAACCCAATTTATGAGCTCAGGCGTTTTACTAATGGGTAGTGAGTCGCATGGAATACGCGAGACATGTGCAAAGTTAGTAACTAATAAAATCACTATCCCCGCTTTTGGTGGTGCAGAGTCGCTTAATGTTGCAATGGCGACCGGTATTATTTTAGATAATTTTAAACGTCAAGCTTAACAATTTAACTGTTAATGAGTTAAATTGTTTGTAATCAATAACAATAATAATCGGTAATAACAATAAGATGCGCTTAAGCACTATTAAATTAGCGGGCTTTAAATCGTTTGTAGAGCCCACTAAAATTCCATTTCCTGATCAAATGACGTGTGTTGTAGGCCCGAATGGCTGTGGCAAATCTAACGTTATTGATGCTGTGCGATGGGTGCTAGGTGAAAGCTCTGCTAAAAACCTGCGTGGCGATGCCATGACCGACGTTATTTTTAATGGCTCAACAAATCGTAAAGCCATATCACAAGCTTCTGTAGAGCTTGTTTTTGATAACGATAAAGGTAGTCCTTCTAATACATTTGCTGATCGAAACCAAATTGCAATTAAACGCTTAGTAACGCGCGACGGGCTATCGCTGTACTTTTTAAATGGCAGTAAATGCCGTAAGCGTGATATTACCGATATATTTTTAGGTACAGGTCTTGGTCCGCGTAGTTACGCAATTATTGAGCAAGGGATGATCTCGCGTTTAATAGAAAGTAAACCACAAGAATTACGCGTATTTTTAGAAGAAGCCGCTGGCGTTTCTAAATACAAAGAGCGCCGCCGCGAAACACAAACTCGTATAAAAAGCACTCGCGAAAATCTTGAACGTTTGTTAGATGTGCGTAAAGAACTACAAAGCCAGCTCGATAAATTGGCTGTGCAGTCGGTTGATGCAAAAAAATACCGCGAATTAAAAGCACAAGAACGCATGCTAAAAGGCCAAATTGCCGTTTTAAAATGGCAAAAGTTACATCAGCAGCAACTTGAAAAAAGTGCCCAAATTAAAAAACTTAATGATCAAATTTTGTTTTTTAAAACCGCTAACTCAGGGCATGACGATGTACTTGCAAGCTTAGAAGGGCAAGTACAAGCCCAGCAAGATAAACTAAGCGATGCACAGCATCAGCAACATGTAATACACACCGAGCTTACTCGCGCTGAGCAACAACAAATCAATGTAAAGCAGCAAACCCAAACGCTTAAACAAAGTTTAATTAAATTACAGCAACGCCAAATCCAAAGTGCTGAGGTAAAATCGCAGCAGCAAATTGTGTGCGAGCAACTTAATGAAGCCCTGCAAGAGGCAAGTGAAAACGCCTTAGTATGTGAAGAGCAAGTTAGTGGGTTAACGCATGAACTTGAGGAATTATTAGCACTTAAGCAGCGCCACCATACTCATTGGCAAGCTTTGTGTGAGCAACAGCAACAGCTTAATAATAACGTGCAACTACATAGTAGTCACATTAAACAAACTCAGCAGCAAATTGATCATGTTAACGAACAAATTGATCAGTTAACTGTTCAGCTTAACGAGCTACAAAGTAGTGATGTAGAGCAACAGTTAATACAGCAAACACAGCAAACACAAACATTAACTCAAGAGCTTGCCGCTAAACAAACAGCACATACGAAGTGCACTGCTAAGCTTGAGGTGCAAAATGAGCTTGTTAATAACTCACAAAAACAATATTCGACGCTCACTCAAACAATAAACGAGTTAAAAGCCAGTATAACGGGGCTTAAAAGTACATTAGGGCTTGATGAGAAAAGTGAACGTACTAATGGTTTGTTTAATCAGCTAAGTGTTAAAGAAGGCTTTGAGCTTCTAATAGAGCAAGCACTTAAATCTTTAGAGCATTTAAATGTAAGTGAGCAGCAAGCTGATAACAGTGTTTGGCCAAATAGTGATAAAAGTGTGCCAACAAATAGCTTAGCTACATATATAACAAGCGGTGTTTATCCAGAGCATTTAGCACGTATTGCTTATAGTGAAAGCGGTGATTTAGAAATACTAAAAGATAGTTTTTATACAGCCGTTATGGATAAAAACGGTGCTTTATATGGTCGTAATTGGCATGTAAGTGCTGAATGTAATGCAGAAAACTCATTACTGTTAAAGCATAAGCAATTGCAAGATAAAGCGCAGCAATTAAATAATACCGAGGACGAGTTACAACAAGTAACACACACTCGTGACGAACATACAGCTGAGCAAATAAAGTTAGTTAACGAGCAAAGCGAGCTAAAAGAAGCCATACATGAGCTTGCGCAAAATATAGCGGTAGCCAGTACGCGCAGCGACATGCTTGTGCAGCAAGTAGCACAATTTAAGTTACAACTAGAAAAGCTACAGCAACAAAAACAGCAATTAACCGCTCAGCTTTTACAATTAAATACCGTGCTTGATGAGCAAACAGAGCAATTTGAAGTGTTAAATGAGCAGCAACTTAACTTAGCGGATGAAGTAGACGCTGCAAATAGCTTGCGCTCACAAAGTGATAAAAGTTATAGCGAAGCATTAAGCATGCTTGAGCAATATAAAACACAAGCACATAAGGCAACGCTCTCAGAGCAAAAGGCACGCAGTGAATGGCAGTTAAGCCAAACCAAATTGAGCCATGCAGAGCAAGAGCACGTTAGTGCATCAGAAGGTGCGCAAGAACTACTTAGTGAAATAGAAGAGCTGCTGATACCAGAGCAAGAACTTAGCGATAAAATTACGCAGCTTTTAGCACAGCATCAAAAAGGTGAGCAGGCATTAGTATTGCTACAAAAAGAATTAGCTCAGGCGAAAGAGAGCTTAAACACTAAGCAAATAAGCCTTAAAAATTCACAAGGTGAGCTGGTGGGCTTGCAAGAGCAGCACCAAAAGCTAACAATTGAAGAACAAAGCTTAGTAATAAAAGCGCAAGTTGCGCTTGAGCCATTAGAAGAGTTGAGACAAAGCTTAAAAGCAATACTTGATGAATTACCAGATTCATTAAATTTAAGTGCAGCACAAAATCAGTTAACAGGATTTACTAATCAGTTAGATAAATTAGGTGCAGTAAACTTGGCGGCAATAGAAGAGTTTGATTTAGCCAAAGCACGTAGTGATTATCTTGATAATCAATTAGATGATTTAACAAAAGCGTTAAGCACCCTTGAAGGTGCAATTCGTAAAATTGATAGTGAGACCAAAACACGCTTTAAAGCGACGTTCGATCAAGTTAACGAAGACTTTGCTGAGCTATTTCCTAAAGTTTTTGGTGGTGGGAGCGCGTATTTAGAATTAACCAGTGACGATTTACTCGAAAGTGGTGTTAGTATAATGGCACGACCACCGGGTAAGAAAAATTCAACAATTCATTTGTTAAGTGGTGGAGAAAAAGCGCTGACCGCATTATCATTAGTGTTTTCTATATTCAGGCTCAATCCAGCTCCTTTCTGTATGCTGGACGAAGTAGATGCACCACTAGATGATGCCAACGTTGTGCGTTTTTGCCGTTTGGTTGAAGAAATGTCACAATCAGTGCAGTTTATTTATATTAGTCATAATAAAATTGCGATGGAAATGGCAGGTAGATTAACAGGTGTTACTATGGCAGAACCTGGCGTATCACGTATGGTTGCTGTAGATATAGAGCAAGCTGTGCAACTTGCACACGCATAAATTTTTATAACAAGTGTATTAGTTTTTCATTAATATACAGGTTTTAGGCATATCAAATAATAAAAGGTGAGGGGATGGCCGAACAATTAAGATGGGTTTTAATCGTTATCAGTGTAATTGTCATTGGTGGTTTATTAATACATGGATTGTGGTCAGTTAGAAAAAAAGACCGCCCAGAAGTATCGGATAATGAACGGGTTGAGCCATTACAACAAAGCGCACCAGCTTCATCTAAACCGTTTCGTACTGAGGCTGAGCCAAAAGAGCCAATGCAAGACGAACGTGATGAGCCACAATTTGGCGAGCTTAACTTTGATGCAAATGAGCCGCAAATTGATACAAGCGTGCCAGAAACACCAATTGAAGACGACCTAGAGATAGTTGATGATCTTGAAACAAAAGATCAAAGTGCTGAAGAAGCGCCTACTCAAATGTCTGACTTTGTTATTGTGCATATTCAAATGCCAGAAGAGCTTAGTATGCAGGGCAGTAAATTATTACCAGCAGTTAATACTTTAGGTTTTAAATATTCTGAGGAAGGTTTTTTTAATCGCCACTTAGATCCGGCTGGCCAAGGCCCTGTTTTATTTAGATTAGTAAATATGTATAACCCAGGTACGTTTGATATTGATAATATGGAACAGTTTAGTACCGCTGGGGTAAGCTTATTTATGACGTTACCGTGCGACGGCGATGGTCTAGCGGCATTTAATATGTTGCACAGCGCAGCTAAAAAGTTAGCGGATGAATTTGGTGCACAAATTTTAGATGCTGAGCGAAATGAAATGACAGTAGAGCGCATCAGGCAATATGTTGAACAGGTTCGTTCTTTTTCAGCGTAAATAACGCATACATTATATTTTTATAAGCCACTGGACGGTGAATCGTCAAAGTGGCTTTTTTTATGTTTATTGAGGTTTAAATGTCTAGCAGCATTAGTGAGCAAATTAATCATCTTCGTACTACATTAGAGCAACACAACTATAACTATTATGTGCTCGACACCCCCAGTATTCCTGATTCTGAATACGATAGGTTATTACGCGAATTAAGCGCACTAGAGATGCAGCACCCTGAATTTTTAACCGCCGACTCTCCGACACAAAAAGTAGGCGGTGCCGCACTGAGTAAATTTGAGCAAGTAGCGCACCAAGTACCCATGCTCTCACTTGATAACGCCTTTAGTGAAGAAGAGTTCACTGCGTTTAATCGTCGTATAAAAGAGCGCTTAATGAGTACTGATGAGCTTACTTTTTGTTGTGAGCCAAAACTTGATGGATTAGCCGTATCAATTATTTATCGTGATGGTGTGCTTGTACAAGCGGCTACGCGAGGTGATGGTTTTACCGGTGAAAACATTACTCAAAATGTTAAAACCATTCGTAATGTACCGCTTAAGTTACGTGGTGATTACCCAAAAGAGCTTGAAGTGCGCGGCGAAGTATTTATGGACAGCGCTGGCTTTGATAAATTAAATACTGAAGCGCAAAAACGCGGTGAAAAAGTATTTGTTAACCCGCGTAATGCAGCCGCGGGGAGTTTGCGTCAACTCGACTCTAAAATTACAGCTAAACGCCCACTCATGTTTTATGCCTATAGTACCGGGCTTGTAGCTGATGGCAGTATTCCTGAGGATCACTATCAGCAGTTAGAAAAGTTAACTGACTGGGGGTTGCCACTGTGCCCAGAAACAAAATTAGTTGAAGGTCCTAAAGCCGCGCTTGAGTACTACAGCGATATTTTAACGCGCCGTGGCGAGCTTAAATATGAAATTGATGGCGTAGTAATAAAAATAAACCAAAAGGCCTTACAAGAGCGTTTAGGCTTTGTGGCACGAGCTCCCCGCTGGGCTATTGCGTATAAATTTCCGGCGCAAGAGGAAATAACCCAACTACTTGATGTTGATTTTCAAGTCGGTCGTACTGGCGCCATTACACCGGTTGCACGTTTGAAGCCTGTTTTTGTGGGTGGCGTTACCGTATCAAATGCAACGCTTCATAACAGTGATGAAGTTGCACGTTTAGGCGTAAAAGTAGGTGATACAGTTATTATTCGCCGTGCTGGAGATGTAATCCCACAAATAACGCAAGTTGTACTTGAGCGCCGCCCTGATGATGCCAGAGATATCGAATTTCCAGTAACTTGTCCTATTTGTGACTCTCATGTTGAAAAGGTTGAAGGCGAAGCTGTCGCTCGTTGTACGGGTGGGCTTGTATGTCCTGCACAACGCAAACAAGCAATTAAACACTTTGCGTCACGCAAAGCGCTGGATATAGACGGCCTTGGCGATAAAATTGTTGATCAGTTGGTAGACAGAGAGCTTATAAAAACGCCCGCTGATTTGTTTATTTTAAAACAAGGACATTTTGAATCACTTGAACGCATGGGACCTAAGTCAGCCAAAAATTTAGTAACAGCCCTTGAAGAGGCGAAAGGCACTACGCTTGCTAAGTTTTTATATTCATTAGGTATTCGCGAAGCAGGTGAGGCAACAGCACAAAATTTAGCTAATCACTTCCTTACCCTTGAAAATATAATAAATGCCAGCATTGATAGTTTAACGCAGGTAAGTGATGTAGGCGAAATAGTTGCAACACATGTTCGAGGCTTTTTTGATGAAGAGCATAATTTAGAAGTTGTTAATGCGCTTATAGAGCAAGGCGTAAACTGGCCAGCGTTGAGTGCACCTTCTGAAGAAGAACAACCGCTTGCTGGGCTTACTTATGTACTTACTGGTACGCTAAATACGCTTAATCGTAATGACGCAAAAGCACGCTTACAGCAACTAGGTGCTAAAGTATCTGGTAGCGTATCAGCGAAAACTGATGCGTTAGTCGCGGGTGAAAAAGCGGGTTCAAAACTGACTAAAGCCCAAGATTTAGGTATCGACATACTCACGGAAGATGAATTAATTGAGCTGCTTAAAAAGCATAATGGTTAGGACGCAACAATGAGCCGATACGGTCCTGAATACTGGGATAAGTACGGAAGTTACCGAACTCCTATTGCATTTAATTTAAGTTTGCTTGTGCTATTACGTGGCTATTTTATTTGGGTGATTGCGGCTTTAAGTCGCAGACCTGAACTTGATTTAATGTCGTTATTTTTTAAAAATAAAAATGACTTTTTTATTGCAATAGCAATTGGAAGTATCGCAATAATACCGACTATTTTATTTTGTTTACGCAGACCACGAGATTCACACAGTGCAAGCGATAAGTTAGCAAAAATATGGCGGCATATGCGCTGGCCCCTTATTGTATGTGCTGTTGTTGATTTAACATGGTTAAGTATTCAAGCCGCGCATAGCCATTATCGATTTTCATCATTTTTAGCAGTACAAATGATGATTGTTTTATGGGTATTGTGGTATTTGGTGAAAAGCCGTTATTTAACCGTTTTTTTTAATGATTGGCCTGAGCCGACAGAAAAAGCATCAGAAGAAAAAAAGCGACTTAAAAGGGATTAGTTGTGGACGCTGTAAATAAAAAAATAGCGATAGCTATATCGTTAATAGGCTTAGTGCTTATTATTTTAATGATTAGCACTGAGCTTTTAGAGTCTATGTGGTTTAAAGCGCTATTTGGGTTGTGGGTATTTGTTTTTTGCTCAAGCGTTTATAGGCTAACGCCCTTATTTAAATCAAGAAACAGGCTAGAGGATTTTATTCAGCGAGATGCCCAACATTTACTACTTTTTAGTTTGATGGGATTTTTTGATAAAAAGCATGGTCCAAATTGGTTAGTTATTGAGAGTATTGAACGCATAACAACAAAGGATGATGAGCTAATTATTTACAGTAATAACGAGCGCCAAATGAGTGTTAGTTTACCTGTAAAAAAAGCAGAGCTAGATAGTTTTATTAAACGAATACTTACCGACTCAGAAAAACAAAATATTACCTTTAGCTGAGGAGATTACCTTTAAGATTGAACGAGTTTTAGTCTTAAACTGTCAACACTCCTTAGCTGATCTTTAGTGTATTAAATAACGTAATAATTAGCCGTACTTTTTATGACTTTATAAAGTATAGCTAATCAACTATTCAATGAGGCTATTATGTTGAAGTGGAATGATGTTATTAACTTTGCCACCAACGGCAATCCTACCCCAAGTGAAAAAGTAGTCAAAACTGACGAGCAGTGGCGGATGCAACTATCAGAAGATGAATATTACGTAACACGTAAGAAAGGAACAGAGCGCCCAGATAGCTCGGGTAGTTGTACATTACTCGAACCTGGCAAGTATGTGTGTATTTGCTGTGATAACCTATTGTTTGATGCCGATGAAAAGTTTGATAGTGGCACTGGTTGGCCGTCATTTACGCAACCTGCGACAATTGAAGCGATTGGTTATGTAAACGATACAAGTCATGGTATGGAGCGCATAGAGGTGGTTTGTAATGTGTGCGATTCGCACTTAGGCCATATTTTTCCAGATGGCCCATTACCAACAGGTTTACGTTATTGCGTTAATGCCGCAGCAATGAAAAAGCTCTAATATTTTATTTACTAGCGCTTTGAATATCTAAATTCATTTCTTTTGCTATATGCAAAATCTTATCTAAACGCTGCGTCTGATCTGCTTGTAATTTAGCTTTATCAAGAAGGGCGTAGCATCTTCTAGCAAGATCCATATTAAATGAGCTGCCAGATTGCTTGGTTGAATCAAATAGGCACTGTAATAAATTAAGTGCAATACTCTGATTGCGAGGCATGACTCTAAACGCTTGTGTAAAAGCTTCCAGCGCAGTATTTAATTGCCCTTTATTAAATTGATTAACGGCATGGTTATTAAGCTCTTTTGGACCCATTTTAATATCGCGTCGCTCACTTTGTTGCTGCTGAATATAACGCAAGTAAGTTGTGTCGCTAACTGCAGGGTGTCTTTCACAGTGGCTAATTATTTGTGTGAATAAGGTTTGCGCCTTCTGATGAAACCCCAGTTCATGAAATGCTTTTGCTTTATCAAGTGCTCCATCAACCGATCGGATATGAGTATCGTCGTCATCAAGCTGCTCAATTAGCTTTTTCGCTTTTTGATGCTCGTCTTTTAAGTAATGAAGTCGTGCATTTAGTACATCAATTTGAGCTTGATTTGCATTATTAGGAAACTGTTTTTTTAAATCATTAATGTACTGATTTGTTTGTCTAGAAATTCGTTGAATTTGATCAGTTTGATCAGTCGTTAACGCAAAGTCGATACCGGCACGTGCTGCATTCAAATATACATCGGGGTGGTCGTGTATTGAGTGCTTTGCAAAGGAGGCTATATCTTTTTGAGTTAAATAGCTTTTTTCGTAGTCGTGATTAATTAGCGACACATTACTTAACGATTTTTGGCGTGTGATGTTTCGCGGTGCAATGTCTGCTGCTTGACTTAAAAAGCTTTGTGCTAGCTCAAACTGATTTAGCTTTATTTCTAATCTGCCCAACAAATCAAGGGCTACTAAACGAGTTTCTTGGCGCTCTAACATTGTCTTGAGCATTCGCTGCGCCAAAATATGTTCGTTATTCGCTATAAGTGCCTCTACTAAACCTACTTTTGCCCAAGCAAATTTTTGAATATCGAGAACAGACTTAAAAAAGTCTTTTGCATCTTGAGCACGCTTTAAGCGAAGTAGGGCATCGCCTTTTAAGCGAAGTAGGATAGGACTGTAATTATTATTTTTTTTATCCAGAGCGGTATCAATAAATTTAATAGCTTTTGAATCGTTACCATCATCAATTAATGAATACACTGTTTGTAAGTCGTGTTTACGTTTTAAGATTCGTTCAATGCGTGTTTTAAGCTCTTGTACTGTAAAAGGCTTAACTAAAAAGTCATCTGGCTGCAGCTCAAGAACACTATGAACGAGTGAGCCACTTGTTTCTGCTGAGATAAAAATAAAGCCAGTCGAACTTTTTATGAGCAGCTTTACACGTAGCTCTTCATAAAGCTGGTAGCCATCTTGGTGTTTGTTTAAGTTGAATGAGCAAACTATTAGATCAAATTCTTCACTTAAACACTGCTCTTTTGCAGAGTTTGCATGATCAGCAAAGCGCAACTGCCGAAAGCCAAGCCTTTCTAACGATTGTTTCATATAGCTTTGAGCAAGTGGCTGCTCCTCTACTATAAGTATTTTTGCTTTTGAATAGATCTTAGTTGGCATTGGCTTAAGCGTAATTGTATTTAACACAGACTATAATCAACAGTTTAACTCCTTACAAGGGAATTTAAATGATAGCTGTATTTATTAGGTACTTAACTTTGTCTAATACGTTTATCTAACTTCGAAAGTACTGAGCCGAATAGCATAATTAAAAACTAAATAAGTAAAATGGAAACGCTATATTTGATGAGTGCTTTGATATGGAAATTTAGATTTTAATAAAAATATGAAATATATTTAAGGTAAAAATAGGAGTTAAACGTATTTAATATGGGAAAAAGTTATTACTAGAGAAATTGTTTAATGGTATTTATATGTGGTGGGTGATTACTTGGCTTGATACCAGTGACCCTCGCCATTATTTGTAAAGGGTGGTGATGCTCTTTTTCTTACGGCTAAGTTAATTACATACGATTTTTATATTGAGTTTCATAAAGTTCTTAAATGTATTTAATATGAAAAGAAAGAGTTATTACTAGAGAAGTTATCTGATGGTATTTATATGTGGTGGGTGATACTGGACTTGAACCAGTGACCCTCGCCATTATTTGTAAAGGGTGGTGATGCTCTTTTTCTTACGACTAAGTTAATTACATACGATTTTTATATTGAGTTTTTATAAAGTTCTTAAATGTATTTAATATGAAAAGAAAGAGTTATTACTAGAGAAGTTATCTGATGGTATTTATATGTGGTGGGTGATACTGGACTTGAACCAGTGACCCTCGCCTTGTAAGGGCGATGCTCTCCCAACTGAGCTAATCACCCACATATAATAGGTATGCCTGTTATTTAATTCTTTATTATCAATTAACCGCTTGATGTAATTTGGTGGGTGATACTGGACTTGAACCAGTGACCCTCGCCTTGTAAGGGCGATGCTCTCCCAACTGAGCTAATCACCCAAATTACATTTTAATATGCACCATTCTAGGAATGGTGGGTCGTACTGGACTTGAACCAGTGACCCTCGCCTTGTAAGGGCGATGCTCTCCCAACTGAGCTAACGACCCATATTAAATTTTAAAACGCGACTATTGATATAATAATAGGTTTATATGTGGTGGGTGATACTGGACTTGAACCAGTGACCCTCGCCTTGTAAGGGCGATGCTCTCCCAACTGAGCTAATCACCCACATATAAATTAAAACGCTACTATTAAAATAAATAGTACTGGACTTTAACCAGTGAACCTCGCCGTTACTTGTAAATAGCGGTTATGCTCTCTTTTTCTAACTGAGCTAACGACCCATTTAGATTTTTTTGTAATATGCACCATTCTAGGAATGGTGGGTCGTACTGGACTTGAACCAGTGACCCTCGCCTTGTAAGGGCGATGCTCTCCCAACTGAGCTAACGACCCATATTACAATTTTAAAACACGACTATTAATATAGTAATAGGTTTTATATGTGGTGGGTGATACTGGACTTGAACCAGTGACCCTCGCCTTGTAAGGGCGATGCTCTCCCAACTGAGCTAATCACCCACATATAATTTAAAACGCTACTATTAAATAAATAGTACTGGACTTTAACCAGTGAACTTTGCCGTTACTTGTAAGTAGCGGTAATGCTCTCTATTTTCTAACTGAGCTTATGACCCATATAGAATTTAGATGTGAACACTTTAACTAAAAAGTGGTGGGTGATACTGGACTTGAACCAGTGACCCTCGCCTTGTAAGGGCGATGCTCTCCCAACTGAGCTAATCACCCACATCTAAACAACATTGCATTGCTACGTTGTTGTGGGGCGCTATTATAGATAGAGTTGGAAATGTGTCAACACTTGAATGATAAAAATGTGCTGAATGAAGGTTTTATAAACAATAGGATATGGTTGAAGTCTATTTTATCATCAAATTTGATATTGCAGTTCAATTAAGCACCTAAAAGTGAGTAGGGAATTGTATTTTATTAACCTTAAATTTAGTTTTACGATACTCATTGTTTTTTACTGGAGTCGTTTTTATGATTATGAGCAAGATGGATTAATATTAGAGCGAGTTATTTAGCGAATAGAGCGGTCATTCAAAAATGAATTTAATCTAAACTTCCCAAAACAAATACTATTTTCAGCATTCTAAACTCTATTTTTGTACTTACTTTATTTTTATAAGCCAACCTAGCCATCTCGTAAATACGTATTCCTCACTACTAGCCTTCGGGTTAAGACTAAATAGATCACATATAACTAGGGCGTGTTGACCTTTGTGGATTCAAATTTGTTCAATCTAGGGACGATTAAATCGCGGCGCGAGGTTTGTAACCTAGTGGGCCAAGTAAAAGCCGAGCAAAGCTTCCGCTTCACCCACCAAAGGTCAACGCGCCTTGAAGTTTTATACATAGAATTACGAAGCTACAATGCTCTTTTAAAAATGCTCTTCAAACAATAATCGAATTTTTTAGTACGAGTTACGCTGGTTATTAAGCAAGTAAAGGCTGCGGGTACTCTCAAACCCACATTTAAACTTTGGTTATTATAAGCAATCGTAACTTTTAAAAGATTAAGGCGATTGGCGGGGCCTTAATTGGTAGTTTTTAGATAAGTTTAATTTGCCTATAAATGTATACCTTTGCTTTGATGAAATTTTGTTTCATTAAATGGGGGAGTGGGGGCTATTGAGTATTCGTTGTAATATAGTGATGTTATTATAAGCAGTAGGGTTAGAATCTTATTCAAATTGTATTTTTTAGCACGCTTGATAGCCAGTTTGTTGAAAATTAAACCATTTAAATAAAGCCAGGTAAAAAACTGTTGACTTTATTTTGGGTGGTGCATAGAATGCGCCCCGCACTAAGCGATACACGATGTGTTTATCACGATGGGTATTGATTAAGTTGGGGCCATAGCTCAGCTGGGAGAGCGCTTCGCTGGCAGTGAAGAGGTCTGCGGTTCGATCCCGCATGGCTCCACCAAAAATTAGTGTTTTGTCCTAGGGTAGCAGTTTTCTGTGTCCCCATCGTCTAGAGGCCTAGGACACCGCCCTTTCACGGCGGTAACAGGGGTTCGAATCCCCTTGGGGACGCCACTTAACTTTTATTAGTTAAAGGCGGTTTTACCGAGAAAATAGCGTCACAATTAAAGCTCGAGTCTTTACTTGTATTAAACGCAATTACCTTAAAGCTCATGATGTGAGTTAAACTTATCAACTGTCCTAGTGACACATTTATGTGTCCCCATCGTCTAGAGGCCTAGGACACCGCCCTTTCACGGCGGTAACAGGGGTTCGAATCCCCTTGGGGACGCCACTTACTTATTTTAATAGGGAAGTGTAGTGTTATTAAGAAAGCTCGCCTGAAACGAGTCTAAAAATTCAGTTGTCCTAGTGACACATTTATGTGTCCCCATCGTCTAGAGGCCTAGGACACCGCCCTTTCACGGCGGTAACAGGGGTTCGAATCCCCTTGGGGACGCCACTTACTATTTTAAGTATTGTGTAAAGCAGTGTGACACCGCACTCTCTATGCACGACGTTATCAAGAGTACTAATCTCTTGGGGACGCCACTTACTTATTTTAATAGGGAAGTGTAGTGTTATTAAGAAAGCTCGCCTGAAACGAGTCTAAAAATTCAGTTGTCCTAGTGACACATTTATGTGTCCCCATCGTCTAGAGGCCTAGGACACCGCCCTTTCACGGCGGTAACAGGGGTTCGAATCCCCTTGGGGACGCCACTTACT